>JBPPNA010000252.1:0-26125 GCA_051306355.1 Acidimicrobiales bacterium | reverse complement strand
GGTCGCGCCCATGCGGCTGGTCTGGCGCCGCTTCGAGCCGCCGCCGACGACGAGACCCAGTCTCGCCTCGACAGCATTCTGATCAACCGGTGGAACGAGGTCGTCGGCCCTGACGACGAGGTGTACGAAGACGCTGACGCTCGCCCAGATCGAAGTCCTGCGGTGGGTCGGCGACGGTTGTCCCACAGACGGGGCGACCGGCGTTGGCCGGCGCATCCTCGCCCCTTGTGCTCGCCGGACGAGCGTCCCACAGTGTGAGAGCGCCGTCGGTCAGCATGACGAGATCAGCGTGTGGGGTCGCACCACCGAGGAAGCGTGCGTCGAGGACCGGCTCGAGATCGACGAGGACCTGACGTGACGAGCTCCCATGGCTCCGGCCCACCCCTCGGGACGCTTTCCCTCGTGGCCCTCGGCGTGGTCTACGGCGACATCGGCACCAGCCCGCTGTATGCGCTGCGCGAGACACTCGACGGACCAGGTCATTCGCTGCTCGTGTCGCCGGACAACGTTCTCGGGGTCCTGTCGTTGATCTTCTGGTCGTTGATCATCGTCATCTCGATCAAGTACCTCGTCTTCGTCATGCGGGCGGACAACGACGGTGAAGGCGGGATCCTCGCCCTCACGTCGCTCATCACCCCCGATGGTCACCAGCGGCGCCGGCGCCGGGGCCGGTTCGTGCTGATCCTCGTCGGATTGTTCGGCACGGCCCTGCTCTACGGCGACGGCATGATCACGCCGGCGATCTCCGTGCTCTCCGCTGTCGAGGGGACCGAGGTCGCCACCGATCGGTTCGAGCACTGGGTCATCCCGATCTCCTGCCTGATCCTGATCGGCCTCTTCAGTGTGCAGCGGCGGGGGACCGCCAGCATCGGCAAGCTGTTCGGACCGGTGATGGTCGTCTGGTTCTCGATCCTCGCCATGCTCGGGCTGGTGCACATCGTGGACGAACCCAGTGTGTTCCGGGCCCTGAACCCCGTCTACGGGATCGCGTTCTTCGGTCAGAACGGGTTCAAGGGTTTCCTCGCGCTCGGCTCGGTGTTCCTCGTGGTCACCGGCGGCGAGGCGCTCTATGCCGACATGGGCCACTTCGGCCGGCGCCCCATCCAGATCGGCTGGTTCGGGCTCGTCCTGCCGGGGCTCCTGCTGAACTACTTCGGCCAGGGCGCCCTGCTCCTCGCCGAACCGGACGCGATCGAGAACCCCTTCTACCGACTCGTGCCCAACAACTTCGTCATCCCCCTCGTCGTCCTGGCCACGCTCGCCACGATCATCGCCTCGCAGGCGCTCATCTCCGGAGCCTTCTCGCTCACCATGCAGGCCGTCCAGCTCGGCTACGCGCCCCGAATGCGCATCGTCCACACGTCGGCGAGCGCCTTCGGCCAGGTCTACATCCCCGCCATCAACTGGGCCCTCATGATCGCCTGTCTCGGCCTGGTCCTCGGATTCCGTTCCTCGACAGCGCTTGCCGCTGCCTATGGAGTCGCCGTGACCATGACCATGATCATCACCACGCTGCTGTTCTACGTGGTCGCCCGCGAACGCTTCCGTTGGCCCTTCCGCACCGTCGCCGCACTCTGTGGAGCGTTCCTCGTCGTGGACCTCGCGTTCTTCGGCGCGAACATCTTCAAGATCCCTCACGGCGGCTGGTTCCCCCTCGTGATCGGCGCCGTCGTCCTCACGCTGCTCACCACCTGGCGCACCGGCCGCCAGATCCTCGGGGACCGCATCCGTCGCGCACAGCTGCCGCTGACGACGTTTCTCGACAGCGTCTTCGCCAACGGCGTCCCCACCCGTGTGGCCGGCACCGGCGTGTTCCTGTTCTCCGTTCCCGACATGACTCCGCCTGCCCTCATCGCCAACCACCGCCACAACGATGTGCTGCACGAACGGGTCATCGTCGCCGCCGTCACCACCGAGGACATCCCGCGCGTCCATCCCGCGGCGCGGGCCACCGTCACCGATCGGGGGCACGGCGTCTTGAGCGTCGTCCTCCACTACGGCTTCATGGAAGAACCCCACATCCCCCGGGGTCTCACCGAGGGCAGCGCCACCCGGCTCGGACTCGACCCCGACCACACCACCTACTTCCTCGGCGCCGAGTCACTCGTCGTCACCGACCGGCCAGGGATGGCCCGGTGGCGCGAGCACCTGTTCGCGTTCATGAGTCGGAACGCCACCAGCGCGGCCAACTACTTCCACCTCCCACCCGAACGAACGATGACCGTCGGCATGCAGGTCGAGCTCTGAAGGTTTGACGTCTGAGACGCAGGCGTTCGGCGGTTGATTCGGGTCCTTCGGCCCTCCTCGTATCCGTGGGACCGTGGGACCGTGACGGGATGAGCATGCCGATCTCGACCTCGCACGCCGCGCCGACGGCGCCGGGCAACGCGACTGCGGTACTCGTGGTCGAAGACGACGACACGATCAGCATTCCCCTCGTCGAAGGACTCGAGCTCGAAGGCTTCGTCGCGACCCGGGTTCGAACTGGTGCCGAGGGGGTGATGGCCGCCGAGACGGCGGACTTCGTCCTGTTGGATCTCGGTCTCCCCGATCTCGACGGCGGCGAGGTGTGCCGCCGCATCCGCGCTCGGACCGACGTGCCGATCATCGTCGTCACCGCCCGCGAGGACGAGCTCGACCGAGTCCGGCTCCTGGAGATCGGCGCTGACGACTACGTGGTGAAGCCGTTCGGGTTCCGGGAGCTCGTCGCAAGGATACGCGCCGTGCAGCGCCGCACCGGACGGCCAGCGCACGCGATGCCGACCGTCCAGCAGCTCGGCCCGCTGCAGATCGACCGGGGCGCACGCCGCGTCCATCTCGATGGTGGGGAAGTCGACCTCACGCCGAAGGAGTTCGACCTCCTCGCCCACCTCGCCGAGACGCCGGGGCAGGCCCGCAGCCGCGAGGACATCATCGCCAGCGTGTGGGACGAGCACTGGTGGGGCCCGACCAAGACTCTCGACGTGCACATCGCTGCGCTGCGCCGCAAGCTCGGTTCTCTCGACCTGATCACGACGTTGCGCAACGTCGGCTACCGCCTCGACCCGCCCGGATGAACCGATGGCCCGCCGGCTCCTCGTCACCTACCTGACGATCACCGCCCTGACCCTCGCCGTGGTCGTCGTCCCGCTCGGCCGAGTCTTTGCAGACCGGGAACAGAGCCGGCTGACCTACGACATCGAACACGACGCGCAAGCCGTGGGGTCCCTCGTCGAGGACGACCTGGAAGCCGGTACCGCGCCGTCCATCGACACGACACTCGCCGACTATCGCGGCACCGGCGGGCGCATCATCGTCGTCGGCATCGATGGTCTGAGCGTCGCCGACTCCGACGCTCCTGACGCTCCTCCCCGCGACTTCTCCACTCGCCCGGAGATCGTCGCCGCCCTCGACGGGCACCGCAGCAGCGGGACCCGCCCCTCGGAGACACTGGGCACGGGCCTGCTGTACGTGGCCGTGCCGGTCGCGTCCGGTGGGAGTGTCCACGGTGCTGTACGGATCACGTACCCCACCTCGACCGTGGACGCGCTCATCCGCTCCACGTGGCTTCGCCTCGGGCTCCTGTCTGCGGTCGTCCTTGCTCTCGTCGCCGCCGTCGGACTGATGTTCGCCAGTGGCGTCACCCGACCGGTCCGCCGCCTCCAGCGCGCCTCGGCGCGCCTCGCAGCCGGCGAGCTCGACGTGCGCGTCGACCCCGATGACGGCCCACCCGAGCTCCGCGACCTCGCCGAGACGTTCAACACGACCGCCGAACAGCTTGCCCAGATCATCGAGTCCCAGCGTCGGTTCGTGGCTGACGCGTCCCACCAGCTGCGCACACCTCTCACGGCGCTGCGCCTCCGGCTGGACACGCTCGCTCCCCATGTCGCCGAACCCGCCCGCCCAAAGCTCGACGCCGCCATCGCGGAGACGAACCGCCTCGGTCGGCTCGTCCAATCGCTCCTCGTCCTGGCCCGCAGCGACGCCGCCGCGGTGGAACCCGTCCCCGTCGACCTCACCGCAGCGGTTGCCGAACGGGTCGACGCCTGGGCACCCGTCGGCGCCGACCAGGCAGTTCGACTCGCCAGCGAGTGCCCATCGGATCTGTGGGTCCTGGCCCTTGCTGGCGCGGTCGAGCAGATCCTCGACAACCTGATCTCCAACGCCCTGGAGGCAGTGCCCGACAACACCGAGATCCTCGTCCGCGCCGACCACGTGGGCGACACCGTCGACGTGCACGTCCTCGACCAGGGGCCGGGCATGGACCCCGACACGCGAAACCACGCGTTCGAACGGTTCTGGCAGTCAAACCTCGATCGCAGCGACCGCAGCGGCACCGGGTTCGGGCTCGGTCTTGCCATCGTCGCCCAGCTCGCCGGAAACAGTGGCGGCAGCGCGCGCCTCGAACCCAGACGAGATGGCGTGGGTCTGGACGCCGTCGTCACCCTGCAACGCGCTGCGCCGCCACCCGGACAAAGCGCCGGCCCTGAGCGCCCCGATGAGGAGCGGAACCTTTACCCGACGCTCACCTCGGGTTGAGCGGGCGCTCATCGACTCCTCCGTACTGTCGGCGTCACAGGAACCCCGCAGTTCCAGGAGCCAAGGAGCACACACGATGGAACGACGCAAGGCAATCACGACCGCAGCAGCCGTCTCGTTCACCCTGCTTGCCGGCGCCGCCGGGATCGCCCTCAACTCTGGCATCGTCGGCGCCGGCGGTGACGGCATCGTCGGTCAGATCAGCCCTGTCGACGCCACGACCAACCCACCGATCACCGTCTACGTCGACGACCCCGCCACCCCGGTGACCGCGACGCTGGTGCCGTCCGCGAACCCCCAGCCCGTCACGGCATCGGCGACGAGCGGCTACCGGGACGACGACCACGACGAGGACGAACACGACGAAGCCGACGACCACGACGAGTACGAAGGCGCCGAGGATGACGACTGATGGGAGACGGCGCGTTCGCCGCCGCCACGCCGCAACGGGAGGTCGAATCCTCGCCGGCAGCCTCAGCGCCGCCGCCGCTCTCGGTCTCATGGGGGCGATGGCCCACACAGCCAGCCCGACCACCGACGCTGTGAACACGGCCACGGTCGATGCCCCCTCGTCGCCCACGGTGATCGTCATCCGTAGAACCGCAGCAGCGCCCGGCACCGCGATCGCCGCCCCGCAGGTCGCGCCCACGACCGCCGCACCGGTCGCCACGAGCCAGGGAAGCTGACGACCATGCGCACGAGCGTCGAACCACTCATCGAGACCCGCTTCCGTGCGATGGGCACCGACGTCCACGTGGCCCTCGTCGGCGGCGCCCCGAATCTGTTGCACGTCGCCGAGCAACGGGTCCGCGACCTCGAGCACCGCTGGAGCCGTTTCCTCGACGACAGCGAGATCAGCGCGCTGAACCGCAACCCCGGCCGACCGGTCGTCGTGTCGTCAGACACCTTCACGCTCGTCACCCGGGCCGTCGCCGCCTGGCACGCCACCACCGGCCGGTTCGACCCCACCGTCGGCCCCGCGCTCGCCGCTCACGGCTACGACTGCGACTTCACCGACGTCGCTTGCGCCATCAGCCCCGCGGCCGTCGCCATCGAGCCCGCGCCCGGCCCCGCCGACATCGACCTGATCGCCGGCTGCAACGCGGTCACCCTTCCTGACGGCGTCACCGTCGATCCCGGCGGCATCGGCAAGGGACTCGCAGCAGATCTCACCGCCCAGCTGCTGCTCGCCAGCGGCGCCGACGGTGCGCTCGTCAATCTCGGCGGCGATCTCCGGGCCATCGGCCGAGCACCAATCCCCGACGGCTGGGCTGTCACCGTCGACGACCCGATCCGCCCGGGCCACGAGCTGCTCCGCCTCGCCATGCCCGAAGGCGCCGTGGCCACCAGCTCGCGGCTCCTGCGCCGCTGGCAGACAACCGCAGGCGAAGCCCACCACCTCATCGACCCCACCACCGGCTGCCCCGCCCAGACCGAGGTCGTCGCGGTGACAGTTGTCGCCGGCGAAGCCTGGTGGGCCGAAGCACTCACCAAAGCGCTGTTCCTCACCGGACCCGCTGGGCTCCACGAGATCGACGACCTTCACGCCGTCGTCGTCACCTCCGACGGCATCCGCCACGCAACCCCCGACCTCGAAGCGACCCTGCAATGAACCCGCAGACCTGGTGGTACGTCGCACGAGCCACCGGCTACGTCGCCTGGGCCCTCGTCACGACCTCCGTCGTCTCCGGTCTGCTCCTGAGCACCAGGCTCACCAACGGGCGCCCCAGGCCCGCATGGATCCTCGACCTCCACCGCTTCCTCGCAGGAACCGCCGTCGCATTCACCGGTCTCCACATCGTCGGACTGGTCGCCGACAACTACATCCACTTCGGCGCCGCCGACCTCCTCATCCCGTTCGCATCCGACTGGCGAACCGGCCCCGTCGCCCTCGGCGTCATCGCCATGTACCTCCTGGCCGCCGTCGAGGTCAGCTCGCTGCTCATGCGCCGCCTACCCCGTCGTCTCTGGCGAGGCATCCACCTCTCCAGCTACGTCGCGTTCTGGCTCGCCACCTTCCACCTCATCACCGCCGGAACCGACGCCAGAGACCCCCGGTCGCAGATCGCCACGGCACTCGTCGTCGCCACCGTCGTGTTCCTCACCCTCGTGCGAGCCCTGAGCGGACGTGGGGGAGGCCGACGACAACGGTCCACACGAGTGGACACAGCAGCAACACAGTCGGCGATCGCACCGGAGCCGCAACAGATGCGGGTCACGAGCGTCGACCCGCGAGGAACCGCGTGGCGATGATCCCGCTGCTCGCCGCGGCGGCGACCGCGTGGCCGAGCGTGACGGACCCGCCCCAGGCGTTGGGAAGCTGTCGCCGCCACCACAGCAGGCTGGCGGCGACCCAGGTCGCCGACGCCACCATGGTCGCCGGGAACGCGCGGTCACGCCATGGCCCGGCCGCGACTGCCGTCGCCACGCCCAGGTCGATGGGGACGTAGGCCGGGAGCGTCGCCAAGCACTGCCCGACGCTGGTGGCCACGCCCTTGCCGCCGTTGAACCCGTGCGTCACCGGGTAGCAGTGCCCGACGACGGCAGCGACCCCCGCCACGTGCTGGCCGGCGTCGCCGGCGAGCCGCCGTCCGACCCGGCAGGCGACCGCACCCTTGGCGATGTCTGCGGCCATCACCCCGTACCCCCAGCGCCGGCCCAGCACCACGGCGGCGTTGGCACCACCCGGGTTCCCGGTGCCGGCGGCGCGCAGATCGACCTGGCCACCGCTCGCGGCCCGAGCGGCCAGCGATGCCGACGGCACGAGACCGGCCGCGTACCCGATGGCCGAGGCGGCGGCGAGCTGCCACGGCGCCGACCGACGGGTCGTCGACGGCGATGGACCGGGCTCGGTGTTGCGCATCCCACGGAGTCTGCTGTGCTCACCCGACGACTGTGGTGACCCGAGAGCTGACGACGTCAGGCGGTGGCGGCCCGGAATGCTGTGACGGCGCGGCCGAGCAGATCGGCTGCCTGCTGGGCATCGTCGGGCACTCCCACCCCGAGACGGACGTCGGTGATTCCGGCTTCCACGAGCGGCCCCACGCCTGCCATCGCCGCCTCGATGCCGGGACGACCGACCTCGTCCTCGGACACCCGCAACGTCCCGACCACGCCCAATTCCTCGGGGTCACGCCCGTGTCTGGCCACCGCCTCGCGCATGCGGGCGATGCCGGCCACGGGGTCGGCGGCGTCGGCACCCCATGGGATCCAGCCGATTCCGAAGCGGGCCAGTCGGCGCATCGAGGCGGGGTTCACCGTGCCGCTCACCCAGACCGGCACGCCACCGGACGCCATCGGTTTGGGCATCTGGTGGATCCGCTCGAAGTGCAACTCGTCCGAGGCGTGATCGGCCACCGGCTCCGTCCACAGCGTGGTGCAGACCTCGAGCGTGTGGTCGAGCAAGCGGCCCCGCTGGGTGAAGTCGAGCCCGGCGGCCTCGTACTCCTCGGCCTGCCAACCGACCCCCACGCCCAGGTCGAGACGCCCCCCGGAGAGTACGTCGATCGTCGAGCACTGGCCGGCCAGCACGGCCGGGCGGCGCAGCGCAGCGATGAGGATGTTCGTGCCCAACCGGACCTGGCCGGTCACCGCGGCGAGATGTGCCAGCACTGCCAGGGGATCGAGCCAGTGCCCGTCCGGTCCGGTCGGCTGGCGCCCGCCTCTGCTGCCCCCTCGGGACGGGTCGCCGTAGGCCTCGAGGTGCTCGCCCATGACGACGTGGTCGGACACCACGATGCGGTCGACGCCGGCAGCGTCGGCGGCTCGTGCCGCGGCGATCAGCGAGCGCCACCCGTCAGTCGGCGCATCCTCCGAGAACGTCCGCAACTGGATGGAGAGCTGAGGGGTCACGTTCTCGGGGTCCGCATGGTTCAGTCCGTCGGCCAACGCCGCTGGGCGCCCGGCCACTTCACCCCGATGAGGCCCCGCACGAGGCCGACGGTGACATCCACGTAGTCGAAGCTGTCCCGCCACACGGCGATCTGTCCGTCGACGATCTCGAACCGGCCGTACACCCAGAACTGCCACACCACCGGACCGAGCACCAGCGCGTCTGTGCGTTCGGTCAGCACGACGTTTCCCTCGGTGGCGACGTGGTGGAAGTGGACCCGGAAGCCGAACCGCTGGAGCATCGGCCGGAACGCCTGCTCGAGCCGCCCGCGACCGTGCAGGGTCGGGAGTCCCACGTTGGTGTAGGCGAGGTCCTCGGCGACGAGGTCGAGGGCCCGGTCGAGGTCGACCTCGGCCAGCGCCTCGAGGAACTCGACCGCCACCGTCTCGGGTGCGGACACGAGACCTGCATCTCGACCAGCGTTTGCGCTCATACGGGCATCGTACGTAGTGGGGTCCGGCCGATGTTTCGCAGCGCCTGCCAGATCGTTCCCGGGTGGTGCTCAGGCCGAGAGTCGGCCGTCGACGATCTCGATGGTGCGGTCGGCGTGGCTGGTCATGCGGGTGTCGTGGGTCACGATGATGCCGCCCACACCCCGTTCCTTGACCTCCCGGCGGATGAGGTCCATCACCTGCTCGCCCAGCTCGGTGTCCAACGACGACGTGGGCTCGTCGAAGAGCACGAGGCTGGGCTCGTTCATCAGAGCCCGGCCGATGGCGACCCGCTGGCGTTCGCCGCCCGAGAGCTCGCCGGGCTGGTTGCCGGAGCGATGGCCGAGACCGAGGTCGTCGAGGAGCTGGTCGGCGCGCGACTTGGCCGTCTTGTCGAGGTTGCCGTTCATCTCGGCCACGACGAGCAGGTTCTCGCGCGCGGTGAGGAATGGGACCAGGTTCACGGCCTGGAACACGAAGCCGATCTCGCGACCGCGAAAGGAGGTCCGGGCCTTGTCCGAGAGCCCGCCGATGTCGGCGTCGCTCACCCGGACCTCGCCCTCGGTCGGCGCGAGCAGGGCTCCGGCGATGGACAGCAACGTGGTCTTGCCCGACCCGGACGGTCCGACCAGGGCGACGAGTTCGTCACGACCCACCTCGAGCGTGGCGTGGTCGAGGGCAACGACCTCGTCCTCGCCCGATCGGTACGTCTTGCGCACGTCGGTGAGCTGCAGGGCGGGGGCGGAGGACACGGACGGTTCCGATCTGGTCATGCGCCGGCGCCGATGGCCGACGCCGGGTCGATGCGGATGATGCGACGAAGCGACACGAGGGCGCCGACGACGGCCGCCACGGTGACACTGGCCAGGGTCGAGAGGGCGCGCGACGGCTCCAGCTGGAGGGGGATGCCCTCGGGGACGATCTGCAGGAGCCCGTAGGTGAGCAGGCCGCCGAGCACGAACGCTCCCGCAGCCACGACCACGGCCTGCGCGACGACACCTGCGGTGAGGGTCCGCGACGAACCGCCGACAGCCTTCAGCACGGCGTACAGGCCGAGGCGTTCGAGGGTGAGCAGGGCGAAGAAGAGAGCGACGACGAGGCCGGCCACGAAGACCGTCACCCCGATGACGGCGGTGAAGGTGGCGTTCTGCTCGGTGATGCCCGGGATGGCACCGATGGCCCCGGAGGAGTCGAGGGTCTCGGTCGACCCGGTGGTCTCGTCGATGTGGTCCAGCACAGCGGGGACGTCAGCCTCGTCGGCGACCCGCACCACGAGCGATTGGAATGACCCGTCGGCCAGCACCACGTCGGGCCGGTTCTCGGCCAGCACGGCGCGCCAGGTGGCCGGCTCCACCCAGAGCCCGGCCTGCTGGAGGTAGTTGGTGTCGTCCACGAAGCCGACGATGGTCAACGGCACCTCGGCCGGGCCCACGAGCACCTCGTCGCCCTCGACCGCGCCGTCATCGGCCAGCTGGCGGTCGGCCCAGACCTCGCCCGGCCCTGGCGGTTCCGGGAGCTCACCCGATGCGAGCTCGTAGCCCACGATGGCTGCGTCAGCGATGTCTTCGACGCCGGGGATCTGCACGCCGAGCAGTGTGAAGCCGAGACCACCGACCTCGACCACCCCGTCGATCGCCTCCACCTCGGCCCGCACCTCGGGCGTGATCTCCGAGCGCAGGAACGACTGCCGGGCGTCGTCGGAGTACACGATGCCGTCGGCATCGAGCGTGCGGACCGCCCCGGTGGAGTTGAGGTAGAGCCCGTCGAGCAGCCCGCCGAGGAAGAGGAGCAGCAGCACGAGGACGGTCAGGGCACCGCCGACCACGCCGAATCGGCCCGGACGACGGATCAGCTCTCGGAACGCCAGCCTCACGACGGCCTCACGACAACTCGGCCCCGGTGTTGGCCGTGGCCCGGATCGGATCGATGCCCAGCACCCGACGTATCGCACCCAGCCCGCCGATGAGCGCGAGCACGGTGAGCCCGGCCACGGTCGGGAGCACCGTCCCCGGTACCAGTTCGACCTCGATGGCGCCCCCCGCCGTGGCCGATGCAACGGCGAGGACGAGTCCGATGCCGACCGCGATGCCGGCGGCCATGACGCCCACGATCTGGACGACGAGGTTGCGCACCAGGTAGCTGGAGGGTGCGCCGATGGCCCGCAGCAAGGTGAGCGCCTTGGCCTTCTGCACGGTGAGGATCAGGAAGAAGAACGCGACGACCAGGGTCACGACGCCGAAGGCGAGCGCGAGGATGATCTGGAACGACTGGTTCACGGCTGCCACGCCGGGACTCGATTCGACCGCTTCGGTGTTGGTGAGGGCTTCCACCCCTTCGACGGCCGAGTCGATGCGCCCGGTGAGGTCGGAGGGATCGACGCCGTCGGCCGGCCGTACGGCGACCAGCGACGGGAACACGACGTCCGCCTCCGGGTTTGCGGCTCGCTGGGCATCCTCGAAGGTGGAGTAGTCGACGAACAGGGTGGGCGCCACGCTCCACCGCAGATCCTCCCCCAGCCCCACGACCTCGATCTCGGGCCCGCCATCGGCGGCGATGCGGATCACGTCACCCACGTCGAATCCGTCGTCGGCGTCGGCCGCGCTGGCGACGGCCTCGCCCGGGCGTTCCGGGAGCCGACCCTCGATCAGGCTCGTCGGTGCGCCCAAGGTGTCATCTCCGTCACCGTCGACCGGGTATCCGAACAGGACGCCGTCGACCAGCTCGCCTCCGGCCTCGACGGTGTATGTCGCCTCACCGATGGGCGCCGACGCGGCCACGCCGTCGACCTGACCGATGGCTTCGATCTGATCGGGGAGGAGGAAGCTGCCTTCCACGTTGCGGCGGGCCTGATCGTTGAACACGAGAACGGGCGAGTCCTGGTTGTCGACCGCGCCGATGAAACTCGTGATGAGCCCCCCGAGCAACGCCTGTTGGAAGAGGATGAGGAAGACGAGCAGCCCGACCGCCCCGGACAGGAGCCCGAAGCGCACCTTCGAGCGGACGATCTCGCGGGTCGCCAGGAGCACGGGGCGAACCTGATCACGCCGCTCCCGGATGGGAGGTCAGGCGGGGCGGGCGACGTAGACCGGGATGCGCCGGTGGGTCTTGTCCTGGTACTCGGCGTACGGGGGGTAGGCGGCCACCGCGCGCTCCCACCATGTGTCCCGTTCGCCGCTCTCGGCGACGTGGACCACGGCGTCGAAGGGCTCGGGACCGTCCTGGATCATCACCGCGGTCGGGTCCGCCTGCAGGTTGTAGTGCCACTCGGGGTGGTCTGGCGCCCCGCCCTTCGACGCCACCAGGGCGTACTCGCCGTCGTGTTCGACCCGCATCAGCGGCGTCTTGCGCACCTTGCCCGACTTGTGGCCTCGGGTGGTCACGATGATCACCGGCAAGCCGGTGTCGAGCAGCGTGTTGGCCTCGCGCCCGCCCGTGGCCTCGTAGGTCTCGACCTGCTCCCGCACCCAGTCCTGCGGGCTCGGTTCGTACGCTCCGGTCAGCGGCATGTGCGGACTCTACCGAGTACCTCCTGGATACGGCCGTCCCGTTCCTCAGAGGACGAGAGCTAGAAGTTCTCGTCGTTGTACTGCGTGAGCGCGTCGGTGATCGTCTGGTCGGTCTCGGCGATGACCTCGTCGGGTGTGGCGCCGCTGAACAGCAGCGCATCGAGGGCGTTGCGAACCGCCTGACGGGTCTCGGTGTAGGGGCCGATCAAGGGCCCGGGCCAGTCGGGGTCGACCGTCTGCAGACCTTCGTACGCCGTCTGCAGCCACCCGCCGGGCCGGGTGTCGGCCCAGAAGTCCTGGACCTCCTGGGACTCGGCCGTCGCCGTGCGGACCGGGAGATACGAGCCCTCGAGGTGCCACAGCGCCTGGTTCTCGGGCTGGTTGACGAACTTCATGAAGTCCCACGACGCCGCCTTGACCTCATCGGACCCGGTGTTGGTGATGTACCAGACGCCGCCGCCGAGCTGACCCTCGTTGGGTCCGTCGAGTCCCGGGAACGGCCCGGCGTCGACGTTCACGTCGATGGGGGGCAGTTCGGCGTCGAGACCGAGATCGGCAGGATCGAGGTTGCCCTCGAGCACCGCGTTGATGGTGGTCACGGCCGTGGACGTCTCCACCGTCATCGACGCCTGCTGCAGACCGATGGCGAAGTAGTGGTCGAACTGGCCCTCCGTGCCGGGGACCGGGTTCAGCAGCCCCTCGTCCTGCATGGTCCGGAACGCTTCGAAGAGACGCGCCGTGGCGGAGTTGTCGAAGGCGCCCTCGGTCGTCTCGCCGTCGCCGCGCCCGTTCTCGTTGTCGACCAGGCCCTCGCCGGCGCCGGTGAGCCAGAACTCGGTGAACCAGGGCTGCATGTTGAGCACCAACGGACGGTCGACGATCCCGGCCGCCTTGATCGCCCGGGCGTACTCGGCCACCTCGTCGAGCGTCTGGGGCGGGGAGTCGGGATCGAGACCGGCCTGCTCGAAGTGGTCGCGGTTGTAGTACAGCAACACGGTCGACACGTTGAACGACGCCGGCTGGAGCACGCCGTCGATGCTGTAGAAGTCGATCACGCCAGGGGAGAAGTCGTCGTAGTCGGTGTAGCCGTCGGCCTCGGCGCACGCCCCGGCGGGCACGATGGTGCCGGAGTCGGCCAGGAACTCGGTGTTGGTGTCCTCCATGATCCCGATCGCCGGGAGCTCGCCGCTGGGGATGCCCTGGCGGTACTTGCGCAGCAGCTCTTCGTAGCCGGTCCCCTGGTTCTCGACTTGGACCCGGACGCGGTCCTGGGAGTCGTTGTAGGTGTCGGCCACCTTGCGGAGTGTCTCGTTGGTCAGCCCCACGTAGGTGTGCCACAGCGTGATGTCGACCGGCCCCTCGGCATCGTCGAGGGCGTCCACCGGGCAGATGCCGGCCGCTTCGCTACCGTTGCCGCCGTCGTCACCCCCGCCGGACCCGTCAGCGGTCTCGCCCGAGTCGCCACCGCAGGCGGCTGCGACGAGCGCGGCGAACATGACGATGGCGGTGAGGCGCAGGAATCGCGGCATCTGGGGATCGGGGTTCATGGTTGCTCCTGGGGGATCGGCACGTCAGGTCAGCCCTTCACGGCCCCTGCGGTCAAGCCGCGGATGAGGTGCCGCTGGAAGAGTAGGAGGATGGCCAGGATCGGCAGCGCGGCGATGATCGCGGCCGCAAAGCCGAGGTTGAGCTGGTTGATGTTCTCACCCGCGAACTTGGGAAGCGCGATCTGGATGGTGTCCCACGCCTCCCGGGTGACGATGGCTCGCGGCCACAGATACTGGTTCCACGCCGACAGGAAGGCGATCACGGTGAACGAGGCGATGATCGGCCGGGTCACCGGGATGGCCACGTGCCACAGGAAGCCGAGGTGGCCGTACCCGTCGAGCTCGGCTGCGTCGCGCAGGTCGTCGGGGATGCCGAGGAACCCCTGCCGGATGAGGAACGTGCCGAACGCGGCGGCCAGGAACGGGGCGGTGAGGCCCTGCAGCGAGTTGAACCAACCGAAGGTGCGGATGGTCTCCACGTTGGCGATCAGCGTGACCTCGATGGGCAGCATCAGAGTGGCCATGAAGGCGGCGAACACCAGCCGTCGGAACGGGAAGCGCAGGAAGGCGAAGGTGTAGGCGGCCAGCACCGACGTGACCACCTGGGCCACGGCGATGACCACCGTCATGGCGGCCGAGATGGCCAGCTTGCGGCCGAGGTCGCCCTGGGTGAAGGCCCGGCTGAACACGTCCCACTCCGGCTCCACGGGCCGTGGTGGCTGGCCGGCCGTCAGGTAGGCGATCGGCTGGGACAGGGCTCGCATCAGGATCATCCACACCGGGAACAACACGATCAGCGACAGCGCGCTGAGCAGCAGGTACCAGCCGAGATTCTTGATGACGCGCGCCCGGCTTCCCGGCCGGCGACCCGTGGCGTACGCGGCCGAGCTCATCCTCGCCGGCTCCCGTAGTGGACCCGCTTCTCGAGCAGGAGGAACTGGCCCAGCGCCACGAGGAACGTGATCACGAACAGCCCGATGGCCATGACCGATCCGACGCCGACTGCGCCGCCCTGTTGCTGTTTGAAGATCTTGAACACGAGGGTCTCGGTCGAACCGGCCGGACCACCCTCGGTGAGGATGTCGATCTGGGCGAAGGCCTGGAAGGCGAACACGGTCAGGACGACGACGAGGAACAGCAACGTCGGCGACAGCATGGGCAGGGTGACGGTGAAGAAGCGGCGGGCCGGGCTCATCCCGTCGATGGTGGCGGCCTCGTTCAGCTCCTCGGGGATGGCCTGGAGGCCGGCGAGCACGATGATGAAGGTGAGCCCCAGGTTCTGCCAGATCGAGCTGAGGGCCACGCCGAACAGGGCCATGTCCGTGTCACGCAACCAGCCGACCTTGAAGTACCCGACCGTGGGGTTGATGAGGACCAGCCACACGATCGAGGCCACGGCGACCGAGGTGGCGACGGTCGACGAGAAGATGGTGTGGAAGATCTTGATGCCGCGGAGCTTGCGGTTGGCGGTCACCGCCAGCAGGACGCCGAGCACCAACCCAGCCGGGACGGTGAGCAGCACGTACTCGACCGTGATCTGCAGCCCCTCCAGGAAGTCGTCGCCGGTCAGCACGTCGGTGTACTGGTCGAGCCCGACGTAGCGCTGCCGGGTCCGGGTCTGGTTCTGCTGGAAGAGTCCCAGGTAGACGATCCGGCCGATGGGATAGAAGAAGAACGCTGCGAAGACGGCCAGCGACGGCAGCAGGAACAGCGCGGCCAGCGCGGTCTCCCGGGCGGACCTGCGCCGGAGCATCAGTTCAGACGCTCCGTCGTGACGGCGTCGAAGAGGTGGACGTCGCCGGGTCTGGCCGTGAGGGTGACCTCGTCGCCAGGACGGGAACCGCCCTCCTCGTCGGTGTCGCGCACGATCATCGGCGCACCGTCCACGTCGCAGTACACGTGGCGCTCGTGGCCCAACCACTCGACGGCCCGCACGGTGGCCCGAAGCGTCCCGTCACCGACGTGGAGGTGCTCGGGACGGACGCCGGCAACGACGTCGAGGCCGTCGAGGACCGTCGAGGCGAGCGGGCCGTCGACGTCGAGACGCCCGCCCGGGAGCTCGATCGACGTGGCCCCGCCCGCCACCCGCACGGTTCCGGCCACGGTGTTCATCGGGGGGCTCCCGATGAAGCGGGCCACGAAGAGGTTGGCGGGACGGTCGTAGACCTCGCGGGGAGGGCCCACCTGCTGGAGCTGCCCGGCGTCGAGCACGGCGACGCGATCGGCCATGGTCATGGCCTCGACCTGGTCGTGGGTGACGTAGACGATGGTGGTCTGCAGCTCGCGGTGGAGCTCGACCAGCTCCACCCGGGTCTGGGCCCGCAGCTTGGCATCGAGGTTGGACAGCGGCTCGTCCATGAGGAACACCTCGGGCCGGCGCACGATGGCTCGGCCCAGGGCCACCCGCTGGCGCTGCCCACCCGAGAGTGCGCCCGGCTTGCGGTCGAGCAGTTCGTCGAGGCCGAGGATGCGGGCGGCGTCTTCCACCCGTTCGGCTCGCTCTGGCTTGTGGAGCTTGCGCGGTGGTCCCTCGTCGACCTCGTACGGGCGCGTCTTGAGCGGGACCTCGAGGTTCTGGCGCACGGTCATGTGCGGATAGAGCGCGTAGCTCTGGAACACCATCGAGATGTCTCGGTCCTTGGCCTCGACGTCATTGATCACCCGGTGGCCGAGCCGCAGCTCCCCCTCCGTGACCGTCTCGAGCCCGGCGATCATGCGCAGGGCGGTCGACTTGCCGCATCCGGACGGGCCGAGCAGGACCATGAACTCCTTGGCGAAGATCTCGAGCGACAGGGAGTCGACGGCGACCACATCGTCGAATCGCTTGGTGACGTGGTCGAAGACGACGGCGCTCATGTGGACTCCACGACGGAGAAGCTAGCCCTCGGCCTGGTGAACGGCGGGCAAACGGCCCTCAACGGTGGGCGAACGTCGGGTGACGCTTCTCGGCGAACGCCGCGATGCCCTCGGCGCCCTCGCCGGTCGCGGCGTTGTGGGCGATGGCGTCGACCGCGAGCTCGTAGGCCGCCTCGACGGGCAGATCGAGCTGCGCGTACAGCGTGCGCTTGCCCGTGGCCCGCGACGTCGTCGCCCCGCCGCCCACCCGGGCGACCATGTCGTCCACTGCATCGTCGAGCGCGTCGTCGGGCACCACGTGGTTCACCAAGCCCCAGTCGGCCGCGGTGGTGGCATCGATGAGGTCGCCGGACAGGGCCAGCTCGAACGCCCGCTTGCGTCCGATGTTGCGGGCGATCGCCACCATCGGCGTGTGGCAGAACAGCCCCTGCTTGATGCCCGACGCGCCGAAGCGGGCCGACTCGCCGGCGACGGCCAGATCACACGATGCGACCAGCTGGCAGCCTGCGGCCGTGGCCAGCGCGTGCACCTTGGCGATCACGGGCTGCGGCATGGTCTCGATGGTGCGCATCACCTCCGTGCAGGTGGTGAACAGGGCGCGCAGGCCGCCCTCGTCCAGGCCCGCCATCTCCTTGAGGTCGTGACCTGCGCTCCACACGGTCCCGGTCGATGCCAGGACCACCACGGTGGCGTCGGAGTCGGCGGCCCGGTCCAGCGCGACCTGGAGCTCGGCCAAGGTGGCTGCCGACAGCGGGTTACGGCGTTCGGGCGCCGTGAGGGTGATGGTGACGGTGTCGCCGTCTCGCCGGGAGCTCGTGGTGCTGTCGCTGGTGGTCGCCATGGACCGATGGTCGCGCAACTTCGGGCTCAACGGGCGGCGATCACGCCTTCTTCGATCAGCAGGTCGAGGAGCCGGGCCAGGAATGAGGCCATCTGGCCCCGCTGGACGGCGAGCCCGGGGCCGTAGGTGCCGTCGGCCCGTCCGCCGGTCAGTCCGGCAGCCGCCGCGGCGTCGATGCTGGCCTCGTGGAAGGAGCCGTCGTCGTCGGGGAACACGTCGCGCTCCCGGGCCAACGGGACCCCCGCCTCGGCCGACGCACGCGCCAGGTAGGTGGCCATCTGGGCCCGGTTGACCGGTGCGGTCGGCCCGTAGGTGCCGTCGTCGCGCCCGGCCACCACGCCGATGGCGGCGAGGGTGTCGATGTTGTCCGCATGGATGGAGTCGTCGTCGTCGGCGAATTCGTTGGGCGGGTTCTCCGGGAGCTCGACGCCGGCCTCGCCCAGCAACCGGGCGATGAAGGTGGCCATCTGGCCGCGGTCCACCGAGAGCCGGGGCTCATAGGCTCCTTGGCGCACGCCCTGGGCCACGCTCCACCAGGCCACGCAGTCGATGGCGTCGTGGTGCACGTCGGTGGGAGCCACGTCGCCGAAGCCGGCGTCGGTCACGCCGGACGGGCAGGCATCAGAGATGTCGCGCGGTGGCGGGGCTGGTGGCCGCGCCTCGCCGAGCACCGTCAGTCGATGACCGTCGGCCGCGAGCGTGACGACCGACATGCGCCGCTGGCCCTGCGATACGCAGTACGGCGCCCCGGTCTTCGGGTCGGTGCCGTCGCAGCCCGGTTTCGTGGGATACGAGGAGTAGGGCGCGTTCCACCAGTGGTAGGCCATCTGGAGCCGACCTGCCAGGTCGACGAAGGCGGCCGGCCCCCCGGGGCCGAGCCGGTTCCCGGCGCTGGCCAGCAAGGGGCTGGCGGTCGATTGCTTGTGGCAGGGGCCCGTCACCGCGTCGCAGGCCGCGTAGCCCACGGCATAGCGGTCCGAGAGGTGCTCGTTGCCGGAGTAGAAGAGAAAGAGCTGACCGTGGTGGCGGACCATCGACGGGTTCTCGACGACGTTGCCCTCCCATGGCGCCGAGGTGACCAGGAGGACCCCAGCCGTCGAGCCGGGTGCGAAGCCGCCGCCGGACGGATCGAGCTGGCGGACCCAGATCCGGGTGGGAACGCTGCCGGGTACGCCCTCACTCTTCCACAGGAGATACGGGGTGCCGTCGGTGTCGACGAAGGGCTGGGGATCGATCGAACCGTTGGGGTCGGCATCGCACACCAGCGGGCCGCCGGTGTCGTCGGTGAAGGGGCCGAGTGGACTCGAACCGGTGGCGACCGAGATGCAGAAGCGGTCCTGGCCGCCTGGCATGCGCACCGAGTAGTAGACGAGCCACTGGTTCCCGATCTTCGCTGCGCCGGGGGCCCAGAGCTCCTTCGTCAACCGACCCCCGACCGGGCGGTCGGCACCCCATCGCGCCGGGTACGGCAGGGCGTCGTTGAAGAACGGGTCCTGGTTCAGCGGAGCGCCGGGGTCGTAGGCCGGTCGGGCGGTCCACGTCACCAGGTCGGTCGACGTCATGACCGGCAGGTAGGCCCCACCGGTGGGTGCGCCGTAGGCGTAGTAGCGGTCGTCGCCCACCACGATCGACGGATCGGGGAAGTTGTCGTCGTAGGGCTTGCCCGGCTCGAACCACGGGGCCCCCGGGTAGGCGCCGGCCGGCGATCCGATCACCGTGGCCAGCACGCCGGCGAGCAGGGCCAGCACCAGGCCGAGTCGGAGAGATCGGCCGGGTCGCGTCATCCGGCGGATGCTATCGGTGGATCATCCTGCGGTGGCGCTACCCGGCGGTGCGATGGCGACCCACGTGCGGCCCGGCGTCAGGCCGACGGGTCGACCGTCGGCGCCGGTGAACTCGGCAGGTGCATCGAGCGAGGGCTGGGACCACCGGCCCTCGACGAGCTGGCCGTCGGTGAGGATCCAGGCGTCTCCCTCGCCGGCCAACTGGGCCTCGAGGATGGGGAAGCCGGCGGCGTCGCAGCACTGGACCTCCACGTACGGGGTGAAGCGGATGATCACGTTGGGCGGCGAGACCCGGGCCCCGTCGGCGTCGACGTGGGGGTCGCCACGTTGCGACCGGGCCCATCCGGAACCGTCCCACTCGTAGTCCACCGGGGCGCCCCCGGGACCGCCTCCGAAGTCGATGTTCACCCGATCGACCGAACGACCCCCCTCGGGCGCCTGGCCTTCCTCGCGGTAGGTGAACTGCGGGACCGGCGGGCGTGCCTCGTCGGGGACCGAGCCCCGGAGGGCGCCCGTCGAGGAGAAGAGGTTGTACGGCGCCGGCCGGTCCGAGGCCCGGTAGAAGGCTCCCGTGGCAGCGTCGAACCCGACGTCGACGAGATCCGCGCCCCGCACCTCGCCGGCCACGCGCGCGTTCGCGCCGGACCAGGCGAACAGGGGCCGGTTCAGTGACTGCAGGATCAACAGGTCGGTCGTGCGGGCGGAACGCACCGGCCCCACGGGGTCGACATCGGCGGAGTGGAACACCGACGCGAAGCGGGTGACGCTGCCCTCCACCATCTCCTCGAAGACGATGTCCGCCTGGTTGATGCCGGCCTGGGGGCGTCCGCCCCGGCCCGACCGCGGTTCGGCGTTGTCGATCTTGACGACCAGGGCCGGGCGCTGCGCCAGGGTCTCGTCCTCGAGGGGAAGACCGGTGAGCGGCCACGTCGGGCCCGGGGGAGCCGTGGTGGAGGTCGTGGTGGTCGACTCGCTCGTGGTGGTCGACGCGACGACGTCCTCGTCGTCACCGCCGCTGGTGGCGAGCACCACCAGAGCGGCCATGAGCACGATGACACCGAAGATGGCGGCGGCGATGGTCCATTGGCGTCGAGAGAGTTCGGGCATCGCCGCGACGGTAGCGACGACGGGCCGTCACACCCGACCACCCACCCGCATCTCGGGAGCGGCTGCCCCCGAACGGGAGGTGAGGGTGCGACCGCCGCGTCAGGTCCAGGTGATCTGGCCGACGCCGAACGGCCCGGCGGGGCGCTGGCCGGCGTCGAGCCGGAAGCCTTCGTCGACCCGGGGTTGGAACACGACGATCACCGCACAATCGGCGGCCGGTGAGACGACGGTGAACCGCAGGATGCCGTCCTCGGTGGGATGGGCATCGCGGACGTGGAGCTCCGGACCACCGGTCGGCAGGCCGTTGACCTCGGAGATGTAGGCCTGGTCCTCGTTCGTCGAGGCCAGGTCGTCGGCGAGGCCGTCGTCATCGAGATCCTGGAAGATCACCGGCGAATCGGTGGTCTCGGCGTTGGTGCAGGGCAGCAGCGCGATGTCCACCGGTCCGGTGAACGGACGACCGTCGTAGCGGGCACCGACGGAGAACTCGTACGGCTCACCTGCGCCGGCGGCGATCGCCTCCTGGGGCGCCACGATGTGGGTCTGGTTGCTCGACTGGTAGTTCTCCGGGTGGATCAGGTCGATCAGCCGGGACAGGAAGCTGCCCATTGCCGCACGCTGAACCGCCTCGGCCGGTGCGTACGTGGTCGGGGTGCGACCGTCGGCGACCCACATCTCGTAGGCGCTCTGGATGTGCCGGACGTGGACGTTGCCCTCGACATCGTCGAACTGCGGTGCGGACACCGGCTCGTACTGGTGACCGTGGGCCCAGCTGGCGGCGCGCATCAGGTAGGCAGCCATCTGGTCACGGCGCACCTCCTGGTTCGGCGCATACCGGTTCTCGGAGCGCCCGAAGACCACGTCGATCTCGGCCAGCTGGTTGATGCGGTCTTTGTGGACGTTGCCCTCTACGTCCTCGAAGCCCTGGTCCGACTGTGCCGGGAGGTCGTGGCCGGCCGCTTCGAGGGCGCGGGCCACGAACGACGCCATCTGGCCGCGGAGGACCGTGGCGTCGGGGGCGTACTCGAGCCCCGTGGGGCCATCTCGGCCCTCGGCCACGCCGAGGGAGGCGACGCAGTCGACGTTGGCTTGGTGGACCTCGTCGATGGCGGCTCGGTCCGCGAACGCGGCCCGGGGTGTGTCGGGATCACAGGGATTGTTGGGGGCATCCCGGTGCGCGCCCGCCATGGCGCCCAACGGGAGCAGGGGGACCAAGAGCGCGATGGCGGCTCCCACCGCGACCCGTCGTGCCCGCCGTTGGAGCGGATGCCGTGTCATGCACAACTCGTAACCGTTCCGGCGTGGAGGCAGAACGGCTCAGGCCAGGTTCGACGAGCGGGGGTAGGCGTCGGCCGGGTCGGTGATCACGTTCACCAGGTACGGCACGCCGGCTGCCAGGGCGCGATCGATGGCCGGGCCGACCTGGTCCGGATCGGTCACCGTCTCGCCAGCGCCGCCGAGGGCCCGGACCACGTCGTCGTAGCGCAACCCCGGCTGCAGGTCGGCGGCCACGTCGTAGCCGTAGAGCATCTGCATGGGGTGCTTCTCCAGACCCCAGATGCCGTTGTTCCCGACCACCATCACCACGGGCAGCTGGTGGCGCACGAGGGTGTCGACGTCCATGAGGGAGAATCCGGCTGCACCGTCGCCGAGCAGCACCACCACCTGACGATCGGGGTGCGTCACGCGCGCCGCGATGGCGCCGCCCATGCCGGTGCCGAGACAGCCGAACGGGCCGGTGTCGAGCCAGCATCCAGGTTGTTGGATGTCGATGTACTTGCCGGCGTAGCTCACGAAGTCGCCGCCGTCGCACACCACGATGGCGTCGGGATCGAGTCGGGACTGCAGCTCGCCGTAGATGCGGGTCGGCTTGATGGGGTCGGCGCCGGCGGCGAGCAACGGCGCGTCGGCGGCCCGGGCCGCGGCCTCGGCGTCGATCAGGGTGGCGATCCACGGCTCGTGGTCAGCGCGGTCGCCGGCGTGGTCAGCCCATGCCCGCAAAACGGTGCCCAGGTCGCCGCTGACCCGCACGGTGGGCTCGACGTGGCCGGCCTCGAGGTCAGGGTGATCGACCACGTGGATCACGGCGGCGTCCCCAAAGCTGCCGAACGACAGCCGGAAGTCGAGCGGTGTGCCGATGACCACCACCACGTCGGCCTCGGTCTTGAGCACGCTCCGCGTCCGGCTGAAGGCCAGGTCGTGGCTCGCCGGTACCGAGCCGCGGCCGAGGCCGTTGAGGAACACAGGGACCCGGAGCGCCTCGGCCGCCGCCACCAGCGCCTCGCTGGCACCCTCCCACCACACGTCGGAGCCGGCGATGATCGCCGGCCGCTCGGCCGAGGCCACCAGTTCGGCCGCCCGCAGCACGGCATCCGGATCCGGTGCCGGCCCGGAGGCGACGTCGCCCGAGGGGATCTCGGCCTCGGCCATCCCGAACACGACGTCGAGGGGGAAGTCGAGGAACACCGGTCCCCGATGCGGGGTGAGGGCCAGCCGGGCGGCGTCGGCGACGGCGGAGGGGATCTCTGCGGTGGAGGTCACGGTGGCGGCGTGCTTGGTGATCGGCGCCAGTAGCGGCACGTGGTCGAACTCCTGCAGCGAACCCGCTCCCCACCGCTCCTGCGGGGCCCGCCCGCCGAGCACCAGCAACGGTGCGCCGTTGAACTTGGCGCTGGTGACGGCGCTGATGCCGTTGGTGACCCCCGGCCCCGCAGTGAGCACGGCGACCCCCAGCTTCCGGGTGAGCTTGGCCGTCGCTTCGGCGGCGAACGTCGCCGTCTGCTCGTGGCGGGTGTCCAGGATCCGCACGTTCGGCTCCCGCTGCACCGCGGCGTCGTAGAAGGGGAAGATGTGGCCACCCGACAGGGTGAAGATCGTCTCCACCCCGTGGTGCCGCAGCACCGTGAGGGCCAGCTCGCCGCCATGATCGTTGATCGTCGCCATGCGGGTCAGTCAGTCCGCCTCATCCGCCTCATCGGCAGGGCGGGAGGCCAGCGCGGCCTGCGCCGCCGCCAGCCGGGCCACGGGGATCCGGTAGGCGGAGCAGCTCACGTAGTCGAGCCCCATGTCGTGGCACATGGCGATCGAGGCTGGATCGCCACCGTGCTCACCGCACACGCCGGTGCCGATCCCGGGCCGGGTCGATCGAGCCCCGTCGAGGGCGATGCGCATGAGCTTGCCGACCCCGTCGCCGTCGATGGAGGCGAAGGGGTTCTCGGGGAGGATCTTGTCGGCCAGGTAGGTGAGCAGGAACGACTGCTCGGCGTCGTCGCGGCTGACGGCGAACGTCATCTGGGTGAGGTCGTTGGTGCCGAACGACAAGAAGTCGGCGTGCTCGACGACGGCGTCGGCGGTGAGCGCCGCCCGGGGGACCTCGATCATCGTGCCCACGGCGTACTCGACACGGTGGCCGGCTGCGTCCATGGCCGCCTCGGCGGTCTCCTCGATGAGCGCACGCTGCCGTTCGAGCTCGTTGGCGTGGCTGACGAGCGGCACCATGATCTCGGGTCGTGGGTCCCCGCCGGCGTCGGCCACCTGGAGGGCGGCCTCGATGATGGCCCGGGTCTGCATCTGCGTGAGCTCAGGCAGCGTGAGGCCGAGCCGCACCCCGCGTCGGCCGAGCATCGGGTTCGATTCGTGCAGGGACTCGACCCGCGACAGCAGGTGGCGCACCTCCGACAGCTCGGTGACCAGGGCCTCGACGGTCTCCAGGTCAGCGGCCCGCACGAGGCGCAGCTGCAGGTCGGTCTGGCGGCGGTGGAGCTCGTCCCAGCTGGGCAGGAACTCGTGCAGGGGCGGATCGAGCAGCCGGAAGATGACCGGGAGTCCGTCCATGGCTTCGAGGATCCCGACGAAGTCCTCACGCTGGAACTCGAGCAGGGCCTCGATGGCCTCCCGCCGCTCGGGGGCGTTCGGCGCCATGATCATCTGCTGCATGATCGGCAGCCGGTCAGGGTCGAAGAACATGTGCTCGGTGCGGCACAGACCGATGCCGCTGGCTCCGTAGGACCGGGCCCGGGCTGCGTCCTCGGGTTCGTCGGCGTTGGCCCGCACCTCGAGGGTGCGGAACTCGTCGGCCCATGACAGCACCGTGGTGAGCCACTCGTTGTCGAGGTCGGGTGCCACGGTGTCGACCTTGCCGAGGTAGATGTTCCCGGCGGTCCCGTCGATCGAGAGCCACTCGCCCTCGGACACCGTCTCGCCGGCCACGGTCAGGTGTCGGGCCGTCATGTCGATCTCGATGTCCGACGCTCCGGTCACGGCCGGCTTGCCGAACTGGCGGGCCACGAGGGCGGCGTGGCTGGTCCGCCCCCCGCTCGAGGTCAGGATGCCGACGGCAGCGAGCATGCCGTGCACGTCATCGGGTTTGGTCTCGTGCCGCACCAGCAACACGTCCCGGCCGTCGTTGGCCCAGCGCTCGGCCAGGTCGGGGTCGAAGGCCACCACGCCGACGGCTGCGCCGGGGGAGACGTTGAGGCCCTTGGCCACCGCCTTGCGGCCGGCCAGCTCCTCGGGGGCGAACTGCGGGTGGAGGAAGAAGTCGATCTGGTCCGGTGTCACCCGCATGACGGCCTCGGCCTTGGTGATCAGGCCCTCTTCGGCGAGGTCGACCGCGATGCGCACGGCGGCCTGGGCGGTGCGCTTGCCGGTACGGGTCTGGAGGATCCAGAGGGTGCCGTCCTCGACGGTGAACTCCATGTCCTGCATGTCGCGGTAGTGGTGCTCGAGCCGGCTGGCGATCTCGGCCAGCTCGGTCGCCGCCTCGGGCAGGTCGTCGGCCAGGTCGGCGATCGGCTTCGTCGCCCGGTTGCCGGCCACCACGTCCTCGCCCTGGGCGTTGATGAGGTAGTCGCCTTCGAGTTGGGGTACGCCGTCGGTCGGGTTGCGCGACATGAGCACGCCGGTGCCCGACTGGTCGCCGGTGTTGCCGAAGACCATGGCCACCACGTTGACCGCGGTGCCGAGGTCGTCGGCGATCTTGGCCGCTCGCCGGTAATCGAAGGCCCGCTTGCTGTTCCAGCTGTGGAACACGGCCTCGACCGCCAGGCGGAGCTGGTCCATCGGATCGTCCGGGAACGGGGTCACCGAACGGGCGGTGACGTGCGAGCGGAAGGCGTCGACCGTCTCCCGCAGCACCTCTGGGGGCAGGTCGCTGTCGTTCTCCACCCCGTTCGCCTTGCGGTGCCCACGGAGGATCTCCTCGAAGGGCTCGCCGTCGAGACCCAGCACCACGGTGGCGAACATCTGCACGAAGCGGCGATGGGCGTCGAACACGAACCGCTCGTCGCCGGTGCGCGCCACCATGGCCGCGGCGACCTCGTCGTTCATGCCCACGTCGAGGACGGTGTCCATCATGCCCGGCATGGAGAACTTGGCCCCGGACCGCACGGCCACCAGCAGCGGGTCGGGACCCGAGCCGTAGGTCTTCCCGGTGGCCGACTCCATCGCGACCATCGCATCGAGCACCTCCTGCCACGACCCCTCCGGGAGGGACCCGTCGCCGGCGATGAACGCGTTGCACGCCTCGGTCGTGATGACGAACCCAGGCGGGACCGGCACCCCGAGGGACGCCATGTCGGCCAGGTTGGCGCCCTTGCCGCCCAGCAGGCCGCGCACCCGGTCCCAGTCGTCGTCGACGACGGC
>JBPPNA010000245.1:0-25273 GCA_051306355.1 Acidimicrobiales bacterium | reverse complement strand
CTCCAGGGCGTCCTCGATCCCGGCCCGCACCTCACGCAGTGGCAGGGCTTGGGCGTCGAGGCGAGGGCGGCCTCGTACCCGAAGAGGTGACCGACCATGGTGGCCAGCACGAAAGCGAGCAGCGGGTGGGTCTCGGGGACGGTGAGGACGGCGAGCGCGCTGGCGAAGCGACCCTCGCCCTCGGTGGCGATCACGATGGGCGCCGCCTTGTGGGCCCGATAGATCGCCACCTCCTTGGCCACGTCGTCGACGTTCGATCCGGTCAAGCCGGCGGCGCACACCAGGATGAGCGGCTCGGAGGAGAGGTCGATGTGCTTCTTGTCCTCGGTGGCGTCGCAGGCGATGGACTTGTAGCAGAGCTCGGACAGCTTGATGCGCAGCTCCTCGGCCGCGATGCGGTTGGTGCCGTTGCCGACAATGGCCCAGTAGCGGCGCGGCGGACACCACTGATGGGCGGCTGCGGCGATGTCGTCGCGGGTGGCGAGCGTCGCAATCATGGCCTCGGGGAGCGCGCGCATGGCCCGCAAGAGGCCCTGGTCGGCCGGCTCGCCCCACTGCTCGGCGATGGCGACGCCGAGGAGGTGACCGGCCGCGATCTGGGCGTAGAAGGCCTTCGTGGACGGAACTGCCATCTCCACGTCGCGACCATCGGACGTGTAGAGCACGCCGTCGGCCCGATCGGTGAGGTCGGAACCCCGGCGGTTGACGATGGCGATGACCGACGCTCCCCGGGCCCGCACGAGGTCGACGGTGCGGTTCGTGTCGGTGGTGGTCCCGGACTGGCTGATGGCCACGATGAGGGTGTCGGACATGTCCGGACGGAGCCGGAACCCGGACAGCTCGGTGGCGGGGACGGCCTCGAGGTGCACGCCGTTGCGGTCGGCGGCGGCATCGAGGACGGCGATGAACCCCCGACTGGCGATGTGGGCGGTGCCCTGGCCGATGGCGAGGATCCGCGTGATGCTGCCGTCGGCGAGCCGGGCCCGGATGTCGTCGGGCAGGGAGTCGGTGGGAAGGACGACTTCGAGCTCACCGTCGCTGCCGGATCGCTCGACGAGCCGGCCTCGGAGGGTCTTGTGGAAGCTCACCGGTGACTCGGTGACCTCCTTGAGCAGGAAGTGAGGGAACGCACCGCGATCGATGTCACGCGTGGTGATCTCGGCCGTGACGACGTCGTCCTCGGTGACCGGGATCCGGGTGCCGTCGTAGGCGACGCGCTCGATCCCCGCCAAGGTGCCAGCCTGATCACCGTCGAGGAGCAGGATCTGCCCCCGGCTCGCGTCTGGGTTGTCGTGGCTGGCGGGTGTCTCGCCGTCCATGCGCACGTAGCGGGAGGTCTCCTCGACCAGCCCGTAGGGCTCGGAGGCGACGACGTAGGCGTCGTCGGTCAGACCCACGTAGAGCGCCTGCCCGGAGCCACGCAGGGCGAGCAGTAGCGAGTTCGGTCGGTCGGCGACGTTGGCGGCGATCGCCACGGAGCCCTCGAAGGAGGCCACGGTGGCGCGGAAGGCCTCGAGGTGGTCGTCGCCGGCGGCGAGGCGGCGGGACACGAGGGTGGGGATCACCTTGGCGTCGGTGGTGATCTCGGGCCAGATGGCCAGACCCCCGGCCGCCTTGAGGTCGGCGAAGTTGTCGACGTCGCCATTGAGGGCGGCGGTGACGAACGGCCCGGCACTCGGATCGGCGCTGGCGTCGGCGGACATCTCCCACGAATCGAGCGGATGGGCGTTCGCCTCGGAGATGATGCCGACGCTCGCCCAGCGGGTGTGTCCCAGCACCACGGTCCGGGCACGGTCGCCGCTGAGGGCGAGCCGGAGGAGATCGTCGGCGACGATCTGGCGGCGGAGGGCGGCGGTGTTGTCGCCCAGCTCGCCGATCTCGGCTGCGGCCTTGTAGGTGAAGGCGAGCGCACCGTCGAGGACCCGCACGGCACCGGAGCGGAGGAACTCGTCGTCGACCCGACCGGCGAGCAGGCCACCGACCGCAGGATCGGACGGATCGAGCCCGTGATCGCGCACCAGCAGCATCAGGCCGGCCGAGTCACGACCACGGACCTCGAGACGATCGATGGCCCGCATGGCCTGCTCGACCTGGGTGCAGGTCTCGACCGCGGCCCAGTTGGTCTGCCCACCGAGCAGGACGCTGACGCCCTCGGCGGTGCGGAGCCGGTCGCGCTCGATGGCCCAGGCCGCATCCTTGCACCGGACAGCGACGGCGTTCCGAGCCTCGGTGTCGTCGTCGACCACGAGCGCGTCCAGGCCGGTATCGAGATCGACGATGGAGGTGACGAGGGTGGAGACCAGACCGCGGATGCGGCTGGCGGCGGCGGGATCGGTCAGCAGCAGACGAACGCCTCGCGGGCCGTGGAGGGCGGCCGAGACCGCCTCCAGGTCGTCAGCCACCGCCCGCAAGGTCTCGACGGACGGGTCGCCGACGGCGGCGCGTACGCCGACCACGCCACGGTCGAGACGCTCGATGACCGGGGCTGGGGACAGGTCGGTCCGCTCGACCGGCTGCCGGAGGACGGCGATGATTCCGCACATAGGCGGACCAGTCTGCCGGGTCGAGGGCCGGGGACGTCGCGTCGGTGGTCCGGTACCGCGACGTTGCCGGTTCAGCCCTCGGCGGTGAGCATGACGCCTCGTCCGTCGTCGGCGACGAGCGTGAGGCCCGAGGCCTCGATCTCGTGGGTGACGGTGCCGGTCAGGACGGCCCGAATCCGCTCCCCGTACTCGTCCTCGCAGCCGATCAGCGTCTGGACGACCAGACCGCCTCGAACGCGATGCGGTCTCCATCCACCTCGTACCGGAACCCCATGGTTCCCGACTCGTGGGTCAGGCACCGGCGCTGCGGCGTGCCGCTTCGGCCAGGGTCTCGGCCTCGGATCGGGCCTGCTCGTCGGTGGGCGCCTCGACCATGATCCGGACCAGTGGCTCGGTCCCCGACAGGCGCACCAGGACCCGGCCGTCGCCACCGAGGCGGACCTCCGAGGCCGAGATGTCGTCGGCCAGCGCATCGACGAGGTCGGGCTGGCGTCGGTCGAGGCGCACGTTGAGGAGCACCTGGGGCAGGGAGGTCATGGCCTCGGCAGCGAGCTCGGCGAGCGACCGGCCGCGGCGCGCCATCACGTCGAGCACCGACAGGGCGGCGAGGAGGCCGTCGCCGGTGGTGGCGATGTCGGTCTGGATGATGTGACCGGACTGCTCGCCGCCGAGCGCAGCACCCGTCTCGGCCAGGGCCTCGAGTACGTAGCGGTCCCCCACCTTCGTGTCCACCACGGTGATCCCGTGGCGAGCCATGCCCTGGCGGAATCCCAGGTTCGACATGACGGTGGCCACCACGGTGTCGTGCGGCAACCGCCCACGGTCGCGCCGATCGGTGGCGAGGATGGCCAGCAGGTGGTCGCCGTCCACCACGGCTCCGGATCCGTCGACCGCCACCAGGCGGTCGGCGTCGCCGTCGAGGGCCAGACCGAGGTCGGCCCCCGCGTCGAGCACGGCGCTCGCGAGGATGTCGGGGGCGGTGGACCCGGCATCGGCGTTGATGTTGATGCCGTCGGGCTCGGCGTGCACGACGGTGAGGTCAGCCCCGGTCGCCCGGAGGATCTCGGGAGCGATGGTGGACGCGGCACCGTGCGCACAGTCGAGCACGACGGCGATTCCGGCCAGGGACCGTCCCTCGATGGCTCCCAGGACAGTGTCGCGGTAGCCGGCTCGGAGGTCGTGGGCGTCTCCGTGGCCGTCGTCGACTGCTCCGACGTCGGCGCCCGTGGGCCTCGGATCGTCGTCCGTCCCGTCGAGCAAGTGGCGAAGCTCGGTCTCGAGCTCTGCCTCGACATCGTCGGTCAGCTTCCGCCCCCCGGGAGCGAACAGCTTGATGCCGTTGTCGGGAAACGGGTTGTGCGATGCCGAGAGCATGGCGCCGGCGACACCGAGGTGGGCCGACGCATGGGCGACCAGCGGGGTGGGGACCACGCCGAGGTGGACGACGTCGACGCCCTCGGACGCGAACCCGGCGGCGAGGGCCGACTCGAGCAATGGACCGGACCGCCGGGTGTCGCGACCGATCACGACACGACGCGGATGCCCGCCGACTCGCCCGAACACACGCGCCGAAGCTCGCCCCAGTGCGAGGGCGAGCTCCGGTGTGAGTTCAGTGTTGGCGACGCCCCGGACACCGTCGGTACCGAACTTCAGCACGGTGAGCCGACGATCTACCGGGAGGCGATCAGCGCTTGGAGTACTGCGGCGCCTTACGGGCCTTCTTGAGTCCGTACTTCTTGGACTCCTTCTTGCGCGGATCGCGGCGCAGGAGTCCTGCATGCTTCAGCTCGCCACGGCGCTCAGGGTCGAGCTCGACCAAGGCACGGGCCAGCCCGAGGCTGAGTGCGCCGGCCTGACCGGTGACGCCACCGCCTTCGATGCCGGCGTCGACGTCGTAGTGCTCGGCAGCCTCGGCCACGACGAGCGGGGCGAGGGCCAGGCTGCGCTGGGCATCGGTCGGGAAGTAGACGGCCACGTCCTTGCCGTTGATGGTGACCTTGCCGGTGCCGGGACGGAGTCGGACGCGGGCCACGGCCCGCTTGCGACGGCCGGTGGCCTGGACGAGGGGTACGGTGCTCAACGGGGCTACTTCCTCTAACTCACCCGCGCCTTGGCGCGGGGATCGATCTCGAGTTGCTTGGGATGCTGGGCGGAGTGGGGATGGGTGGGCCCGGCGTAGACCTTCAGCTTGGTCAGCATCTGGGCGCCCAACCGGTTCTTCGGGAGCATGCCCTTGATGGTGCGGCGGACGGCTTCAGCCGGCTTGCGGTCGAGGGCGTCGCGGTAGGTCATGGACTTGATGCCGCCGGGAAATCCGGAGTGGCGCCAGACCTGCTTCTTGCCGGCCTTGTCCGAGGTGAGCACGACCTTGTCGGCGTTCACCACGATGACGTGGTCACCGGAGTCGAGGTTGGGGGCGAACGTCGGCTTGTGCTTGCCGCGCAGGATGCGAGCGACCTCGGTGGCGAGGCGACCGAGGACCATGCCCTCGGCATCGATGACCCACCACTCACGGGTGATCTCGCTGGCTTTCGGTGAATACGTGCGCACGGGTGCGACCTGACTCTCTCGAACGGACTGCTCTGTGAGAACTCTCGTTGCCGGGGCGCGGACGGCCCCAGGCACGATCGACAAATCTACGTCCAGCGACAGCAGACCTGCAACCCGGCGGAGATGCTGCGCGGCGGTAGCGTGCCGGTGGTGGACAAGCCCCCGCGCCTCACGGCGTTCTCGCACGGCGCCGGCTGAGCGTGCAAGCTCGCCCCTGGCGAGCTGGCGCACGTGGTGCGCCGCATTGCACCTCCCAGTGACCCCAACCTCCTGGTCGGGGCGCTGACCGGCGACGATGCCGCCGTGTGGCGCCTCTCGGATGAACGCGCCCTGGTGGTCACGGCCGACTTCATCACTCCCGTGGTCGACGACGCCCGCACCTGGGGCCGGATCGCAGCGGTGAACTCGGTGTCCGACGTCTACGCCATGGGTGGCACCCCCCTGTTCGCCCTGAACCTCGTGGGGTGGAACGTCGACGAGCTCTCGACCGACCTCCTCGGCGATGTGCTCGAAGGCGGAGCCGACATCGCGTTCCAGGCCGGATTCGTGATCGCCGGCGGCCACACGGTCGACGACCCCGAACCAAAGTACGGCATGGCCGTGGTCGGCGAAATCCACCCTGACCAGATCCTCACCAATGCCGGGCTCCGGGCGGGCGATGTGCTCGTCCTGACGAAGCCGCTGGGGATCGGGATCGCCACGACGGCGATCAAGGCCGGACGGTGCCCCGACGGGCTCGCAACTGCGGCCGTCGAGTCCATGATCCGACTCAACGCCGAGGGCGCGACGGCGGCACGAGCGGCCGGCGCCACCGGCTGCACCGACGTGACCGGCTTCGGCCTCCTCGGTCACCTCGGTCGCATGGCGCAGGAGTCGGGCGTCGACCTGTCCCTCCGGGTCGATGCCATCCCGGTCCTCGGCGGCGTCGGAGACCTGCTCGACGACGATGTCGTTCCGGGGGGCTCCCGCCGCAACCTCGACCACGTCCGCCCCCGACTCGACCAGGGCAGCCACGACGACGCCACCGCGCTGCTCCTCGCCGATGCCCAGACCAGCGGCGGCCTCGTGTTCGGCGCCGCCGACGACGGCGCCGCCGCCGAGGCCGTCGCCACCCTCACTGCCTCGGGCCACACGGCCGCCGTGATCGGCCAGGTGACCGCCGCCGGCACCGGCCGCCTCACCCTCCAGTGACTCCCGAACCCACCACCGAACCCGAATATCCAGAACGAGAGATTTCGCCGGTCAGGGAGTGGGATAGCGAACGTGCCAGAGGGTGAGGCCGTGCGGGGGTGCAACCGTGCCCGCCGCGTTGCGATCGCGAGCGGCGATGACCGAGCGGATGTCGCCTGCCGTCCGCTTGCCGAGGCCGACGTCCACGATGGTGCCGACGATCGATCGCACCATCTGGTGACAGAACGACGATGCTTCGACCCAGAACCGCAGCGTCTCGGCGTCGACGACCTCCCAGTGGGCGGCGTCGACCTCCCGAACGGACGACTGCTCGGCGCCATCGGCGCGGGTGGCCCGGCGACAGAACGAAGTGAAGTCGTGGGTGCCGATGAAGGGATCGCAGGCGAGGCGGAGCCGGTCGAGATCGAGCGGATGCGGGACGTGCCAGGCGGTGTGGACCGAGAACGGGTCCGGCACCGGACCGTTGTGGATGGTGTAGCGGTACCGGCGGCTGACGGCGTCGAACCGAGCGGAGAACCCCTCGGGCACGAACTCGGCCTCGCGCACGGCGACGGCGGGACCGCAGAGGCTGTTGAGAGCCCGGGCCAGTGCAGGCAGGTCGGTGCCAGCCGTGGTGACGAAGTCGACCACCTGCCCGTGGGCGTGCACGCCCTTGTCGGTGCGGCCGGCGCAGGTGAGCCCGATGGGGTGGCGCAGCACTCGCTCGAGTGCCTCGAGCAGGCTGCCGCCCACGGTGCGGACGCCAGGATTCGGGGCGAACCCGTGGAACGCGGTTCCGTCGTATGCGACGGTCAGGCGGACGCGCACCACCGGCGGGTGCGGGGCGTCGTCCACGTCATCCGGATCGAACAGCGTCATGATCACCGCTCAACGTACGGGAGTTGTGAGACCCAGGCGAGCAAGCTCGTCGAACAACTCCAGAAGTGAGGACGCTCGGGACGTCAGTCGCCGGCCGGCGTCGGGAGCGCGCCGGCAAGCCTCAAGGCGAGCAGCCGGAACGCGGCGCTGCGAAGCAGACCGCCAACAGCACGGCCTAGACCAGCTCGATGCGGGCCATCGGGGCGTTGTCGCCGTGGCGGGGGCCGAGCTTGAGGATGCGGGTGTAGCCACCCGGACGGTCCACGTAGCGCGGACCGACGTCGGTCATCAGCTTGTGGGCCATCTCCTCGTCACGGAGGTAGGCGACCACCTGGCGGTGGTTGTGCAGTCCGCCCTTCTTCGCCTTGGTGATCAGCTTCTCGGCCACGGGACGGATCGCCTTGGCCTTCGCTTCGGTGGTGACGATGGACTCTGCGGCCACGAGGCTCGCGACCAGGTTGCCGAACATGGCCTTCTGGTGCGAGGCGCTGCCGCCGAATCGCTTGCCCTTGCGGGGACGTGCTGGCATCTGATTTCTCCGGGTTCCTTGTCTCAGCCTCGGACGCGCAGGGAAAGACCGCGCTCGTCCAGCTTCTCGACGACCTCGTCGAGGGACTTCTGGCCGAAGTTCGTGATGGCCAGGAGGTCGTCCTCGGTCTTGTTGAGCAGTTCGCCGATGCTGTTGACCTGCGCCCGCTTGAGGCAGTTGCGGGGCCGTTCCGACAGCTCGAGGTCTTCGATGGGCTGGTCGAGGTCGGAGGGACCGGCACCCACGACGACGACCTCGCCGAGCTCGAGCCCCTGGGGCTCGTCGCTCATGTCGGCGATCAGGCCGACGAGCGAACGGAGGGTGTCGCCCGCCGAGGCGAGGGCATCAGAGGGGCTGATCGAGCCGTCGGTCTGGATGTCGATGACCAGACGATCGAAGTTGGTCTCCTGCTCGACGCGGGTCGGTTCGACCGAGAAGGTGGCCTTGCGCACCGGCGAGAAGATGGAATCGACCGGGATGACGCCGATGGTCTCGCTGGACTTGTTGCGATCGGCGGGGACGTATCCCCGACCCTGCTCGACCGTGACGTCGATGGCGAGGTGGCCGTCGCCGTTCATGGTTGCGATGCGGAGGTCGGGGTTGAGGACCTCGACATCGGCGTTGGGCTGCAGGTCGGCGGCCGTGACCTCGGACGGGCCCTTGACGTCGAGGCGCAGCGAGACGGGATCGTCGCTGTGGCAGACCACCACGAGATCCTTGAGGTTCAAGATGATGTCGGTGACGTCTTCGACGACGCCGCCGATGGTGTCGAACTCATGGAGCGCCTCGTCGAAGCGCACCTGGGTGATGGCCGCGCCTGGGATGGACGAGAGCAGCACGCGGCGCAGGGAGTTGCCGATGGTGTGCCCGAAGCCGGGCTCGAGGGGGGTGATGGCGAACCGCTGACGGTTGACCTCTTCGTCACCGAGGGCTTCGACGGTTGGGCGTTGGATGACCAGCATGGAGACGACTACCTCGTCGGTCGGATGTGGAGGAGCGGACGTGCAGGGAGAAAAGAGCGGGGAATGGCAGGCGTCACTTCGAGTACAGCTCGACGATGAGCTGCTCTCGGACGGGCACGTCGATCTGCTCACGCTCGGGGTAGGCGCGGACGGTGACGGCAAAACCGTCGTCGCCGGTCTCGAGCCAGCCCGGGGCCTGGCGATCGAGGACGTCCTTGTTCCACTGGACCGTGACCATCTCGCGGCTCTTGGTCCGGAGGGAGACGACGTCGCCGATGCGGACGCGGTAGCTCGGGATGGTGACTCGCTTGCCGTTGACCTCGAAGTGTCCGTGGTTCACGAACTGGCGGGCCTGGGCTCGCGTGGCGGCGAGGCCGGCCCGGTAGACGACGTTGTCGAGGCGGCGTTCGAGCATCTGGAGCATGAGCTCACCGGTGACGCCCTTGCGGCGGTTGGCCTCGTCGTAGAGGTTCCGGAACTGCTTCTCGGACAGGCCGTAGGAGAAGCGGGCCTTCTGCTTCTCCTGGAGCTGGGCCAGGTATTCCGACGGTTGACCGCGGCGACGGGTGCGGCCGTGCTCTCCCGGCGGGTAGGCCCGGCGGTCGAGGGCGCGGGTCTCGGCGGCGGTGCCGAAGATGTTGATGCCGAGGCGTCGAGCGACGCGGGCACGGGGTCCGGTGTAACGAGACATGTGTGATGAACCTTCAGGTACGGCGCCGCTTGGGAGGGCGGCAGCCGTTGTGCGGGACAGGGGTGACGTCCTTGATGCCGGACACTTCGATGCCGGCGTTCTGGATCGAACGGATGGCGGTCTCGCGGCCCGATCCGGGGCCCTTGACCTGCACCTCGACGCGCCGGACGCCGTGCTCCATGGCACCGCGAGCGGCCTTCTCGGCGGCCATCTGAGCGGCGAACGGCGTGGACTTGCGCGACCCCTTGAAGCCGACGTTGCCAGCCGAGGCCCACGACAGGACGTTGCCGCCGGGATCGGTGATGGCGACGATCGTGTTGTTGAACGACGACTTGATGTGAGCGATGCCCACGGTGACGTTCTTGCGCTCACGCTTGCGGGGCCGACGGCCACCGGGTGCAGGCTTTGCCATTACTTCTTGACCTTCTTCTTGACGGCGACGGTCTTCTTGGGGCCCTTGCGGGTGCGAGCGTTGGTGTGGGTGCGCTGACCTCGCACGGGCAGGCCCTTGCGGTGGCGCACGCCCTGGTAGCAGCCGATCTCGATCTTGCGCTTGATGTTCTGCTGGACCTCGCGCCGCAGGTCGCCTTCGACCTCGACGTTCTCGTCGATCCACTCGCGGATCTTGGCCACCTCGGAGTCGGTGAGATCGCGCACCCGGGTGCTGGGGTCGATGCCGACCTCGCTGCAGATCCGGGCTGCGGTGGTGTTACCGATGCCGAAGAGATAGGTGAGGGAGATCACCAGTCGCTTCTCGCGGGGAATGTCTACGCCTTGGATACGTGCCATCGTCTGTTCGTGGACTCCTCAGCCCTGGCGCTGCTTGTGTCGGGGATTGGTGCACAGGACCATGACGCGGCCGTGCCGGCGGATGACCTGGCACTTCTCGCACATGGGCTTCACACTCGGTCGGACCTTCATGGTGCTTTCTCGACTCTTGACGGGGAGGGGCTCAGCGGTACCGGAACGTGATCCGGCCACGGCTGAGGTCGTACGGGGTGAGCTCGACCTGGACTCGATCGCCGGGAAGGATGCGGATGTAGTGCATGCGCATCTTTCCGGAGATGTGGGCCAGGACCTGGTGGCCGTTCTCGAGTTCCACCTTGAACATGGCGTTCGGGAGGCTCTCGAGGACGGTGCCTTCGAGGACGATCGCGTCTTCCTTGGGCTTTGCCAGCGTGCTACTCCCCCGGGTGCGGGTGGACATGGGAACGGCAACCACTGACGACAGGCGCGCCTGCATCAGGGCCGAAGGAAGAGCTTATGTCAGCGCGCACGCGGCTGCCAACCTGACGGTGTCCGCTCGGGAGCCGCCGGTGGGGTGAACGCCTCTCCAGTGTGGCCGATCGGACGGCGTCGGTGAGGGATTTCCTCGCCGTGGAGGATTTCAGCGACCGCAGGGGCCCTCGGGCTACTCCGATGTCAGCACCGTGGGGCCGTCGTCGGTGATGGCGATGGTGTGCTCCCAGTGGACGGAGCGGCTGCCGTCGACGGTGACCACGGTCCAGCCGTCGGGGAGCTCGGCCACTTCGGGGTCGCCGGCCACCACCATGGGTTCGACGGCGAGCACCATGCCGGCCCGCAGCGCCTTGCCCCGGCCCGGACGGCCGTGGTTGGGCACATCGGGCGCCTCGTGCATGTTCCGGCCGATCCCGTGACCGGTGTAGTCCCGCAGGACGGCATACCCCTCCGGCGTCACGGTGGACTCCACGGCGTGGCCGATGTCGCCGATGCTGCCACCGGGGACCATGACCTCGATGGCAGCCTCCAGCGAGCGCCGGCCCACGTCGATCAGGGCCTCGTCGGCCGGATCGGCGACGCCGACGGTCATGGTGAAGGCAGCGTCGCCGTGCCAGCCCTCGATGACGGCACCGCAGTCGATGGAAACGATGTCGCCGTCGACGAGGACGCGGTCGCCCGGGATCCCGTGGACCACCTCGTCGTTCACGCTGGCACAGATCACGGCCGGGAACCCGTGGTAGCCGAGGAAGTTCGACGTGGCCCCTCGTCGCTCGAGCACCGCCCGGGCCCGCCGGTCGATCTCCAGGGTGGTCACCCCGGGGCGGACCGCCTCACGGCAGGCGGCGTGCATCTCGGCCACGACCCGGCCGGCGCGGCGCATCACGGCGATCTCGTCGGCGCTGCGACGAGCGACCACGACCGGATCAGCTCCGCGCGAGCTCGATGGCGCGGATGAGCCGTCCGGTGACCTCGTCGGCGTCGCCATCGCCGTCGATGACCATCAGGAGGTCGCGCGAGCGGTACCAGTCGACGAGCGGCGCGGTCTCCTCCTCGTAGAGGGCGAGGCGACGACGGATGGCGTCTTCGGTGTCGTCGTCTCGCTGGATCACCTCGCCGCCGCAGTGATCACAGGACCAGTTGTGCTTCGGCGGGGCGTCGAGCGAGTAGTTCGACCCGCAGTCGACGCAGACCCGACGGCTGGCCAGACGCTCGAGCACGACGTCAGTGGGCACATCGAGGTCGACCACCATGTCGAGAGGCTGGTGGGCGGTGATCTCCGCCAACGACTCCGCCTGCTCCTCCGTCCGGGGGAAGCCGTCGAGGATGAATCCACGGTTGCGGGTGTCGTCCTTCAGGAGACGCTCTTCGACGATGCCGATGATGATGTCGTCGGGGAGCAGCTCACCGGCCGACATGTAGTCCTGGGCCTTACGACCGAACGCTGTCCCCTCCTTCACGGCGGCGCGCAGCATGTCGCCGGTGGAGATGTGAGGCACGACGAAGTGACGGGACAACCGGGTGCATTGCGTACCCTTGCCGGCGCCCTGCCGACCGAGCATCACGAGACGAGCGCCAGGAATCATGGTCCGGGGAGACTATCGGCCGAGGTTTCACCGCGGCGAAAAGCTGCCGTGCTCAGGGTCTGCGGCTCCGCCGCAGCCGTGCCGGCTGCTCGCTGGCGCTCCCGACGCCAGCGTGCTCAGGATCTGCGGCTCCGCCGCAGCCGCGCCGGCTGCTCCTAGTTGAGGAAGCCCTCGTAGTTGCGCATCATCAGCTGGCTGTCGATCTGCTTCATCATCTCGAGCATCACGCCCACGGCGATGAGCACTGCGATGCCGCCGAAGGGGAAGTTGTTGATGTCGGCGAAGGCCAACATGATCGACGGCAACAGCGCGATCATGGCGACGAACAGGGCTCCGGGGAGCGTGATCCGGGACAGGATGCGGCCCAGGTAACGCTCGGTCTGAGGGCCGGGCCGGATGCCCGGGATGTAGCCGCCCTGCTTGCGGATGGTGTCGGCCTGCTGGGCGGGGTCGAACTGGATCGCGGTGTAGAAGTAGGCGAAACCGATGATCAACAAGCCATAGACGACGATGTAGACCAGGGAGTCGGGCTGCACGAGGTTGCCGTCGACCCATTCCTGCACCGATACGGCCCAGCCCTGATCGGCTGGGAGGACCTGCGTGAGCAGCAGGGGCAGGTACAGGACCGAGCTGGCGAAGATCACGGGGATCACGCCGGACTGGTTGACCTTGAGCGGGATGTAGGTGGATTGGCCGCCGGTCATCCGGTTGCCGACCACACGCTTGGAGAACTGCACCGGAATGCGACGCTGCCCGAGTTCGACGAACACGATCGCCACCATGATGGCGACACCGAGGATGAGGAGGGGAACGAGCAGACCGAAGCCGCGCTCAGCATTGATCTGCGCACCTGCCACCGGGAAGCTCGACACCACGGATGCGAAGATCAGCAGCGACATGCCGTTGCCGATCCCCCGCTGAGTGATGAGCTCGCCCATCCACATCAGCAGCGCCGTGCCCGCCGTGAGGGTGATGACGACGATGAGTATGCGACCGGTGTTGAAGTTCTGATCACCCCCGAAGAGGTCGATGCCGAGGTCGACACCGGAAACGCCTCCGCCGAGGAGGCCACCGCCTCCGTTGTGGAACAGGAAGGCGAGGCCCGTCGACTGGAGCAGGGCGATGGCGACGGTGAGGTACCGCGTCCACTGGGTGATCTTGCGCTGACCCACGGCCCCCTGTTGCTGCCACTGCTCGAGCCGGGGGATCACCACGGTCAGGATCTGCATGATGATCGACGCCGTGATGTACGGCATGATCCCGAGCGCGAACAGCGCGAACTGGGTGAGTGCGCCACCGGAGAACAGCGTCAGGAAGCCGAGGACGCCCGCGCCTTCCTCCGCCTGCTCCTTGAGGTTCTGCACGGCATCGAGGTCGATGCCGGGCGCAGGGACAGCCGAACCCGCCCTGTAGAGGGCGAGGATGAAGATGACGAACAGGAGCTTGCGGCGCAGATCAGAGATCCCCGCGACTCGGCTCAACGACTTCAGACTCTGGAACAACGGTTCCTCCTCGCCTTCACGCAACGGCGCTCAGACGAAACAGTGGACGATCAGCGGTTTGTGAACTGGTTGCCCTTGGCCGGCGGACGCCGGTCCCCCCAGGGAAGGGGCAGCGTCTCGACCGTACCGCCTGCAGCGGTGATGGCCGCTTCAGCCGACTTGGAGAACTTGTGTGCCTTGACGGTCATCGCCGCCGACACCTCGCCCCGCCCCAGGATCTTGACCAGAGCGTTCTTGCCGATCAAGCCCTTGCTGTGGAGCGCTTCGGGGGTGACGTCGGACAGACCGGCCTCGGCGAGGGTGTCGAGATTGATGGCTTGGTACTCGACCCGGAACGGGTTGTTGAAGCCGCGCCGCTTGGGTACCCGCATGTAGAGGGGCATCTGGCCACCCTCGAAGCCGATGCGCACCGTGTTGCGAGCCTTCTGGCCCTTGGTGCCGCGGCCGGCGGTCTTGCCGCCCTTGCCGCCGGTACCACGACCGACGCGCTTGCGGTCGCGGGTGGAGCCGGTGGGGGGCTTGAGATCGTGGAGCTTGTACATCAGGAGTCTCCGCCGGAGTTGGGTGCGGTTTCTTCGACCGAGATCAGGTGTGGGACCCGGGCGATCATGCCGCGGATCTCGGGTCGGTCGGGAAGGGTGTTCGACCTGCCGATGCGGCCGAGGCCGAGAGCCCGCAGCGTGCCGCGGTGCTCGGGTTTGGTGCCGATGCCTGAACGGGTCTGGGTGACCCTGATGGTGGCACTCATGAGACGGCTCCTGCCCGACCGCGGTTCTTCTCGGACTCGTTGTAGGCCTCGAGCAGACCCTTCGGGACGAAGGTGTCTGCGGGGAGGCCACGCAGGCGGGCGATCTCATCGGGACGGCGCTGGGACTTCAGACCGTTGATGGTGGCCCGGGCCACGTTGATGTGGTTGGCGGAGCCGAGCGACTTGCAGAGCACGTCGTGGACGCCGGCCTCCTCGAGGATGATGCGGGCGGCGCCGCCGGCGATCACGCCGGTACCGGGCGCAGCCGGCTTGAGCATGACGCGGCCGGCACCGAGCTCACCCACGATGGGGTGGACGATGGTGTCACCGGCGAGGGGGACCTCGAACAGGTTGCGGCGGGCTTCCTCGGTGCCCTTCTGGATGGCGAGGGGCACCTCCTTGGCCTTGCCGTAGCCGAGCCCGACGCGACCGTTGCCGTCGCCGATGACGACGAGGGCGGTGAAGCTGAAGCGACGACCGCCCTTCACGACCTTGGCGACGCGGTTGATGTTGATGACGCGCGACTCGCGCAGAGTGGTGTCGCCCGACTGGCGGGGGTTGCTCTGCGGCTCGTTGCGACGGCCTCGATCATTTGCCATGTGAATCAGTCCTTGTTCCCGAATGGGTACCGGCGACTAGAAGTCGAGTCCGGCTTCGCGTGCGGCGTCGGCGAGGGCCTTGACCCGGCCGTGGTAACGGTTGCCGCCCCGGTCGAAGACGACCTTGTCGACGCCGGCGGCCTTGGCGCGCTCGGCGGCGAGCGCGCCGACCTTCTTGGCCGCCTCGACGTTGCCGCCGTAGTCGGAGAAGTCCTTCTCGTGCGTCGACGCCGACGCCAGCGTGACGCCGGCCACGTCATCGATCACCTGGGCGACGATGTGTTTGCTGGAGCGAAAGACGGCCAGGCGGGGACGTTGCGAGCTCCCGACGACCTTCTTGCGGACTCGCCGGTGGCGGCGGTCGCGACCCAGCTGCTTCTTCTTGGCCATGCTGCTCATCACTTGCCTGCCTTGCCGGCTTTGCTGCTGCGAAGCCGCCTCGTCTTGGTGCTCATCACTTGCCTGCCTTGCCGGCCTTGCGGACCACATGTTCGCCCACGTAGCGGACGCCCTTGCCCTTGTACGGCTCGGGCTTGCGGAAGTCGCGGATCTCGGCGGCGACCTGGCCGACCTGCTGCTTGTCGATGCCTCGTACGAGGATCGACGTCGGCGAGGCGACCTCGAAGGTCACGCCGGCGGGCGCCGAGTAGCTGATGGGATGGCTGTAGCCGAGCGCCAGTTCGAGGGCATCGTCGCCCTTGGCGGTGGCGCGGTAGCCGACGCCGATGATCTCGAGGCCCTTGGTGAACTCGTTGGTGACGCCCTCGACCATGTTGGCCACCAGGGCCCGGACGAGGCCGTGGAGGGCCCGGTTGGTGCGGGTGTCGTCGGGACGCTCGACCAGCAAGACGTCGCCGTCCTGGCGGACGGTGATGTCGCCGGGCAGGTCCTGGGTCAGGGTGCCCTTGGGACCCTTGACCGTGATCTCGTCAGACGAGGCGTTGACCTCGACACCCGAGGGAATGGTGATCGGTGCTTTTCCGACGCGGGACATCGTGGGCTCCTACCAGACGTAGCAGAGGATCTCGCCACCGACGTGACGACGGCGAGCCTCTCGGTCGGTCATGAGTCCCTGCGAGGTCGACAGCACGGCGACGCCGAGTCCACCGAGCACGCGAGGGATCTCACCGGACTTCTTGTATACGCGCAGGCCGGGCTTGCTGACCCGCTTGATGCCCGAGATGGTGCGTTCCCGCTCGGGCGAGTACTTCATGTCGATCGCCAGCATCTTGCCGGGCTTGCCGGGGCGGTCGAGCGTCTTGAAATCGGCGATGTAGCCCTCGGCCTTGAGCAGGCCCGCAAGGGCCTCCTTCAGCTTCGAGGACGGCATGACCACGTCATCGTGCTTCGCGATGTTCGCGTTGCGCACACGAGTGAGCATGTCTGCGATTGGGTCGGTCATCGTCATGTCGTCACCTCACCAGCTCGCCTTGGTCACACCGGGGAGTTCCCCGTTGTGCGCCATGTCGCGGAAGCAGATCCGACACAGGCCGAACTTCCGGAAGACCGCGCGCGGTCGCCCGCACCGGCGGCACCGGGAGTAGGACCGAACCTTGTACTTCGGCTTCTTGTTGGCTTTGTTGATCAGCGCTTTCTTGGCCACTGGCTCAACTTTCCTTTCGGAAGGGGAAGCCGAAGGCATCGAGCAGAGCCTTGCCTTCGGCGTCGGTCCGGGCGGTGGTGACGATCGTGATGTCCATCCCTCGGATGGAGTCGACCGCGTCGTAATCGATTTCGGGGAAGATGAGCTGCTCGGTGACACCGAGGGTGTAGTTGCCGTTGCCGTCGAAGCTGCGGGGGTTCAGGCCCCGGAAGTCGCGGATACGGGGGATGGCCACGGAGATCAGCCGGTCGAAGAACTCGTACATGCGGTCGCCCCGGAGGGTGACCTTGGCGCCGATGGCGTTGCCCTCGCGGAGCTTGAAGCCGGCGATGGACTTCTTGGCCCGGGTGACGACGGGCTTCTGGCCGGTGATGGTGGCGAGGTCCTTCTGGGCCCCGTCGAGCAGGGACGCCTGGTTGACGGCGTCGCCGACACCCATGTTCACGGCGATCTTGCCGAGCTTGGGCACCATCATGACGTTGGGGAGCTCGAGGGAGTCCTTGAGCTGGCCTCGGAGCGTCTCGACGTAGCGCGCCTTCATGCGCGGTGCGGTGAGTGTGGCCATCAGTCGAGGTCCTTTCGGCACTTCTTGCACACCCGCACCTTGGTGCCGTCGCTGTCGAAGCGATAGCCGACCCGGGTGGGCCCGCAGTCGTTGCACAGCAGCGCCACGTTGGCGACGGGGAGGGGCATGTCCTTGTCGATGATGCCGCCCTGCATGGTGGCCGAGCGCGGCTTCTGGTGCTTCTTGGCCACGTTGACGCCGTCGACGATCACCTTGCGGGACTGCGGGAGGGCGGTGATGACCTCGCCTTCCTTGCCCCGGTCCTTGCCGGTGAGCACCTGGACGCGATCGCCCTTGCGGATCTTCATGGAGTTGCGCTGGTCTTTCGCCATGTCAGAGCACCTCGGGAGCCAGGGAGACGATGCGCATGAACTTCGCGTCGCGGAGCTCTCGGCCCACAGGGCCGAAGATGCGCGTGCCACGGGGCTGGCGCTGGTCGTTGATGAGGACGGCGGCGTTCTCGTCGAAGCGGATGTAGCTGCCGTCGGGACGGCGCCGTTCCTTCTTCGTGCGGACGACGACGCACTTGACGACCTCGCCCTTCTTGACGGCTGCGCCGGGGAGGGCGTCCTTCACGGTGGCGACGAAGATGTCGCCGATGCCGGCGTAGCGACGCTTGGAGCCACCGAGCACCTTGATGCACAGCACCTCTTTGGCACCGCTGTTGTCAGCGACCCGGAGTCGCGATTCCTGCTGGATCATTGGTGTTCCTCTACTTCGCTCGTTCGAGGATCTCGACGAGCCGCCAGCGCTTGGTCTTCGACATGGGGCGGGTCTCCATGATGCGGACGCGGTCGCCCTCGCGGGCGTCGTTGATCTCGTCATGGACGTAGAACTTCTTGCTGCGCGCCATGGTCTTGCCGTAGCGGGGATGGGGCTTGCGCGACTCGACGGCGACGACGACGGTCTTGTCCATCGCGATCGATGTCACGACGCCGTCGCGCGTCTTGCGGTTGGCGCGTTCGGTGGTCTCGGTTGCGGCCATCACTTCTCCTCAGCAGCCAGCGCGTCGGCGGCGGCGATCTCACGGGTCCGGGTCTCGGTCAGGCAGCGGGCGATCTCCCGCTTGACCTTGGTGATCCGGGCGGTGTTGGTCAGCTGACCGGTGGCGTTCTGGAACCGGAGATTGAACAGCTCCTCGCGCGCCTCGGAGAGGCGGGTGACGAGCGTCTGGTCGTCGAGTTCACGAACCGTGTTGTCGGCCATGGCTAGAGCGCCTCCTCACGGGTCACGAACCGCGCACGGATCGGCAGCTTCTGGATCGCACGGTCGATCGCCTCGCGCGCCAGGGTCTCATCGGGGTAGGACAGTTCGAACATGATCCGTCCCGGCCGCACGACGGCGACCCAGGACTCCACGTTTCCCTTGCCAGAACCCATGCGGGTCTCGGCGGGCTTCTGGGTGACGGGCTTGTCGGGGAAGATGTTGATCCACACCTTGCCGCCACGACGCGTCTTGCGGGTCATGGCGATACGGGCGGCTTCGATCTGGCGGGCGGTGATCCATCCGGGCTCGAGAGCTTGGATGCCGTACTCACCGAAGGTGACCTCGGTGCCGCCCTTGGAGGGGCCGCGGGTGCGACCCCGGTGCGTCTTGCGGTGCTTGACCTTCTTGGGCATCAACATGGCGGGGCTCCTCAGTCCTGCCCGTCGCGGAAGTGCGGCGTCTCGTGCCGCTCCTTGGTCTGACGCTCGATCTCTTCCTCTTCGGCGAGGAGGCGCTCGAGCTCAGGGTCAGCTTCCTTGATCAACGGTTCGGCCTCGACGGGCTCGTCCGGTGCGTCAGCTCCGGTGTCGGCCGTGGGCTCTGCGGGTGGGGCATCTTCGGTCTCGTCGGCGCGACGGCGGGCGGCCGAGGAGACGACCGGCTTGGCTGCGCCACCGGAGGTCTCGCCGACGGCCATGGCGGCCTCACGGTTGATCTTGTCGTCGAAGGCGGCCTTGTAGGGCAGGATCTCGCCCTTGTAGATCCACACCTTGACGCCGATGCGTCCGGCCGTGGTCTTGGCCTCACGCAGGCCGTAGTCGATGTCGGCGCGCAGGGTGTGGAGCGGGACGCGGCCTTCGCGGTACCACTCGGTGCGGGCCATCTCGGCGCCCCCGAGGCGACCCGAACACTGGACCCGGATGCCGAGGGCGCCGGCCTTCTGGGCCGACTGCACGGCGCGCTTCATGGCACGACGGAAGGCGACACGACCCACGAGCTGGTCGGCGACGCCCTGGGCGATGAGGGCGGCGTCGAGCTCGGGCTGCTTGATCTCGATGACGTTGAGCTGCACCTTGGCGTTGCCCGTGATCTTGGTGAGGCCACCACGGAGGCGGTCGGCCTCGGAGCCCTTACGGCCGATGACGATGCCCGGGCGTGCGGTGTGCACGTCGACGCGGAGCTTGTCGCGGGTGCGCTCGATCTCGACCCGGCTGATCGCGGCATGGGGCAACTCGGTCATCAGGTAGTCGCGGATCTTCCAGTCCTCGATGACGAAGTCCTGGTACTCCTGGCGATCGGCGAACCAACGGCTCTTCCACTCGGTGGTGATGCCGAGGCGGAAGCCGTACGGGTGGATCTTTTGGCCCATGACTACTTCTCTTCCGTGTTCTCGTCGGCGACGTCATCGGCGATCTCCGCCGTGGCTTCGGCGTCGTCGGTCTGGTCGGCGGCTTCGGCGTCGTCGGTTGCCTCGGCCGCCCGGACGGCGGCTTCGGCATTCGGGTCGACGATGCCCTCGTCCTCGAGGGACTCGGTCAGCTCGGACTCGTCGGTCTCGGGCACGGCCACGTCCTCGGTGCCGGCGGCTGCGGCGGCCTCGGCCTCCGGCTTGCCGGCCTGGTCGACGACCTCCTCGTCCTCTGCGGACCCGGCGACATCGTCGGCGTCGGACTGTTGCGAGCGGGCGACCCGCTCGGCGCGCGACGCCGACTCCTGGCCACGGCGACGGGCGGCCCGGCTGCCCGGGATGGCCTCGCGCTTGGCCTGCTCACGAGCGAGCATGGCCGGCGACATGGGGCTCACGATCACCGTGATGTGGCAGGTGCGCTTGCGGATGCGAGTGGCACGGCCCCGGGCCCGGGGGCGCCAGCGGTACATCGTGCGGCCCTCGTCGGCGTAGCACGCCGAGACGTAGAGGGTCTCGGGGTCGATCTCGTCGTTGTGCTCGGCGTTCGCCGCGGCCGAGGCGAGGCACTTGCCGATGACCTCGGCAGCGCGCCGCTCGGTGTAGGCGAGCACGTCGGAGGCCTCGTCGATGGACTTGCCGCGGACGAGGTCGAGAACGACGCGGGCCTTGGTGGCCGACATGCGAACGTTCTTGGCCTGGGCGCGAGTGCCGGGGCGCTCGTTGGTCTTGGCAGCAGTCATCGCCGGCCCCTCGCGGACTTCTCCATGCCGGCGTGGTACTTGAACACCTTCGTGGGCGCGAACTCGCCCAGCTTGTGGCCGACCATGGCCTCGGTGACGTACACGGGCACGTGTTTGCGTCCGTCGTGGACGGCGATGGTGTGGCCGACCATGTCGGGGATGATGGTCGAGCGACGAGACCAGGACTTGATGACCTTCTTCTCGCCCTTTTCGTTGAGCTCGTCGACCTTCTTGAGCAAGTGGTCGTCGACGAACGGACCCTTCTTGAGTGAACGGGGCATCAGGGGCTCCTATCGGCGCGAGCCGCGGGTGCGGCGGCGTCGGACGATCATGTCGCTGGACTTCTTCTTCTTGTCGCGGGTGCGACCTTCGGGCTTGCCCCACGGGGAAACCGGGTGGCGGCCGCCGGAGGTCTTGCCCTCGCCACCACCATGTGGGTGGTCGACGGGGTTCATCACGACGCCGCGAGACTGCGGGCGGACGCCCTTCCAGCGGTTGCGGCCGGCCTTGCCGATCTTGATGAGGTCCGCCTCGGCGAAACCCACCTCGCCGACGGTGGCACGGCAGTCGATCGGGACCCGGCGCATCTCGGTGGACGGCAGGCGCAAGGTGGCGTGGGATCCCTCCTTGGCGACGAGCTGGATGGAAGTGCCGGCTGCTCGGCCCATCTGGCCGCCGCCGCCCGGCTTGAGCTCGACGCTGTGGACGACGGTGCCGACCGGGATGTAGCGCAGCTCCATGGCGTTGCCGGGACGGATCTCCGAGCCCTGCCCACTCATGAGGCGGTCGCCGACGGCGACGCCCTTCGGGGCGAGGATGTACGACTTGGTGCCGTCCACGTAGTGGAGAAGGACGATTCGACAGTTGCGGTTGGGGTCGTACTCGATGGCGACAGCCTTGGCCTCGACACCGTCCTTGGTGCGGCGGAAATCGACCTTGCGGTATCGCTGCTTGTGACCACCCCCGCGGTGACGGGAGGTCATGCGACCCTTGCTGTTGCGACCGCCCGTGCTCGACTTCTTGACGAGCAGGGACTTCTCGGGGGTCGTCTTGGTGACCTCGGAGAAGTCGGCTGTCGTCTGGAAACGACGGCCCGGGCTGGACGGCTTGCGCTTGCGAACCGGCATGATCAGACCCCTTCGAACAGGTCGATGGAGTCATCGCCGTGCACGGTGACGATGGCTCGTTTGGTGGTGGGGCGGGACGAGAAGGCGCCGGTGCGACGGTTGCGCATCCGCTTGCCCTTGCGGTTCAAGGTGTTCACCTTGAGCACGCGGACGCCGAAGATCTCCTCGACGGCCTGACGGATCTCGGTCCGGTTGGCGTCGGGATGGACGCGGAAGGTGTAGACGTTCGACTCGATGAGCTCGTAGCTCTTCTCGGAGACGACGGGCTCGATGATCACGGAGCGGGAGTTCATGACGTTGCTGCCTCCGTCTTCTCGGCGGGGACGCCGGGCACGGTGTCGGTGGTGAAGACCAACCAGTCGCTCACGAGGACGTCGTGGGTGTTGAGTTCGCCGGGCTGGCAGACGTGCACGTTGGGCAGGTTGGCCAGGCTCTTGCCGGTGGCGACGTCGTCGCGACTCACCACGGCGAGGACCCTGCCGGCGGTGCCGAGGGTCTGGAGCGCCACCCGAGCGGTCTTGGTGCTGGGGGCGTCGAGTGCCCAGGAGTCGAGGACGATGATGCGCTCGGAGATGAAGCGGTCCGAGAGGGCAGATCGCAGGGCGAGCCTGACCATCTTCTTGGGCGTTCGTTGCGCGTAGGAGCGGGGCTTGGGGCCGAGGGCAACGCCACCACCGCGCCAATGCGGCGCCCGGATGGAACCCTGGCGGGCTCGGCCGGTGCCCTTCTGCTTCCACGGCTTGGCGCCACCGCCTCGCACCTCGGCGCGGGTCTTGGTGGACTGGGTGCCCGCACGGCGAGCCGCCAGCTGCGCGGTCACGACCTGGTGCATCACGGCGATGTTGGGCTCGATGCCGAATATCTCCTCGGCGAGGTCAGCAGAGCCGACCTTCTTGCCCGTGATGTCCAACACGTCGATCGAGGGCATCAGCTGGCACCTTGCTTGCTCGTGGACTGGATCGCGACCTTGGCCGCGTTGCGTATGAGCACCGTGGACTTCTTCGGCCCGGGGACCGAGCCGCGCACGAGGACGATCTCGCGCTCGGGATCGGCCTCGACCACGGTCAGGTTCAAGGTGGTGACCTTCTCGCCGCCCATCCGGCCCGACATGCGCTGGCCCTTGAACACACGAGAGGGCGTCGCGCAGGCACCGATGGCACCCGGCTTGCGGTGGTTGCGGTGGGCACCGTGGCTGGCGGGGGCACCGGCGAAGCCGTGACGCTTCATCGTGCCGGCGAAGCCCTTGCCCTTGGAGACGCCCGTGACGTCGACGAGCTCACCGACGGTGAAGGTGTCGGCCGAGATGGTCTGGCCCACCTCGTAGCCGCTGACGTCGTCGAGGCGCAGCTCGACCAGACGCTCGCCGGCGTCCACGCCGGCGGACTCGAAGTGGCCCGCCTTGGGCATCGAGAGCTTGCGAGCGTCGCGCTGGCCATAGGTGACCTGCAGGGCGCTGTAGCCGTCCCGCTCGGGGGTCTTGATCTGGACGACGCGACAAGGTTGGACGCGCAGCACCGTGACCGGGACGACAGTGCCGTCCTCATCCCAGATCTGCGTCATGCCCACCTTGGTGGCGACGATGGATTTCGTGGCCATAGCGACGTGTCCTCTTCACGCGAACGCTCCGCAGGGCACGAATGGCCCAGCGGAGCGCTGGTTCGGTTGTGCCGCACGGTTCCCGATCGAGAGTGGGGACCAGGCCTGTGCGGGCCTCGATTGCAAGAATGTGGCTCCTGGCCTGATGGGCCGGGGGCACGAAGAAGACAAGATAGCCGGGTTCGGGTCCGAACTCCAATGCGCCGCCGGAAACACACCCTCGACGAGTCCGGGACGCCGTTCCGTCCGATCCGGCCGGATTGTCATGGCTCCGACACCATTCGTCACCCTTCCGACACGGGTCCTCCATGTCGACGCGCTCTGATGGGCAGATGGCACCACGACACATGCACCTGCAGGGCGCTGCGGTCGATCACGTCGAATGGATGGCGGGCCCCATCGATGATCGCTTCGACGCCAAGGAACTGGAAGAGGCGATGATCGAGGCGCGCGAGGCGGCCTACCAGGCTCTCGCGACGATCGACGCCGCGTAGGGAGGGCTCCTCCCCGATCTGTCGCCCGCACGCGGGGGTGTGCTGGTGCGGGGGTGTGCTGGTGCGAGGCCACAATGGTCCGATGCACCTCCTGGCCATCGCCCTCGCCGGGCATGATGCGGAGCTGGTGGCCGACCGGTGCTGGCAGGCCGGTGCGGCCGGTCTGTGGGAGGTCGACGAGTCGACGCTGCGAGCGGGCGTCGAAGACGACCACGTCGAGGCCTTCCTGGCGCAGCTGACGGATCTGGCTCCCGTCGACGTCACCGACGCCGAGACGGTCGAGCTGGCAGGGCGGGTCTCGACGCTCCTGGTCGCAGGACGTGCGGTGCAGCTGTGGGTGCCGCCGACGGTGTTCGGGGACGGGAACCACCCCACGACCGCCACGTGCCTCTCGCTCCTGCCCGAGCTCGTGGCTGTCGGCGACCGGGTTCTCGACGTCGGCTGCGGTTCCGGCGCGCTCACGTTGGCCGCCGCCATCCTCGGCGGGCGCGTGACCGCCATCGACATCGATCCGGAGGCAGTCATCGCGACGGCCCACAACGCGGCACGCAACGGCGTCGCGGTCGGCACCTCGTCCGCCGGCATCGCCGACATGGCCGGCGGGGGCGAGCGGTTCGATGTCGTCGTCGCCAACCTGACGACGGGCTCCCTCGCCCCGATGGTGCCCGATCTGGCCCGCTGCACCGAGACCGGTGGCACGCTCCTGGTCTCGGGAATGCTCGAGGACCAGTGGCCGCCGATCCGTCAGGGGCTCGGCGGCCGGGTGGCGGCGGAGCGGATCGTCGAAGGCTGGGTCACCGCTGCGGTGGAGTCACCGACCGACTCGTGAGGCCGAGTTCGTGACGACTCGGGAACCGACGCCGGCGAGCGGCCGAGGTTCACGCAGTCTGGATCTTGATCTCGATGTCGACGCCGGCGGGCAGTTCGATCCGCTGCAGGGAGTCGACCGTCTTGGGGGACGGCTCGAGGATGTCGATGAGCCGCTTGTGGATCCGCATCTCGAAGTGCTCGCGACTGTCCTTGTCCTTGAACGGCGAACGGATGACGGTGAAGCGATGCTTCTCGGTGGGCAACGGGATCGGGCCCCGGACGATGGCCTGCGTGCGCAGGACCGTCTCGACGATCTTCTTCGTCGAGGTGTCGATGACCTCGTGGTCGTACGCCTTCAGGCGAATGCGGATCTTCTGCTTGTCAGCCATGACGTCTACCAGGGGCCTTCTCGTTCGGGACTCGATTGTCAACGTGCTCGTGCGGTTCGACGCGACGGAGGCGCCGGTACCGAGTAGGAAACCCTACCGGTAACCGGCGCCTCTGTCGCAATCTCATCGAGACGAATGCGAGCAGGCGAAAGACGGAGTCTTTCGTCAACGAACCCGAGGCCGCGCCGCGGCCCAAGGGTTCGCGACTACTTGAGGATCTTGGTCACCCGACCAGCACCCACCGTCCGGCCACCCTCACGAATCGCGAACCGCAACCCCTCATCCATCGCGATCGGATTGATCAACTCCACCTTCATGTCCGTGTTGTCACCCGGCA
>JBPPNA010000141.1:0-3760 GCA_051306355.1 Acidimicrobiales bacterium | reverse complement strand
CCTCTGCCTTGTCGTGAACGTCGCCAGCCGTTGAGGCCTCACGCCACAGTACGCAGGTCTGCGTACGCTGCACGACACCCTTTCCAGCCGGGGCTTCACCGTGCTGGGCGTCCCCTGCAACCAGTTCGGCGGTCAGGAACCCGGCACCGACGAGGAGATCCTCGAGTTCGCCACGTCGACCTACGACGCCAACTTCCCGATGTTCTCCAAGATCGAGGTCAACGGGGAAGGGGCGTGCGAGCTCTACCAGATGCTCAAGGACGCCCAGCCCGGCGACGCCGATTCGAGCGACATCACGTGGAACTTCGAGAAGTTCCTGGTCGACGGCGACGGCAACGTCGTGGCGCGTTTCCCGCCCATGACCACCCCGGAGCAGATCACCGAGATCCTGCCCCAGTACCTCTGACCCGTGGGGGTGTCCGTTCTGGGTCCGTGACGGTCGAGCTGGGTGGCAGTCGAGCTGGGTGGCGCAGGACGGGCCCAGAACGGGAGTGGGCGGCTGGGCCCGACGGTGGGAGGCCGGGTTGGTGTCCCGACGCGCCCGTGCGGGTACACTGCGTCGAAGAGCCGGCCGGCCAGCGCTTCGGTGCACGGCCCGCTCCGGGAGCCACCGCTATGGCGAAGATGACGTGGGGTCGGGCACGCGGTCAGTGCCGCAGCCGGCCGTCACACCCCGTGAAACGGAGATCACGATCACCAGCACCACCCTGCCGGCCGCAGTGCTACCGGCCGACTTCCCCGAGATCGTCCAGGCCCACCTCGACGAACGGGCCACCGACGAGCAGCTCGAGATCCTCGAGCGGTTCCGCACCGACTGGGTGCGCGTGCTCTACCGCCTGCTCGATCGTGCCGACCGTGTCATCGAAGAGACCAAGCGCACGGTCCGCGGTCCCGAGCGGTCGCTGATCATCGAGGACTTCGATCGGGAGGCCTACCGGATCGACGATGTCCTGACTTCCATCATCGGCCCGCCTGCCGAGGACGAGGTGTTCCCCGAGGGCCAGAAGCCCAAGGGGCAGGCTCCGCCGAAGGCGGCGGCCCACCAGGACGAGGAACCAGGAGTCACCCAGCTGCAGCTGTCGTGGGAACCCGGTGTGCTCATCGCCTGGGCCGGAGGACGCAACGCACCGACTGCCGACATCGCCTCGGTCCGTGCCCGGCTCCAGGAGGCCGGCGGCGGGTCGATCCCCTGGGAGGACCACCGTCCCCTCCGCCTCATGGACGGGTCCAAGGCTGACACCGTGATGGCCCCCATCGGCTCGACGCTCGGATGGCTGGTGGCCCAGCGGGTCTCCGCCGACGATGACGCCATCGGCGCCACTGTTCCGTGGCTCGGTCTCACCACTGCGCTCGCGGTTCGCCTTGTCGCTCAGGGTCGTATGGTGCCCCGGCTCAAGAAGCTGCGACGCAAGGACGACGGCGGCCGTGGCGCTGGCGGTCCGGACCTCTCGACCTTCCGGGTCAACTGGGAGCCCGCCCTGATCGATCCCGACACCATCGCCCTGCTGGCCGCGGTCCGTCCCGGCGCGGCGGCAACCGCCGGGAACCGTCAGGACGGTCGGGCCTTCACGCAGGCCGTGTTGAACGACATCGTGGCGACCATCTGCCAGATGGCCGCCCAACGACTCGAGGTCCCGGCGCCACCGCCCGATCCTCGGTCCCGGAGCGACGTGGCCGAGACCGTGCTGGCCTCGCTCGACGGGTCGCTCTTCGATGCCCCCACACGCCCCGGCGCGGAGCTGGTCCGCCGGCTCGACCAGTGGTCTGCCCCGGTGACCGGCACGGCCAAGTTCGCCCTCACCGTCCAGTTGGACCCTCCCGACGAGGGCAACGCGTGGCACTGCTCGGTGCTCGGCCCTGGACCCGACGACGCGCTCGAGCCGGTCGAGGTCGCCATGGTCAACGCCTCGAACACCCGCGCCCGCGAGATGCGGGAGCAACTCGCTCGCATCGAACGGGTCTTCCCGGAGCTGAGCCGTCCCGGCGGCCGGCGTCGAGGCGAGGTCATCCTCAGCCAGGAAGAGGCCTGGCAGCTCATGAGCACCACGGGCGAGGTCCTGGCCACGGCCGGGTTCGACGTGCGGGTGCCGGCGCTGTCGCGCCGCAAGCCCACGCCGGGGCTGCGCCTCACCGCCGAGGAAGCGCAGGAGTCGGTGGTGGGGGCCCAGCAGCTGGCCAACGTCCGTTGGTCGGTGGTGTTCGACGACGTCGAGCTCACCGCCGCCGACGTACAGCGCCTGGCCGCCCAGGCCCGTCCGCTCATCCGTTCGGGCGAGAGGTGGGTCGAGCTCGACAAGGCCGACCTGCGTGAGGCCGCCGCCGCGCTGGCCGAACGCGCCGACCGGACCCAGCTCAGCGGGGCAGACATGCTCCGACAGGCCCTCGGCCTGGAAGGGTCACCGCTCGGTGGCGGCATCTCCATCACCGGCGGCGGATGGGCCGCCGACCTGCTGCGCAGCGCGTCCCGGATCTCCGAGGCCGACGTCAGCACACCGGAGGGCTTCAACGGCGAGCTCCGCAGCTACCAGGCCGAGGCCGTGGCATGGTTGCGCTTCCTCGACGACGCCGGTCTCGGCGGCTGCCTCGCCCTCGACATGGGTCTGGGCAAGACGCCGACGATGCTGGCCCACGTGACCGAGACCCTCGGCCACGGTCCCACCCTGGTCGTCGCACCTCCCGCCGTGGTCGGCAACTGGGCAGCCGAGGCGCGCCGGTTCACCAAGCGCCTCCGGGTCGTCGTGCACCACGGCCCGAACCGCACCAGTCCTGCGGGCATCCCCAAGATGATCGAGCGAGCCGACCTCGTGATCACCACCTACGGCACGGCGGTGCGCGACGTCGATGCCCTCGAGAAGGTCGAGTGGGCCAAGGTCGTCCTCGACGAGGCCCAGGCCATCAAGAACCCCACCTCGGAGACGGCCCAGCAGTTGCGCCGCATCGGTGCCCGCAACCGGATCGCCCTCACCGGCACACCCATCGAGAACGGGCTCGGTGACCTGTGGTCGATCATCGACTACTGCAACCCTGGCCTCGTCGGCAGCCGGGCCCAGTTCATCGCCCAGCTCTCGCCCAGCGGGAGCGGCAAGGACGGCGCCGAGAGCGCCCTGCGGGCCCTCAACGGCATCCTCGTCTTCCGCCGCACCAAGGCAGAGCCGGCCATCGCGGCCGAGCTCCCCGACCGGATCGACGAGCTCGACCACTGCGCCATGACGACCGAGCAGATCGGTCTCTACCAGGCCGTGCTCGACCGTCTGGTCCTGGAGACCGCCGACCAGGAGGGCACCCCGAAGAAGAAGGGTGCGGTGCTGGCTGCCATCACGGCTCTCAAGCAGATCTGCAACCATCCCGAGGCCTACACCCGCACCGGCGAGCCGCTCGACGGCCGGTCCGGAAAGCTGGCCCGCCTGAACGAGATCGTCGAGTCCGTGTTCGAATCGGGCGAGCGACTCCTGATCTTCACCCACTTCGCCAGCTGGGGCGAGAAGCTGGCCGACTACCTCACGGACAAGCACGGCCTCCCCATCGCCTGCTACCACGGGGGTCTGGCCCGTGGAGCCCGCGACCAGCTGGTCACAGACTTCCAGAACGGAACCGGGGCCGGCGCCATGGTGCTGTCTCTCAAGGCCGGAGGCACCGGCCTCAACCTCACCTCGGCCAACCACGTGGTCCTCTACGACCGCTGGTGGAACCCGGCGGTCGAGGACCAGGCCCGCGACCGGGTCTGGCGGATCGGCCAGAAGAACACGGTGATCGCCCACCG
>JBPPNA010000208.1:0-10436 GCA_051306355.1 Acidimicrobiales bacterium | reverse complement strand
TCGATGACGTCACCGTTTGCGTCGGTGACGGCATCGGTGGCCGTGATGAAGTAGCCGGCGCGCAGCCGAACCTCACGGCCCGGGGTGAGCCGGTAGTACTTCGGTGGCGGGTCGGCCATGAAGTCGTCCCGTTCGATCCACAGCTCGCCGGTGAATGGCACCTGGCGCGTCCCCGCTGCGTCGTCCTCGGGGTTGTTGACCGCCTCGACGTATTCGACCTGCCCCTCGGGCCAGTTGGTGATGACCACCTTCACGGGGTCGAGGACCGCCATCCGCCGCAGGGCATGGGCATTGTGGTGGCGGCGCACGTGGGACTCGAGCAGCTCGATCTCGACCGTCGAGTTGGTCTTGGCCACCCCGATCTCCTCGACGAAGGTCCGGATCGCCGCCGCGGGGTAGCCCCGCTTGCGCATCCCCCGCAGGGTGGGCATGCGGGGGTCGTCCCAGCCGTCGACCGTGCCGTCGTCGACCAGGGTCTTGAGCAGGCGCTTGGACATGACGGTGTGGGTCAGGTTGAGCCGGGCGAACTCGGTCTGGTGGGGCTTGGTGTGGGGAAGCTCGAGGTGGCTGAGGCACCAGTCGTAGAGGGGGCGGTGATCGGCGAACTCGAGGGTGCAGATCGAATGCGTCACACCCTCGATGGCATCGGACTGCCCGTGGGCCCAGTCGTAGGTCGGGTAGATCAGCCAGCCGTCACCGGTGCGGGCGTGGGGCACCCGGCGGATCCGGTACAGCACCGGATCGCGCATGGTCATCACGGGGTGGTCCATGTCGATCCTGGCTCGCAGGACCTTGTCGCCGTCGGCGAAGGCTCCATCGAGCATCTGGCGGAACAGCCCGAGGTTCTCCTCCACCGTGCGGGCGCGGAACGGGCTCTGGGTCCCGGCCTGGCCGAAGCCGCCCCGCTGTTCGGAGATGGTCTCGGCGTCCTGGTCGTCGACGTAGGCCAGGCCCTTGCCGATCAGCTCCTCGGCCCAGGCGTAGAGCTGATCGAAGTAGTCGGAGGCGTGGAACACCTCGGCTGGTTCGAAGCCGAGCCAGCGGATGTCGTCGACGATGGCGTCGGCGAACTCGATGTCCTCGGCCGCCGGGTTCGTGTCGTCGAAGCGGAGGTTGCACCTTCCACCGAAGTCCTCGGCCAGCCCGAAGTTGAGCCCGATCGACTTGGCGTGGCCGATGTGGAGGTAGCCGTTCGGCTCCGGGGGGAAGCGCGTCTGGACACGATCGAAGAGGCCGGCGTCGAGATCGGCCCGGACGGCGTCGCGGATGAAGTCGTCGGCTGCCACGGGCCCAGAGCTAGCAGGTTCCGACCCGAAAAGCGGGTAGTACTGGGGGATCGTCACCGAGACCACCACCGTCTTCGACCGGCTCGACTGGGACGATCGCTTCGTCCGGTCGCTTCCTGGCGATCCCCGGGCCGACATCTTCCCCCGGCCCGTGCCCGGCGCGGCATGGTCGCCGGTGACCCCGACACCGGTTGCCGGCCCTGACGTGGCGGCCTGGTCGCCGGAGATGGCCGCCCAGCTGGGACTGCCGACGCAGCCCACGCTCGCCGAGCGCGACGAGCTCGCCCGGATCCTCGGCGGCAACCGTCTCGCCGCCGGATCCGTGCCCTACGCCGCCCGCTACGGCGGGCACCAGTTCGGGAACTGGGCCGGCCAACTCGGAGACGGCCGGGCCATCGCGCTCGGCGAGGTGACCGACATCGACGGCGTCCACCAGACGCTGCAGCTCAAGGGCGCCGGCCCCACGCCGTACTCCCGCCGGGCCGACGGTCGGGCCGTGCTGCGATCCTCCGTGCGGGAGTTCCTCTGCAGCGAGGCCATGCACCACCTTGGTGTCCCCACCACCCGGGCGCTCAGCCTCGTCACCACCGGAGACGACGTGGTGCGCGACATGTTCTACGACGGCAATCCCGGTCCCGAGCCCGGCGCCGTCGTCTGCCGGGTGGCGCCGTCGTTCACGCGCTTCGGGACGTTCGAGTTGCCGGCGGCGATGGGCGAGCAGGACCTCCTCCGCGCCCTCGTCGACTTCGCGCTCGAGCACGACTTCGGCCACCTCGGCGCACCGTCCTCCGACAAGCAGCGCCGTGACCTCCTCCTCCAGCTCTTCGCCGAGGTGACCGAACGCACTGCCGAGCTCATGCTCGAGTGGATGCGAGTCGGGTTCGTCCACGGCGTGATGAACACCGACAACGTCTCGATCCTCGGTCTCACCATCGACTACGGACCCTATGGCTGGCTCGAGGACTACGACCCCGACTGGACCCCCAACACCACCGACCGCGGCACCCGGCGCTACCGCTACGGCCAGCAGCCGATGGTGGCGCAGTGGAACCTGGCCCGGCTCGCCGGTGCCTTCCTGCCCATCGTCGGCGACACCACCATGCTCGAGGCCACGCTCGGCGAGTACGCCGGCCGCATCGAGTCGGGCTGGTGGGCGATGTGGCTCGCCAAGCTCGGTCTCGCCCCGGAGGGGACTCCCGGCGACGAGGACCGCCAGCTGGTCGACGACCTCCTCGACGTACTCACCACCACCGAGACCGACATGACCATCTTCTTCCGGTCGCTGCCGGACGTGGCTGCCACCGAGGACACCAGCAACCGCTCGTTGGTGGAGCCGCTGTTCGACGCGTACTACCGGCCCGACGAGCTCCAAGGCGACGTGCTCACCGGCATCGCAGGGTGGCTGCGTCGCTGGCGCGACCGGGTCGCTGGCGACGATGTCCGCCCGGCGATGGACGCGGTGAACCCCCGCTTCGTGCTGCGCAACTACGTGGCCCAGCTGGCCATCGACGACGCCACGGCCGGCGACTTCGGGCTGGTCGACGAGCTCCTCGACACGCTGCGCACCCCGTACACCGACCAGCCCGGCCGGGAACGCTTCGCGCAGAAGCGCCCCGAATGGGCCCGGAGCCGTGCGGGCTGCTCCATGCTCTCCTGCAGTTCCTGACCCTTGCCCAGCTCCGGCTCTACTCTCAGGCCGGTGGCCGGACCCTCGAACGAACCACTCACGATCGAGCTCCGACGGGGACCCCTGCCCGAGAGCACCCACGAAGTGCACGCCGTGGTTGTCGACGCCGGTGGCCAGATCCTGTACTCGTGGGGGGACCTGGAACGGGTCGTGCACCCGCGATCTGCGGTGAAGCCGCTCCAGGCGTTGCCCCTGGTGGAGACCGGCGCTGCGGACGCCTTCGAGCTCGGCGAGCGTGAGTTGGCCCTGGCCTGCTCCTCCCACAACGGTGAACCCGGGCATGTCGAAGCGGTCGAGTCGTGGCTCGATCGGATCGGGTGTTCGCACGAAGACCTCGAGTGCGGCGTGGAGGCCAGCCGGGGACCGACTGCGGCACGCAACAACTGCTCCGGCAAACACGTCGGCTTCCTCACGATCGCTCGGCACCTGGGCACCGATCCCACCGGATACATCCACCCTGACCACCCGGTGCAGCAGCTCGTCACCACGGCGCTGGCCGAGACGACGGGCGAGAACCTCGACCCATCACGGGCCGGGGTCGACGGGTGCGGCGTTCCCGTCCATCCCGTCCCGCTCCGGGCGCTCGCGCTGGCGGCAGCGCGGTTCGCATCGCCCGAGGGTCACTGGCCCGACGACAGGGCCGCTGCAGTCCGGCGCCTCGGCGCGGCCATGATCGCCCACCCGTGGCTCGTCGCCGGCACCGATGGCCTGCCGACCGACCTGATGGCCGCTGCGGCCGGCGACGTGATCGCCAAGGACGGCGTGGAGGGGGTGCAGTTGGCTGCGCTCGCCGGTCGGGGCCTGGGCATCGCGCTCAAGACAGTCGATGGGCACGTACCCGCTTCGGAGATCGCACTCGGTCACGTGCTCGCCGAGGTCGAGGGCTTCGACCGGGCCGACGTGTTCGACCACCGCCGGAGGATCGAGAACCACGCCGGCACCCACGTCGCCGATCTCGTGGTCGCCTGAAGCTAGACGTAACCGAGCTCGACGGCGTCGCGACGCAGCGAGTCGCGGTGTTCCGGCGCCGCGATGGCGACGAGCGACGCGGCCCGCTCGCGCACCGAGCGGCCCCGCAACTCGGCCACGCCGTGCTCGGTGACCACGTGGTCGACGGTGTTCTTGAGCGTGGTGACCACGGACCCCGGGGTGAGCGTCGACACGATGCGGCTCACCGTGCCCTTGCGGGCCGTGGAGGGCAGCACGATGAAGCCCTGGCCGCCCTCGCTGAACATGGCGCCGCGGGCGAAGTCGGCCTGGCCTCCGCTGCCCGACCAGTACTTCCCGCCGATGGTCTCCGACGCGCACTGCCCGAGGAGATCGACCTCGGTGGTGGCGTTGATGGAGACGAAGTCGTCGTGTTGGGCGATCACACGCGGATCGTTGACCCACTCGACCGGGAGCAGCTCGACCACCGGGTTGTTGTCGAGGAAGTCGTAGACGGCCTGGGTGCCGAGGGCGAAGGTGGTGACCAGGCGGTTGGGTCGGCGGCGCTTGTGGATGCCCGTGACCACGCCGGCTTCGACCAATGACACGAGGCCGTCGGAGAGCAGCTCGGTGTGCACGCCGAGGTCCTTGTGGTCCATGAGCAACCGCACGACGGCATCGGGGATGGACCCGATGCCGGCCTGGATGGTGGCGCGGTCGGGGATCCGCTCGGCCACGAACTCGGCGATGCGCTGGTCGTCCTGCGACGGTGGACGACCCACCACCTCGACGAGGGGGCGATCCGACTCGAAGTACGCCTTGACCTGATTGCGGTGGAGGAGGTTCCGACCGCGGGTTCGGGGCATGTGCTCGTTCACCTCGAGCACGAAGGGGACCTTGCCGATGAGGCCGGCGACGTAGTCGGCGTTCGTCCCGAGTGAGAAGAAGCCGTGGCGATCCGGCGGACTGGATGCGGCCAGCACGATGGGGTTCTCGGCTCGCGAACGGAGCAGGAGCGGGACCTCGCTGAAATGCGAGGGCACAAGATCGCATCCGCCGGCGGCGAAGGCGGGACGCGTGATGTGGGAGAGGAAGTACGACCGGTGGGACAGGTGCGGCTTGCACTCCCCGTGCAGGTAGGGGTGGTCGTGGAGGGCGTGCATCTGGTGCACGGTGACGTCGGTCAGCCGATCGGCGTGTTCGCCCAGCGCGGTGATCAGCGCCACGGGCTCGCCGTTGGCGAGGGGGACGATGATGTCGGCGCCCGGCGGGACGAGGTCGACGACGTCCGAGGCAGCGTGCAGTTGTCGGATCACCCCACGATGGTGCCTCCCCGGGGCCCTGCCGTCGAACGCGACGTCGAACGGGTGATCGCGGACCGAAGCGGGTAGGACTGCGCCATGACCGCGCACGAGACCACCCCTTCCGAGCTCGACGTCGTGCACGACGACGAAGGTCACCGCTACCTGTTGCGTCGTGACGGTGAGCACGTCGGCCTGATCGACTACCGGATCCGGCAGACCTCCGACGGCGAGACCTTCGACCTGCACCACACCGAGATCCGCCCCGATGCCCGCGGCAGCGGCCTCGGTGGCGTCCTCGTCCGGCGGGCGCTCGACGACCTGAGCGAGCACGACCGCAAGGTGATCCCCAGCTGCTGGTACGTGCGAGAGTTCATCGACGGGAATCCGGAGTACGCGAGTCTCGTCACCGAGCGCTGAATCACCGCTCCCGGAGCAACCGCTGCGCCGTGCGGTGGGCCAGCGCGTCGATGGTGAGGACGGGGTTGAACCCGCCGTTGGTCACGTGCACCGACGCATCGGCGATCCACACGTTGGCGTGACCGTGCACCCGGCCTTCCGGATCGGTCACCGAGGTCGCGGTATCGGTCCCCATCCGGCACGTTCCGGCCTGGTGCTGGCCGGCGGTGAGACCGGTCGACACGGCATCGGTCCACACGGTCACGGCGCCACTGGCCTCCAGCCATCGCGCCGCAACCGACTGGACGTGCACCGAGGTCCGGATCGTCTCCGGGTGGGCGGCGCCCGCAAGGGCGACGACCGGTGAACCCCGGTCGTCGAGGGTGCCGGCCAGGGTGACCCGGTTCCCGGCTCGTGGGATCTCCTGCACCTGGCAGAAGAGGTGGCCGGTCCGCAGGTAGGACTCACGCATCGCCGCCTTGGCAGCCGTCCCCCATCGCGGCGCGTCGGGGTGATGTGACCAGCGCCAGTGGACGATGGGGAGCTTGAGGATCTCATTGGCGATGACACCGCCGCCCACGAACCCGTCGTTTCCGTGGTTGTGATCACAGGTGGCGATGCTCACCCCGGGCCCGAACATGTCCGTCACGGGTTCGTCGTAGAGGCCGAAGGCGCTGGCGAAGCTGTGGCCCTGGAGATGGCGCCCCACCTGATCGTGTCGGTTTCCGATGCCGGTCGGGTGGCGTCCGCTCCGGCTGGCGAGGAGCAACCGGGCCGTCTCGATGGCGCCACATGCCACCACGATGTCTCCCGCCCGAACGGTCGTGACGGCACCGGAGCGCTCGTCGAGCAGGCGGACGCCGTCCACCGCGCCCGTCGGATCCGTGACCAGTTCCATGGCCCGGCACCGGTCGGCCAGCGTGGCGTTCCCGGTGGCGAGGGCGCGGGGGATGACCGTGTTGTGGCTGGCGTTTTTCGCATCGGTGGGACACGCGAACCCGACGCATTCGCCGCAGCGCACGCACCGGGCCCGACCGTCCCGTGGTTCGGAGTTGATGAGCAGGGGAACCGGTCCGGTGCGCAGACCGAGCTTCGCCGCGCCGGCAGTCAGCACGCCGGCATCGACGTTCGGCGGCAGTGGCGGCAGCGGGTACTCGTGCCGACGGCGTCCCTGCACCACGTGGGCGCTTCCGTCGCCACAGACACCAAGGGCGTGCTCCACCCACTCGTAGTGGGGTTCGAGGTCGTCGTAGGAGATGGGCCAATCGGCCAGCGAGCTCCCATCGGGGACCCCGTACGTGCTCGCCATGCGGAAGTCGGTGGGGAGGAACCGCCACGCCATCCCCTGGTACACCCGGGTCCCCCCGCCGACCGCCATGGCGTTGCCGTTCCATCGAGGATCGTGGGGCTGTTCGATCACACTCGCACGACCGGACTCGTCGACGAGCACACGCGGGTTCCCGATCGGGTCGGGGCCGGTGTTCTGCCCATAGACGGCGGCGCGGTGGTTGCGAAGGTGGTCCCGGCCGATGTCGCCGTAGCGGAGCACCGCGCCACGGTCGACGAGGAGCACGTGCGCGCCGGCCTCGGCCAGCACGCACGCCGCCACCCCACCGCCGGCACCAGCCCCGAGGACCACGATGTCGTAGTGCTCCTCGATGGCGTCGAACCCGGTCGTGGCCAGCACGGGCTCGACCACCGGCGCCCCGGGGCTGCGCTTCGGGCTGGCGTCGTACCCGATCATCCGCGCGCCGGCGCGACCGGGGCCGCCGTAGTAGGCCTCGGCGGCCAGCTGCACGAGATGTTCGCGGTCGTGCCAGTCCAGCGCCGCGACGAGCTCGTCGATCTCGTCGCCAGCCAGTGCGGCGACGGGTTTCCCGTGAGACTCACGCGCCGCCGAGTCCAGCGCCTCCACGATCGCCTCGGCCCGCTCCACCACTGCACGGGTCGCGTCCTCGGACCGCAACTCGTCGAGGTGCTCGAACAGCCCAGCGCCGGACACCGCAGGATGGTCGTCGGCCGGGATGATCCGATCGAACACGGCGGCGATCCCCTGCAGGTTGGGCACGCCGCGACCCTATGGACTCACTCGCCGATAGCGTCGACGCGGGTGCGACGACGACAGCGACGAGCCCATCTCGACGGTTGGGAGCCGATCGTCGAGCGACGCGTCCAGCACTGGGCCCTGCTCGACGATGCGGAGCGAAACCGACTGGGCGAGCTCGTCGAGTGGCTGCTGCGCACCAAGCACTTCGAGGCCGCACGGGGGTTCGCCCTCACCCAGGAGATCGTGATCTCCGTCGCCTCGCAGGCGGCGCTGTTGATCCTCGGACTCGACCGAGACGCCTATCGCGACGTCCGGGCGATCGTGATCCATCCCCGGACCATCACCCGGAACGGCCCTCGTGCCACCACCATGCGCGGTGTGGTGGCCGACGGACCCCTCCGGGTGCTCGGGCACGCCAACGATCGTCGCGGACCGGTGGTCATCGCCTGGGATGCCGTCCGCAACGACGCCCGTCACCCCGAGCGGGGCCACAATGTCGTCATCCACGAGTTCGCCCACAAGATCGACGTCGCCAGCGGCGGCTTCGACGGCACGCCGTCGTTCCCGTCCCGCTCGGCGCGGGCTGAATGGATCGACGTCTGCACGCGGGAGTACCGCCGGTTGCGGCGCAGCCAGGAGCCAGACGCTGTGCTGCGCGGCTATGCAGGCACCAACCCGGCCGAGTTCTTCGCTGTGGCCACGGAGGCGTTCTTCGATCGGGCCCTGTCCCTCCGCGAGGAGAAGCCGCAGCTCTACGGCGTGTTGCAGCGCTTCTACCGCCAGGACCCCGCTGCCCGGGCCGAGGCCAGGGCCGCAACTCCGCTGGAGCGGTCATGACCTCGTCCGCAACCGAGGCCATCGTGATCGGCGCGGGCCCGAACGGGCTGGCGGCGGCGATCACCCTGGCGCGAGCCGGCATTGCCGTGACCGTCCACGAGGCTGCGGACACACCGGGCGGTGGCACCCGCACGGCCGAGCTGACCCGAGCTGGCTTCCACCACGACGTGTGCTCGGCCGTCCATCCGCTCGCTGCCGGCTCGCCGTTCTTTCGCAGCGTGCCACTCGCTGACCACGGGTGCGAGCTCGTCCATCCCGACGTGGCCCTCGTCCATCCCCTCGACGGCGGCGGTGCCGGGGTGATGCACCGGTCGCTCGACGCCACAGTGGCGGCCAACGGGGCCGACGGCGAGGCCTGGGGCAGCCTGTTCGGTCCCCTGGTCGATCGTTGGGACGACGTCGGCGACGCCCTGCTCGGACCGATCGTCCGACCGCCCCGCCATCCGGTGTCGATGGCCCGCTTCGGCTTGCACGCCGTGCGATCGTCGTCGTCGGTCGTCGACCGGTTCGAGAGCGACGAGCTCCGTGCCCTCTTCGGCGGCATCGCGGCCCACGGCTTCCTTCCCCTCGACCGCCCGTTCTCCGCGTCGTTCGGCCTGGTGCTGGGCGGCCTCGCCCACGTCCACGGCTGGCCGGTCGTCCGGGGCGGATCCCAGAAGCTGGCCGATGCCCTGGTCTCCTACCTCGAGGACCTGGGCGGCACCGTGGTGACCGGGTCACGGGTCGAATCGCTGGACGAGCTCCCGTCCCACCGGGTGCTCATCGCCGACGTCACACCACGCCAGCTGGCCGGCCTGGCCGGGGACCGCATCGACGGGCGGGCGCGCCGCCGGCTGGAGCGATTCCGGTACGGGCCGGGCGCGTGCAAGATCGACTACGCCCTGTCAGGTCCTGTCCCCTGGGCCAACCCCGAGGCCCGTCGGGCCGGGACCGTGCACGTGGGCGGCACGTTCGAGGAGGTCGCCGCGGCCGAGGCCGCCGTCGCCGCGGGAGAGCACGCCGAGCGCCCCTTCGTGCTCGTCGCTCAGCAGAGTCTGGTCGATCCCACCCGAGCACCCGACGGGCACCACACCTTGTGGGCGTACTGCCATGTGCCCAACGGATCGACGCTCGACGTCACCGATCGGATCACCGCACAGATCGAGCGGTTCGCACCCGGGTTCCGGGACGTGATCCTGGACCAGCACGTCACGACCGCAGCGGCATACGAGGAGTACAACCCGAGCTTCGTGGGCGGTGACATCTCCGCCGGCTCACACGGAGGGACCCAACTGGTGCTGCGACCCTGGCCTGCGGTCGACCCCTACCGGACGCCCGTCGACGGGGTGTACCTCTGCTCCGCGTCAACCCCGCCCGGCGGTGGCGTCCACGGGATGTGCGGTGTGCACGCCGCCCGGTCCGCTCTGCGCTGGCTCGGCGACTGATTCCGGCCGCGGCGGCGCGGCGGCGATCTCCGCCGCCAGCGCAGCATCGGAGCGGCGCTCGGCGTCCTCGACCCGCAGACGATCCACGAAATCGTCGGCCGGCATGGGTCGTCCCAGGTAGAACCCCTGCATCCGGTCGCACCCGTTGCGCTCGAGGAAGCGGCGTTGCTCTGCCGTCTCGACCCCCTCGGCGACCAGGGTGAGGCCCAGGCTCTTGGACATGGCGATGGTCGCAGCCACGATGGCAGCCGAGCTGGGCGTCATGGCCTGGACGAACGAGCGATCCAGCTTGAGCGTGCTCACGGGCAGATCCACGAGATACTGGAGTCCGCAGTAGCCGGTGCCGAAGTCGTCGATGGCGGCGCAGACGCCGAAGTCGCGCAGTTCGCGGAGGCGGTCGGCGACGAGTTCGACGTCGTCCACGGCGGCGCTCTCGGTCAGCTCGACCACCAGACGCGCCGGGTCGGCGCCCGACTCCCGGAGGGCCGCGGTGATCGACGACACCAGGTCTTGGCGGAAGTGACGCGG
>JBPPNA010000139.1:0-5840 GCA_051306355.1 Acidimicrobiales bacterium | reverse complement strand
TGATCAACTTCCTGCGCCAAGCGCTGTCGGCCCGCAAGGGCATCGACCTGTCCGTCCTCGAGCTGCGCCTGTCCATCATGGAGTGGATGGAGCGCCTCGACATGGACCCGAGCTTCGCCGACCGGTACCTCGACGAGGGCTTCTCCGGCGGCGAGAAGAAGCGCAACGAGATCCTGCAGATGGCCATCCTCGAGCCCGAGATCGCCATCCTCGACGAGACCGACTCGGGCCTCGACATCGACGCGCTGCAGGTCGTCGCCAAGGGAGTCAACGAGGTCCGGGCCGACCGTCCCGACCTCGGCGTGGTGCTCATCACCCACTACCAGCGCCTGCTCGACCACCTCCGCCCCGACGTGGTGCACATCCTCATCGACGGCCGCATCGTGACCTCCGGCGGGTTCGAGCTCGTCGAGGAGCTCGAGGCCGACGGCTACGACGCCTTCAAGGCTCGGCGATGACTGCCGACGAGCGGGGCCTCGACGTGGCCACGGTGAAGAAGGACTTCCCGCTCCTCGCTCGCGAGTTCGACGGGACACCGATCGTGTACCTCGACTCCGCCAACACCAGCCAGAAGCCCCGAGCCGTGCTCGACGCCATGGACACCTACTACGAGCGGTCCAACGCCAACGTCCACCGTGGCACCTACAAGATCGCCGAGGAAGCCACCAACGCGCTCGAAGGCGGCCGCCGCAAGGTCCGCCGCTTCATCAACGCCGCCTCGGATCGCAACGTGGTCTTCACCAAGAACGCCACCGAGGCCCTCAACCTCGTGGCCCGATCCTGGGGCGCCGCCCACCTCCGAGCCGGCGACGCCGTGGTCCTCACCGAGCTCGAGCACCACGCCAACATCGTGCCGTGGCACCAACTGGCCCAGTCCATCGGCATCGAGTTGCGCTGGATCCCGATCACCGACGAGGGCCACCTCGACCTGTCGGAGGCCGACCGTCTCCTCGACGGTGCGAAGGTCCTGTCGTTCTCGGCCATGTCCAACGTGCTGGGAACCATCACCCCCGTCGAGCGCCTCGTCACCGCGGCCCACGACGCGGGCGCCGTCGCCGTGGTCGACGCCAGCCAGCACGTACCCCACCTCCCCACCGACGTCCAGGCCTGGGGCGCCGACTTCGTCGCCTTCACCGGCCACAAGATGTGCGGTCCCACCGGGATCGGGGTGCTCTACGGCACCGAGGAGATCCTCGACGCCACCCCGCCGTTCCTCGGGGGCGGCGAGATGATCCTCCAGGTCACCAAGGAGGGGTTCACCCACAACGAGCTGCCGTGGAAGTTCGAGGCTGGCACGCCGCCCATCGCCGAGGCCGTCGGCCTCGGTGCAGCCTGCGACTACCTGTCCGTGCTGGGCATGGACGCGGTGCGTCGGCACGAGGTCGAGCTCACGGCATACACGCTGCGCACGCTCACCGAGCGCTTCGGCGACGACATCGACATCCACGGACCGTCCGATCCGGCCAGCCGCGGTGGCGTGTTCTCGTTCACCTACAAGGACGTCCATCCCCACGACCTGACCCAGGTCTTCGACCAGCACGCCGTCTGCGTCCGGGCCGGGCACCACTGCGCCAAACCCCTGATGCAGGCGCTCGGCGTGAACGCCACGGCACGGGCGTCGCTCTACGTGTACAACGACACCGACGACGTCGACGCGCTGGCTGACGCCATCCAGGCCGCCTCCGACTTCTTCACCTTCTAGACGCCGCCCGAGACAGGATCACCATGCCAGGACTCGAAGACCTCTACCGCGAGATCATCCTCGATCACTACCGAAGCCCACGGAACCGGGGCGAGCTGGAGACGCCGCCGGCCACACGGGTCGAGGGGTTCAACCCGCTGTGCGGCGACGAGATCGTGCTCTACGTGTCCACCGATGGCAAGACCATCGACGACATCCGCATCGGCGGGCAGGGATGCTCGATCAGCCAGTCGTCGGCCTCGATGATGTCTGCGGCCGTGAAGGGCAAGACCCTCGCCGAGGTGCGCGAGCTCACCAAGGCGTTCAAGGCCATGATGTCGATCCACGAGCAGGAGCTCGACGGTGAGGGCCAGGGTCTCGAGCAGTCCGGCGACTCGGGCCTCGACCCTGCCGAGGCGGCCGAAGCTCCCGAGGACGTCTCGCTCGGCGATCTCGAGGCGCTGCGCGGCGTGGTGAAGTTCCCCGTGCGGATCAAGTGCGCCACCCTGTCGTGGAACACGCTGGCCCAGGGCATCCAGGAGGCCACCACCTCCTGATCCGACGGTGGTTCAACCCTGGTCGTGGTCTGGTCGATCTCGCGGGTCCTCGGGCAGAGCCTGGGCCACGCGCGCCGTCCCGCGCGCTTCGCGCTTGACCTCGTAGAGCGTCTTGTCCGCTCGTTCGAGGAACTCGGTCGCCAGCTCGTACGGAGCTGGAAGCGCGATGCCCACGGACAGGCCAGCCCCGAACTCGCTCATGATCGCGCCGGCCGCCTCGCACATGCGGTCGCCGATGTCGTTGGCGCCGGACGCGTCGACATCGTGGAGGATGGCCGCGAACTCGTCACCACCGATGCGATACATGCGATCCTCGGCACGAAGGACGGTGTCGATCGACGACGCGAGCTCGCGCAGGATGCGGTCGCCGGTGAGGTGCCCGTAGGTGTCATTGACCCGCTTGAAGCCGTCGACGTCGGCCATGGCCACGGCCCAGCGGCCGCGACGGCGACCACCGATCGCGGAAAGCGCCTCCTGGAACGCGGCCAGGTTCCCCAGGCCGGTGAGCGTGTCGCGCGTGGCGCGGGCCCGCAGATCGGCCATCACGACGGCCATGTCGAACGCGCGACCCAACTCCCGAGCGAGCACCTCGAGTGATTCCCGCTCTTCGACGTCGAGGCTGATCGGGGCATGGTCGGCCAGTACGAGCAGGCCCTGGCCCAGCTCCTTGGACCGGATCGAGAACGCAGCGATGACCGAGGCGCCGGACTCGCGCAGCATCGCCATCGCCGAGTTGGACAGACCCTGTCCGTCCCCACTGGAGATGCAGCACGACACGTGCTCGACATCGCGGGACAGCTCGGCGAGGACGTGACCCGACAGGTTTCGAAGATCGGCGCCGAGCGGGCCCTGGAGGGAGCGGATCTCGAGCGAATCGCGCACGCTGGGCATGGCCAGGAGGGCGGACGACAGTCCGGAGATCTCACAGGCCAGTCGGCTGGCCGCGGTCTCGATGAAGCACACCTCGGTGAGCGTCGACAGCTCGATGTTGGATCGCGCGAGGCGGTGCAGGGCCGTGCTCTCGAGCGTGGCCCCCACCTCCGTGAGGCGCTCCTCCATGGCCAGTGCCACGAGATGGGCTCCCTCGATGGCTGCATCGCCGAGCGGGGACGTCGACTCGACATTGAGCACGCCGATGATGCGGCCGGCGACCCGGACAGGAATGGCGAGCTCGGCGACGATGCCGGGAACGGCGACGATGAAGTCGTCGTCGTCCTCGATCGTCGCGTTCTGCGACCGGCCGGTCCGGAACGCGTTCGACATGATGCCCACGCCGACAGGGATGCCGTCCATCACCTGCCAGTACCCGAGCTGGGCGATGCATCGCAGCACACCCTCACGCTCGATGTAGAACGAGGCGAGCAGATCGAGTGCCCGGAGCTCGGCACACGCCACGTCGGCGACTGTGTGGAGGTCGTGGGCGGTCTGGAACCGCCGTCGAGCATCGCGACCCGGGTCGAGCGAGAGCCGGGGCCGGGGCCGGGGCCGGGTCGGTGCGGCCCTGCTCCACGAGGCCGACGGGCGGCCGAAGAGGTAGCCCTGGGCGAAGCGCACCCCGAGGTCCCGGAGGATGTCGAGCTGCTCGTGGCGTTCGACGCCTTCGGCGACGACGTGGATGTCCTCCATCTCGGCGAAAGCGAGGTAGGCGCGGATGACCGAACGGGGGACGGGGTCATGGACCAGGTCGCGGACGAGCGCGCTGTCGATCTTCACGAAGGAGGGCCGGACCCGGGCGATCATGGCCAGGCTGGCGGCGGTGGTGTCGTCGATCGAGAGGTGGATGCCCGCCGAGGCCAGGTCGTCGAGCTGGCTGGGGATCTCGTCGAGCCGGTCGATGTCGGAGCCGCGGACGTCGATTGCGAGACGTGGTCCGAGGCGAGAACCCTCCTCGAGGAAGCGAGGATCAGCGAGCAGGTCGACGCCCACGTTGACGAACAGGATCCCGTCGTCCGGGGGGGCGCCGCGGGCGCCGATGGCGTGGAGGGCCGAGTACTGGAACTCGACCCCCAACCCAGCCGCGTCGGCGGAGTCGAGCCATTGCTCGAAGCCGTCGTCGGTCTCACCGACGCGGGCGAAGGCCTCCCAGCCCATGGGCCGATCGGTGTAGAGGTCGACGATGGGCTGGAAAACGGCGCGCAGGACCCCGCCATCGATCACCTCGGAGATCGATTCGGGCGTCAGTTCGTGCTCGCTCGTCGTCGCCTTGTCCGCCAAGATCTCGTCGCCCTCGTCGAGGGTCGCCTCCCGCTCTCGTCAGTGCGGCTTGGTGCCGCCCTCGACACTGTACGACGGCGCATCAAGAAAATACGACATGGATGTCGGCAGATTCTTGCATCTGCCGATCAGGTCGGACTGTCCCCGAAGTCCGCATAGCCCGATTCCTCCAGGGTGTCGACCAGTTCCGGCCCGCCGCTCGCCTGGATCCGGCCGCCGACCAACACGTGCACGCGGTCCGGACGCAACTCGCTGAACAGTCGCCGGTAGTGGGTGATGGCGAGCACGCCGAGGCCCTCCCCCGTCGCAGATTCGATCCGCTGGCTCACGTCGCGCAGCGCATCGATGTCGAGACCCGAGTCGATCTCGTCGAGGATCGCGAAACGCGGTTGCAGCGTGGCCAGCTGGAGGGTCTCGTTCCGCTTCTTCTCGCCGCCGACAGGTCGACGTTGAGGGGACGGGACAGGAACCGGGTATCGAACCCGATCCGACCGGCCTCGGCAGACACCACAGCGGCGACGTCGCCGCGGTCCCGGCCCGACGCCTCGAAGGCCTCCTCGAGCATCTCCCCGAGGCGCACGCCGGGAACCTCGGTGGGATACTGCATGGCGAGGAACAGGCCGGCTCGGGCCCGCTCCCACGGCTCGAGAGCGAGCAGGTCCTGACCGTCGAGCGTGGCGGTCCCACCGGTGACGGTGTAGGCGGGATGCCCGGCGAGGACGCCGGACAGGGTCGACTTCCCGGCGCCATTGGGGCCCATCACCGCATGGACCTCGCCACTGTGGATCGTGAGGTCGACGCCGTTGAGGATCTCCTCGCCGGCGACGGTGGCGCTCACGTTGCGGATCTCGAGGGTCACGCTCATGTGTCCAGCTCCACGAAGACCTCGCCGCCCTTCACGGCGACGGCGTAGGTGGGGGTCGGCCTGGTGGCGGGAAGCGTCTCGGCCTGGCCGCTGACCAGGTTGAACTCGCTGCCGTGCTTCCAGCACTCGATCGTCTTGTTCTCGCAGTCGATCTCGCCCTCGGCCAGAGAGATGTCGGCGTGCGTGCAGCGGTCGCCGATGACGTACACATCGCCGTCGCATCGCACGATGGCCAGGCGGTGGCCGTCGATGTCGACGCGGATGGCCCCGTCGGGCGCCACGTCGTCGAGGGCGCAGACCCGGGTGCTCATGCCATGCTCCGTTCGAGTTCTCGGTCGAGCGCGGCACGCGCCACCGGCTCGTACGGGCCGAGCGGGAGGGCGTCGAAGACCTCCTCGAACACACCCTTGACGATCAGGCGCTCGGCCCGATCGGTGGGCACGCCACGGCTCTCGAGGTAGAAGCGCTGCTCGGCGTCGATGGGCCCAACGGTCGAGGCGTGCGAGCACTGGACGTCGTTGTT
>JBPPNA010000112.1:0-3997 GCA_051306355.1 Acidimicrobiales bacterium | reverse complement strand
CCGCTGCTTCGGCGCCGATCATCTCGGCACCGAGGCGCAGGCCCGACACGACGTGCAGGTCGGGGTCGACGCGGAGCTTGGCGGCGAGGATCTCCTGGAGGCGCCGTCCCACGGTGTCGGCGATCGGGTTGGGGTCGTACCCGCCGAGCTCGGGCGGACGGGCACCGAACACACCGACGAGCTGTCCCTCGGGCAGCCGGCGGTCCCGGGAGTTTCCGGACGAGACGGACCCGGACGACGCGGGAGCGCCGATCACGTCGGCGTCGCCGAGGTCGTCGGGCACCTCGTCGCCCGCCGCCTCTGCCTGAGCCTCGCACGCCGCCACGGCGAGCCGGTCGGCGATGTCGTTCATCTCGTCGTCGCTGTGACCCTTGACCCACTCGAAGGTCACGCCGTCCCGCGAGCGATAGAGGTCGATGAACGGCTCCCACAGGTCGCGGTTCGCCACCGGCTTGCGCTGGCTGTTCTTCCAGTCCCGCTTCAGCCAGCCCTCCCACCAGCGGTCCCGGAAGCAGTTCACGACGTAGGTGGAGTCGGACACGATCGTCAGCGGTTCCTCGTGGGCGAGCACGGCCCGGTACGCCGCCGTGATCTCCATGCGCTGGTTGGTGCTCTGGGCCTCGGCGCCGTTGGCCCAGCGCCGGTCGTCGGCCACCCATGCCCAGCCGCCGGGGCCGGGATTTCCCTTGCAGGCACCGTCGGTCCACACCCGTCGCGCTGCGCTCATCCCGGTGCTCGGTGGGTCGTCGGGGCAGCCATCAGGGCGAGGATAGGCCCGGTGTCGCGAACGTCCGCGTGAACTACCCGGCGGTAAGGAGCAAATCTGCGCGGAAACTGGTTGGCTGGTTCCATGACGATCGACGGCCACGTCAACCAGCTGCCCGACATCGACCCCGGCGAGACCGACGAGTGGCTCGACAGCCTCGGCGCCGTCGTCGACACCCACGGCAAGACGCGCGCTCGCTACCTCATCGCCCGGTTGCTCGAGCGGGCCAGTGAGCTGCAGGTCGGTTCACCGGCTGCCGTCTCGACGCCGTACGTCAACACCATCCCGCCCGAGCGTGAACCGTGGTTCCCCGGCGACGAGCACATCGAGCGGCGCATCCGCTCCTACATCCGCTGGAACGCCGCGGTCATGGTCATCAAGGCCAACAAGAAGGCCGAAGGCATCGGCGGGCACCTGGCCACCTTCGCATCGTCGGCCGCCCTCTACGAGGTGGGGTTCAACCACTTCTTCCGCGGCAAGGACGACGGCACCCCCGGCGACCACGTCTACTTCCAGGGCCATGCCGCGCCCGGGATCTACGCCAGGGCCTTCCTCGAGGGCCGTCTGAGCGCCGACCAGCTCGACAACTTCCGCCAGGAGGTGGGCGGCGCCGGCATCCCGAGCTACCCCCATCCCCGGCTCATGCCCGACTTCTGGGAGTTCCCCACCGTCTCGATGGGACTGGGGCCGATCAACTCGATCTACGACGCCCGCTTCCTCAAGTACATGCAGAACCGGCGCATCGACGACACCAGCAAGAGCCGGGTGTGGTGCTTCCTGGGCGACGGCGAGTGCGACGAGCCCGAGACCCTCGGCTCGATCTCGCTGGCCGCCCGCGAGGGCCTCGACAACCTGACGTGGGTCGTGAACTGCAACCTCCAGCGCCTCGACGGCCCGGTGCGCGGCAACGGCAAGATCATCCAGGAGCTCGAAGCGGTGTTCCGTGGTGCGGGTTGGAACGTGATCAAGGTGGTGTGGGGCTCCAAATGGGACGAGCTCCTCCAGCGCGACGTCGACGGTGTGCTGCTGAACAAGATGAACACCACCGTCGATGGTCAGTTCCAGCGCTACGCCGTCGAGGACGGCAGCTACACGCGCGACGACTTCTTCGGCCCCGACCCCCGGCTCCGGAAGCTGGTGGAGCACCTCACCGACGAGGAGATCCGCAACCTCCCCCGCGGCGGGCACGACTACAAGAAGCTCTACGCCGCCTACAAGGCAGCCACCGAGACCGAGGGCCGTCCCACGGTCATCCTGGCCAAGACCATCAAGGGCTGGACGCTCGGCGAGGGTGTCGAGGGCCGCAACGCCACCCACCAGATCAAGAAGATGACCCTCACCCAGCTCCGCTCGCTCCGCGACCGGCTCTACCTGCAGGACGAGATCCCGGAGGAGGCGCTCTCCGACGAGGCCGACCCGCCCTACATCACCCTGCAGGAGGGCACGCCCGAGCACGACTACTTCCGGACCCGCCAGAAGGCGCTCGACGGCTCGTTGCCGTCGGGCCCGATGCCCGTCCGCAAACCCATCACGTTGCCTTCGCTCTCGGTGTACGACGAACTGCTCGCCGGCTCCGGCAAGCAGGAGGCGGCCACCACCATGGGCTTCACCCGGTTGCTGCGCAACCTGGCCCGCGACGACGATTTCGGTCAGCGCGTGGTGCCCATCGTTCCCGACGAGGCCCGGACTTTCGGCATGGACTCGCTGTTCCGGGAGATCAAGATCTACGCCTCGAAAGGTCAGCTCTACGAGCCCGTCGACCACGACCTCCTGCTGTCCTACACCGAGGGCAAGGACGGCCAGATCCTCGAGGAGGGCATCACCGAGGCCGGCTCGATGGCCAGCTTCATCGCCGCCGGCACCTCGCACCGCCTTCGCGGCGTACCGATGGTGCCCTTCTACATCTTCTACTCGATGTTCGGCTTCCAGCGTGTGGGTGACCTCATCTGGGCCGCAGCCGACGCACGAGCCCGGGGCTTCCTGCTCGGTGCCACCGCGGGACGGACCACACTCGAGGGCGAGGGGCTCCAGCACCAGGACGGCCACTCGCTCGTCCTCGCCTCCACCGTGCCCACCGTCGAGGCCTACGACCCCGCATTCGCGTTCGAGGTCGCCCTCATCGTGAAGGCCGGGCTCGACCGCATGTACGGGCCCGACACGCCCGACGATCAGCGCGACGTCATGTACTACCTGACGCTGTACAACGAGACCCACCTCATGCCGGCCATGCCTGGAGGCGACCACATCGAGCTCGGCGTCATCGAAGGCATGTACCCGTGGTCCGAGGCGCCCGAGGGACCGTCGAAGCGGGCCACACTCCTGTTCTCCGGTACCGCCTACGGGGCGGCCGCCGAGGCTCGCGACGAGTTGGCCGAGCGCTGGGACGTCGCGGCGGACCTCTGGTCCGTCACGAGCTACAAGAAGCTGCGCGAGCAGGCTTTGCTCACCGAGCGGTGGAACCGACTGCATCCCGACGAGGAGCCACGGACCGCCATGGTCCACGACCGTCTCCACGCCGGCGACGACGTCGAGCGCGCACCCGTCGTGGCCGTGACCGACTACATGTGTGCCGTTCCCGACCAGGTGTCGCGATGGGTCGGCCGGCCGTACACCTCACTCGGCACCGACGGCTTCGGCCGTTCCGACACCCGCGAGGCGCTGCGCAGCTTCTTCGAGATCGACGCCGGGCACGTCGTCGTGGCCACGCTGGCGTCGCTCGCCGATGCCGGCGACGTGAAGCCCGAGACGGTCGCCGAGGCCATCGAGGCCCACGGGATCGACTCGGAACTGGCCCCACCCTGGGTCCGATAGCCGTTCCCTAGGATCACGCCATGGCCAAGCCCGTCCTGCCGGTCACCGGCAACCCCGACGCCGACCACCTGCTCGTCGAGGACCCGCTGGCACTGCTGCTCGGCATGTTGTTGGACCAGCACAGTTTGTTGACCCCAGGAGAAGGACGCCGGGTGGTGGCGGCGTCTACGGTCGCACTACTAGACCAGCGACCAACGACCTAGCGGAGTCGGGAGGCTGCTCCCCTTTCTCGTCCCGGCCCTTGCTAGCGAGCCAGTAGGGTCAAGCGCAGCTGGTAGTTGGCCCTGCTGGCGACACCCAGGCACACCGCTAGGCGCTGTCGGACGGTCTTCGTCTGGCGACAGCGGGGACCCGGCCAAGGGAGCCCCCCTCACAAGCACGACACGTGAGGTGGATTCCCATGAAGACCGAACCCGATGC
>JBPPNA010000040.1:0-10069 GCA_051306355.1 Acidimicrobiales bacterium | reverse complement strand
GCTCGCCGTCCAGGCTCGCCGGCTCGAGCCGCAGCTCACTCAGCAGCTCGGTCGGGTACCACGCGTCGCCGACCTGGCTGAGTGGCTCGAGGAATCGACCGATCGCGTGCTCGAAGCGCTGGCCGCCGGCGCGTCGTTCCGAGCCGACAGTCTCGACGCCCCGATCGGCGACGGATCACTCACCAAGGGCGCCACCATCGCCGGCGCCGACGGCGACATGGGCGACGTGGAGCAGCAGATGGACGTCTCCGCGCTGCTCGACGGCCTCGACGAACGCGATCGGGAGATCGTGCACCTCCGCTTCGTCGAGCATCGCTCGCAGCAGGAGATCGCCGACCAGCTCGGGGTGTCGCAGTCGTACCTGTCGCGGTTGCTCCGTCGCACGCTGGCGACGCTGCGCGAGCAGATCGAGGACGAGGCCGGCCGGGAGTGACCCCGGCACCGGGGGACCGGTCGGCGTCGGGAGCGCCAGCGAGCAGCCGACAGCGAAACGACGGTCGAACGGCCCCCTGGGGCCGAAACCGGAGTGAGCGGATTACGTGGTGGCGCCCACCTTCTCCTTGAACTTCGAGCCCACCTTCACCTTGGCGACGTTGGAGGCCTTGATCTGCAAGGCCTCTCCGGTCTGGGGGTTCTTGCCGGTCCGAGCGGCGCGATGGCCCCGCTCGAAGGTCAAGAACCCGGGCAACGACACCTTGTCGCCATTGGCCACCGCATCGGTGACCGTGGCTTCGAAGGCATCGAGCACGGCGGACACTGCAGTCTTCGACTCACCGCTTGCTTCTGCGATGGCCCCGACCAAGTCGGACTTGTTCATGGGAATCCCCTTCCGATCGACGTTCCCATTTCGGTGTGCACCAGCGTTGCCCCTTTTCCCCGGAAAACGGTGGATACCCCCGATCTTTTGTCAGCCGCGTGCGCGATAGCTCGCCCGAGCGCCGACCTGCTCCTTGTTGAGACGCTTGCCGAGATGAAGCCCCTCGAGGAGGAACTCCACCGCGCTGGCGATGGCCGCAGCCGACTCATCGCCGTCGGTGAGCGTCGCCACCGGACCCTTCAGACCGGGGAGGTCCTCGACCAGCTGGGCCAGCGCGCCGGCGCTCACGTCTTCACCGGTGTCGACCACCTGCCCGCCCTCGAAGGCCTCGAGCACGTCGCGCAGGACGGCGGGATCGGTGCGCTCCCGGAACACGGTGAGCACGGCGGCGTTCAGGAGGTGGCCGGCGACCGCTTCGTCCCGGCCCTCGTCGAGGGACTCGATCTCGATCTTGCCCATCGTCGACGCCGCGAGCGCATCGAGGTCGGAGACCCGGGGCACGACCAGGTCCTCGCCGTTGCGCAGGGCCCGGCGGGCCGCGTTGGCCACGAGCACCTCGTGGTTCGACACGGTGAGACGGACCGACACGCCGGAGCGCTGGTTGACGTGGGGCGACTCGCGAGCGAGGTGCGAGAGGGTGGCGACGATCTGGCTCATGTAGCCCGGCATGCGCACCTGCACGCCTTCGGCGGCCAGCGGCATTGCCTCCTGGCTGGCGATCTCCATCTCGGTCTCGATGTCGAGCGGGTAGTGCGTCCGGATCTGGCTGCCGAACCGGTCCTTGAGCGGCGTGATGATCCGCCCGCGGTTGGTGTAGTCCTCCGGGTTGGCCGACGCGACGAGCATCACGTCGAGCGGTAACCGGACCTTGTAGCCCCGGATCTGCACGTCGCGCTCCTCGAGCACGTTGAGGAGCCCGACCTGGATCCGCTCGGAGAGATCGGGGAGCTCGTTGATGGCGAAGATGCCCCGGTTGGTGCGCGGGACGAGGCCGTAGTGGAGGGTGAGCTCATCCGACAGGTAGCGCCCCTCTGCCACCTTGATCGGGTCCACCTCGCCGATGAGGTCGGCGATGGAGGTGTCGGGGGTGGCCAGCTTCTCACCGAAGCGATCGGCGCGGTGGACCCAGTCGATGGCGGTGTCGTCGCCGTCCTCGGCCACGAGCGTCCGGGCATAGGCGGAGACCGGCGCAGAGGGATCGTCGTTGATCTCGGACCCCTTCACGATGGGCATCCACTCGTCGAGCAGTCCGGTGAGGGACCGGATCATGCGGGTCTTGGCCTGACCGCGCTCACCCAGGAAGATCACGTCGTGGCCGGCCAGCAGGGCGTTCTCCAACTGGGGCATGACGGTGTCCTCATAGCCCATCACGCCGGCGAAGAGCTGCTCGCCGGCTCGGATCTTGGCCACCGCGTTGCGGCGGATCTCGTCGATGACGGGCACTGACTCCCAGCCGGAGTCCTTCAGCTCGCCGAGGGTGGAAGGCCGGGTCGGGTCGGGACTCGTCATACGGTCAACCTATCCGTGACCTCCAGGCCGCCGTCCCGCGACCCGGTCGCCGGGTCGGGATCAGCCGGTAGGTTGCGCCAGCCATGGGCCTGACCGACCAGTGGGTGGCGATCCGCGCCGACGACGAGCTGCGCCGGGTCTTCGCCGAGCCCGGACTCGACGAGCGCGATTGGGACCCGATCCGTGTGCCCGGGCACTGGCGGTCCACACCGGCCTTCGCCGACGAGGACGGACCGCTGTTCCACCGCACGACATTCGAGCAGGACGCGGGGCCGGGCGGCCGCCGTTGGTGGCTGCGCTTCGACGGGCTCTTCTACCAGGGCGACATCTGGCTCGACGGCGCGTACCTCGGCGACACGGAGGGCTACTTCTCCCCGCACGAGTTCGAGGTCACCGATGCGCTGCGGGCCCGGACCGAGCACACGCTGGCCGTCGAAGCCACGTGCGCGCCGCAGACCGACCGGGCCAACAAGCGGAACATCACCGGCGTCTTCCAACACTGGGACTGCTTCGATCCCGAGTGGAACCCGGGCGGGATCTGGCGACCCGTCCATCTCGTCGACACCGGGCCGGTCCGGATCACGCGCCTCACGACGCGTTGCACACAGGCCAGCGCCGAACGGGCCGTCCTGGCCTTTGTCGCCGAGCTCGATGCCGCAGCTGCCGTCGACGCCCACGTCCGGACCACGGTCGGGTCCATCGATCACGGGGTCGACCACACGCTGGCCGCTGGGGCGAACACCGTGGAGTGGACGGTCGCCATCGACCGTCCGCAACTGTGGTGGCCCCATGCCCTCGGTCCCGCCGACCTGCAGACCGTCGCCGTCGAGATCCGCCTCCGGGACGCGGCGGGCAGCACCGTCTCGGACAGCCGGCGGTTCCGGACGGGGCTCCGATCGATCCGGATGCGGAAGTGGATCATGGAGGTGAACGGCGAGCGGCTGTTCCTCAAGGGCAGCAACCAGGGTCCCACCCGCATGGCACTCGCCGAGGCCACCGCGTCGGACTGCCGGCGCGACGTCGAGATGGCCAAGGCAGCCGGTCTCGATCTGTTGCGGCTCCACGCCCACGTGGCCCGGCCGGAGACGTATGCGGCGGCCGACGAAGCAGGGATGCTGCTGTGGCAGGACTTCCCACTGCAATGGGGGTACGCCCGACAGATCCGCTGGCAGGCCACGCGCCAGGCCGGCGAGATGGTCTCGCTGCTCGGCCACCACCCGTCGATCGCCGTCTGGTGCGCGCACAACGAGCCGATGCGCCTCGACATCGGGCCCGATGCCTTCACCGATACGCGCCGGACGGCGCAGCTCGGATTGCGGGCCATCGCGTCCCAGCAGCTGCCCACGTGGAACAAGTCGGTCCTCGACCGCTCGGTGAAGCGGGCCATCGAGCGCACCGACGGCACCCGACCGGTCGTCGCGCACTCCGGCGTGTTGCCCCACCTCCCCCGGCTGCAAGGCACCGACAGCCACCTCTACTTCGGGTGGTACTTCGGCCGAGAGCGGGACTTCCCCGCCTTCGCCAAGGCTGTGCCCAGCCAGGTCCGCTTCCCCACCGAGTTCGGGGCCCAGGCGGTTCCCGAGTCCGACGGGTTCGTCGACGCGGAGCGCTGGCCCGACCTCGACTGGGAGCGGCTCGGCCAGACACACTCGCTCCAGCAGTCGATCCTCGACCGGTTCGTGCCCCGCGAGGGCCACACCTACGCGTCGTGGAAGCAGGCCACCCAGGAGTACCAGGCCACCGTCGTCCGACATCACATCGAGACGCTGCGACGCCTCAAGTACCGGCCCACCGGCGGGTTCGCCCAGTTCTGCTTCGCCGACGGCCACCCGGCCATCACGTGGTCGGTGCTCGATCACGAGCGAGAGCCGAAGCTGGCGTACGAAGCGCTCCGGGCCGCGTGCCGCCCCGTGATCGTGGTGGCCGACCGGTTGCCCGAGACGGTACGACCGGGCGACGCCCTCGCCCTCGACGTACACGTCGTGTCCGATCGCCGCACCGACCTCACCGGACTGGTCGATGCCACCCTCACGTGGGACGGGGGCGGCCACCAGTGGTCCTTCGTGGGCGAGGTCCCGGCCGACTCCTGCGTCCGCGTCGGCACTGTCCAGTTCGAGGTGGCCGACGCCGTCGGCCCGCTTGTCCTGCGCCTCGCCGGCACGGTCGGCGACGACCCGGTGGACAACGAGTACCGCACCACCGTGGGGTGAGTTCAGAACCCCGGAGATGGACGGGTACGTTCGTGGTCATGCAGACGATGAACAAGGCTGGGCAGGACGGGGAGCCGCCGGGGCGCGTCGCACCCATCCACAAGGCCCGACCGCCGGCGCCGTGGCCGATCGCGTTCTACCGCTCGGCCGTCGGCAAGAAGTGGGTCATGGCCATCACGGGCATCGTGCTCATGGGCTTCGTGTTCGGCCACATGATCGGCAACCTCAAGATCTACCAGGGCGCCCACGCGCTCAACGTCTACGGCGAGTTCCTCCGTGAGCTCCTCTACCCGCTGCTGCCCCGAACGCTCACGCTGTGGATCATCCGCATCGGCCTGATCGCCGCGTTCGTCTTCCACATCCATGCTGCCTGGGGTCTGAGCTGGATGAACAGGCGGGCGCGAGCCGGCGGGTACACCAGCACCCGGCACTACGACGCCGCCAATTTCGCCAGCCGTTCGATGCGCTGGACCGGCGTCATCATCCTGCTGTACCTCGTCTACCACCTGGCCGATTTCACCTGGGGCTGGGCGAACCCCGACTTCGTGCGTGGCGACGTCTACCGCAACGTGCAGAGCAGCCTCACCAACGCGATCCCTGCGGCCATCTACATCGTCGCCACCCTCGCCCTCGGCCTGCACCTGTTCCACGGCGCGTGGAGCATGTTCCAGAGCCTCGGACTCAACAACCCGAAGTACAACTCGTGGCGACGCAACTTCGCCATCGGGTTCGCCACCCTCGTGACCCTCGGCAACCTGAGCTTCCCGCTCGCCGTCGTGTCCGGTGCAGCGAGCGACGACGTCTGCTTCGAGGACGGCGATCGGATCGTCACCTGCGAGGAGGTCTTCGCCGACGCCCTGCGAAACGGCGATCTCACGGTCGAGGAGTTCGACGACCTCTCGGGCAGCCAGCGCCACGACATCATCGAGACCTACGAGGCCAGGGAAGAGTTGCAGCTCAGCGAGCAGGAGGCAGGCGAATGATCGGCAACCTCGACAGTGCCGTTCCACCGGGGCCGATCGGCGACAAGTGGACCCAGCACAAGTTCGACATGAAGTTGGTTGCGCCGAGCAACCGCCGCAAGTTCGACGTCATCATCGTGGGGTCCGGTCTCGCCGGCGCCGCCGCGGCGGCCACGCTCGGCGAGCAGGGCTACAACGTCAAGGTCATCAGCTTCCACGACTCCCCCCGCCGGGCACACTCGATCGCCGCCCAGGGCGGGATCAACGCGGCGAAGAACTACAAGAACGACGGCGACAGCGTCTACCGCCTCTTCTACGACACCGTGAAGGGCGGTGACTACCGCTCTCGCGAGGCCAACGTGCACCGCTTGGCCGAGGTGTCCGTCGACATCATCGACCAGTGCGTGGCCCAGGGCGTGCCCTTCGCGCGCGAGTACGGCGGCCTCCTCGACAACCGGTCGTTCGGCGGTGCGCAGGTCTCGCGCACGTTCTACGCCCGGGGTCAGACCGGCCAGCAGCTCCTCCTCGGCGCCTACCAGGCCATGATGAAGGAGGTGGCGGCCGGCACGGTCGAGCTCCTCACCAAGACCGAGATGCTCGACCTCGTCGTCAAGGACGGCGTGGCGTGCGGCGTGGTCACCCGTGACCTCCGCACCGGGGAGATCCAGCGGCATTCGGCCCACGCTGTGCTGCTCGGCACGGGCGGGTACGGGAACGTCTTCTACCTGTCGACCAACGCCATGCACTCCAATGCCACTGCGGTGTGGCGGGCGCACCGGCGGGGCGCGGCGTTCGCCAACCCGTGCTTCACCCAGATCCACCCCACGTGCATCCCACCCGCCGAGGACTTCCAGTCGAAGCTGACCCTCATGTCCGAGTCGTTGCGCAACGACGGACGGGTCTGGGTCCCCAAGGACCCCGACGAGACCCGCAAGGCCAGTGAGATCCCTGACGAGGACCGCGACTACTTCCTCGAGCGGAAGTACCCCGCCTTCGGCAACCTGGTCCCGCGCGACGTCGCGTCCCGCAACGCCAAGACCGTCGTGGACGAGGGCCGCGGCGTGGGACCGCTCAAGAACGGCGTGTACCTCGACTTCGCCGACTCCATCGACCGCCTCGGCAAGGACGCCATCGAGGAGCGGTACGGGAACCTGTTCGAGATGTACGAGCGCATCACCGACGAGAACCCGTACCAGCAGCCGATGCGCATCTACCCGGCGGTGCACTACACGATGGGCGGCCTCTGGGTGGACTACCACCTGATGTCGAACATCCCGGGGCTGTTCGTGCTCGGGGAGGCCAACTTCTCCGACCACGGCGCCAACCGTCTCGGCGCCTCGGCGCTCATGCAGGGCCTGGCTGACGGATACTTCGTCGTGAGCTACACGATGGCCAACTACCTGTCCGGCATCCTCGGTCAGCCTGCTGTTCCCACCGACGACCCCGTCTTCGCCGCTGCGGAGCAGGACGTCTCGAACCGGGTCGACCAGCTCCTCTCCATCGGCGGCACCCGTTCGCCGGACCACTTCCACAAGGAACTGGGCAAGATCATGTGGGAGTACTGCGGCATGGCCCGCAACGAAGCTGGCCTCACCAAGGCGCTCTCGGAGATCCCGGCCCTGCGCGCGGAGTTCTACAAGGACTTGCGCGTGTTGGGAACCGGCGACAGCATCAACCAGAGCCTCGAGAAGGCCGGCCGCATCGCCGATTTCCTCGAGCTCGGTGAGCTGATGTGCCGTGATGCCCTGGAACGCAACGAGTCCTGTGGCGGTCACTTCCGTGAGGAGAGCCAGACTCCGGAGGGCGAGGCACTCCGCAGGGACGACGAGTTCTCCTTCGTGTCGGCGTGGGAGTGGACGGGCGATCCGTCGAATGCCCAACTCCACAAGGAGCCGCTCGAGTTCGAGAACGTGGCGCTCACCCAGCGCTCCTACAAGTGAGCCAGGCCCACACTGTGGCCAGGAGGAAGACCTCATGAAGCTGAAGCTCAACATCTGGCGGCAGGCCACTGCCGACGCCGAAGGCGCGATGCAGGCCTACGAGCTGGACGACGTCTCACCGGAGATGTCGTTCCTCGAGATGCTCGACGTGCTGAACGAGCGGCTGATCTCCGAGGGCGAGGAACCCGTCGAGTTCGAGCACGACTGCCGGGAGGGCATCTGCGGGTCGTGCGGGCTGATGATCAACGGTCGGGCCCACGGGGCCCAGCGGGGCACGGCCACGTGTCAGCTGCACATGCGCAAGTTCGCCGACGGCGACGAGATCGACATCGAGCCGTGGCGCGCCGCTGCCTTCCCCGTGCTGAAGGATCTCGTGGTGGACCGAGGCGCGTTCGATCGCATCGTCGAGGCCGGTGGCTACATCACCGTCCCCACCGGCGCAGGGCCTGACGCCAACCTCATCCCCGTGCCCAAGGACGCCGCCGACGCCTCGTTCGACGCCGCGGCCTGCATCGGCTGTGGTGCCTGCGTGGCGGCGTGCCCCAACTCGGCCGCGCAACTGTTCACGGCAGCCAAGATCGAGCACCTCAACCTGCTGCCCCAAGGCCAGGCCGAACGCCACCAGCGGGTCGTCGGCATGGTCGACACCATGGAGCAGTACTTCGGTTCGTGCACCAATCACGGCGAGTGCACGGAGGCGTGCCCGAAGGAGATCCCCCTCGACTACATCGCGTTCATGAACCGCGACTACGTCAAGGCGCAACTCAAGAACCGCAAGCTGCTCGGCCAGCGGTAACCGGGTGTTGGGGCGGGGCAACGTCCCGCCGGTACCGTCGTGGCGTGACTTCGAGAGCCAAGGCTCCACTCCAGGTCGTCCGCGGCTTCTGCATGGGCGCGGCCGATGTCGTTCCTGGCGTGTCCGGGGGCACCATCGCTCTCGTGTTCGGGATCTACACGACCCTGGTGGCCCAGATCCGCCAGGGAGCCCGGGCCCTGGCCCAGTTGGTGCGAGGTCGTCCCACGTCCTTCGTGGGCGAGCTCAAGCGCGTCGATTGGTGGTTCCTGCTGCCGCTCCTCGCAGGGGTCGGGTTGGCCCTCGTAAGCCTCGCCGGCGTGATCAGCCACTTCCTCGAGGAGGAGCCCATCCGGACCGCGGGGGTGTTCTTCGGCCTCGTGGCCGGATCCCTCGTGACCACGGTGGGGCTCGTGCGGCGGTGGGACGTCACGCACGTCGCCTTCGGCGGTGGCGTTGCAGTCGCCGCGTTCCTGCTCCTCGGTCTCGGCTCGGGCCAGGTGGACGACCCTGCCCTGGCGTTCGTCTTCGTCGGGGGTGCCATCGCCATCTGCGCCATGATCTTGCCCGGCATCTCCGGATCGTTCCTCCTCCTGATGCTCGGCCTCTACCACGCCGTCCTCGACGCAGTCGACGAGCGTGACCTGGTCCTCCTCGGCGTCTTCATGGTCGGCGCCGTCATCGGTCTCGCCCTCTTCTCCTCGGCGCTGTCATGGGCCCTCGAGCGCTACGAGCAACTCATGCTGGCCGGCCTCATCGGACTGATGGCGGGTTCCCTACGGGTCCTGTGGCCCTGGCCGAACGGCACCGGGAGCGAGGAGAGCACCAACGGTGCCGAGATGGCCCTGCCCCGCGGCGACGTGCTCTGGCCCATCGTCCTCGCCGTGATCGCCGCGGCCCTCATCCTGGTCATCACCCGCTTCGCTGGCGACCACACGTCGGCCGAGCCGGTGATCGTCGTCGACGCCGACGCCTGAGGGGTCCATCCGCTCACTGCTGGGGCACGTTCCACTCCGCCCAGCCCACGCCGCGACCACGGCCGTCACCCACCGAGACCCGGCACAGCGCACGTGGCGCCAGCGTGCGGCGCTCCTCGGCGTCGAGGAGCGCCAACGGCGTGGTCGCCAGCGTCTCGAGGTCCAGCGTCAGCGTGCCCAGCCGGACGCGGCCAGCGCGGGGGATCCCGTCTGGCCCCATGGACTCACGCACCTCGGTGACCTCCACCGGGACACCGTCGATGCTGCCACCGGCCCCGGCGAGGTCTCCGTCGACCACAGCGACCGTGAACGTGGTCCCGTCGTCGAGTCGACCATGGGCACGGAACCATCGGGCGTCCCAACCCTGCCGCGGACCCCAGTGGCGCTCGCGGCGTCCGTGACCGTCGAAGTCGATCGCCTCGGCCCCGACGAGGATCTCGCCGCTCACCCGGCACGGTTGGTGATAGGTGACCGTCGGATCGGTCGTCGGGTCGACGGCGCCCGCGTGCTCCCACTCGAGATCGAAGCCGAGGGGGACGGAGTCGCCGTACTGCCGACCGTAGAGCTCCGAAGGATCGTCGAGCCCGAGCCCGAAGGCCTCGAGCCCGATGGTCCAATGGTCGTTCGGGGTCTCACAGATGTGTGTGGCCCACAGCCCCGTGGTGCGGATCTCGAGCGCGCCCGGTCGGGGGAGCGGCACCTCGGTGTCGATCACGGCCACCAGCTGCCGGTGGGAACCGACGAGAAAGGCGTGGTACCAGGCGGTACCGAGGTTGGAGAGCAGGACCATGCGGGCCCAACCAGCGATCGAACCGGTCGCGGACCAGAAGTCGAACGTCCACGACTCCGACCAACGCAGCT
>JBPPNA010000011.1:0-4778 GCA_051306355.1 Acidimicrobiales bacterium | reverse complement strand
GCCAGCCGCGAGGCGGTCTCGGTGCCCGATCTGCAGCACGACGATCGCTTCCCGAGGTTCGCTGCTCGCGCCGTCGACCAGGGCCTCGCCGCGGTGTTCGCCTTCCCGCTCAAGGCTGGCGATCACCAGTTCGGTGCGCTCGACCTGTACCAGACCACCACCGGCACCCTCAGCGAGGAGGCCATGGTTGCCGCCCAGACGCTCGCCGATGTCGCGGCGGCCTACCTCCTCAACGCACAAGCTCGGGTCGACCTCGAGGAGTCGCTGGAGCAGGTCCGCCAGAGCGCCCGGCACGACGACCTGTCCGTGGAGGCGCTGCGGGTCAGCGAGGCTCGCAAGAAGGGGATTCTCGATGCCGTGCCCGACGGGGTCATCACGATCGACGAGCACGGCCTCGTCGTCGAGTTCAACCCGGCCGCCGAGCGCACGTTCGGCTACTCCCAGCAGGAGGCGCTCGGTCGTGAGCTCGCCGAACTGATCATCCCCGAGGCCGAGCGGGACGCCCATCGGAACGGGATCCGTCACTACCGAGCGACCGGCGAGGGTCCGCTGATCGGCCGACGCGTCGAGATGCAGCCGATCCGGGCAGACGGGTCGTCGTTCCCCGCCGAGGTGACGATCATGGCCGTGGCCACGGCCGGGACGCCGTTGTTCACCGGGTTCGTCCGCGACCTCACCGAGGTGTACGCGGCCGACGTCGAACGTGAGGCGCTCGAGCACCGTCTGCATCAGACGGGGCGGCTCGAGAGCCTTGGACAGCTGGCGGGCGGCGTGGCCCACGACTTCAACAACCTGCTCACCGTCATCTTGAACTACGCCGCCTTCATCGCCGAGGCCGCCCCGGCGGAGAGCCCGATGAAGGCACACGCCGAGGAGATCCTGGCGTCCGCCGAGCGGGCGGCGGCGCTGACGAAGCAGCTCCTGATGTACGCCCGGCGAGAGCCGCTGCGCCGCACGGCGGTCGACCTCAACGCCGTCGTGGCGCAGGTTCGTGACCTGCTGGTGCGCACCATCGGCGAGCACGTCCGGGTCGAGGTGCGAGCCGGCGCCGACCTTCCCCCGATCCACGCCGACAAGGGCCAGGTCGAACAGGTCCTGATGAACCTCTCGGTCAACTCGCGCGACGCGATGCCCAACGGCGGGGTTCTGACCATCGAGACGGCCCTCATGGAGCTGCGGGCTGGTGAGGCGAAGCCGCACCCGACCCTCGTTCCCGGGCTCTACGTGCGGCTGTCGGTGAGTGACGAGGGGGCCGGAATGAGCGCCGAAGTGGTGGCACGAGCGTTCGATCCGTTCTTCTCGACCAAGCGGTCAGGAGAAGGCACCGGGCTCGGCCTGGCCACCGTGTACGGCATCGTCGTCGACACCGGCGGCGCAGTGGATGTCCAGTCCGAGGAAGGTGTGGGCACGACGGTCGTGGCCTACCTTCCTACGTCCTCGGAAGCGCCTGCCCCCTCCCTGGAGGCCGTCGACGTGGTCCTCGGCGCCGGCGAAACGGTGCTCGTCGTCGAGGACCAACGAGCCGTGCGCGAGGTCACCGTCGCCATGCTCGGCCGCAACGGCTACCGAGTGCGCGACGCCGCCGACGCAGCAGAGGCATTGCTCCTCTCGGCCGACATCGACTTCGACCTGCTCCTGACCGATGTCGTCATGCCAGAGACATCCGGCCCCGAGCTGGTCAAGGCGCTGCGGGATCGGGATGGGACGTGTCAGGTGCTGTTCATGTCCGGCTACAGCGGCGACGCCTTCGGCTCCGAGCGCGTCCTGGACGGCGCCGAGGCGCTCATCCACAAGCCCTTCAAGGAGTCCGAGCTCCTCCAGGCTGTCCACGACGCGCTCCACAGGAGCGGCACCTCTCGCCGGTCGCCGCGATGAGGGTCTTGATCGTCGAAGACGACGCTGCGGTCCGCGGCATCGTGCGCGACCAGCTCGAGAGCCGGGGAGTCGGCATCGTCTCGGCCGGCAGCCTTGCGGCGAGTCGCCAGGCGCTGGCGGGCGGGGACTTCCAAGCCATCATCCTCGATCTGGCGCTGCCGGATGGGTCCGGGCTGGAGCTCCTCGCGGAGCTGCGGGCGTCAGGTTCGAGCGCACACGTGATCGTGCTGACCGGCGCGGGGTCGGAGGAGGATCGGGTCCACGCCATCGAATCGGGGGCCGACGACTACGTCGTCAAGCCCTTCTTCGCACGCGAGTTGGCCGCCCGGGTGCTGGCGGTCGAGCGTCGCCGCAGCCTCACGGAGGACACGACGCTGCGCATCGGTCCGCTGGAGATCGATCTGGCCGCCCGTGAGGTCAAGGCCGACGACCGCCCCATCGATCTGACCACCAAGGAGTTCGCCCTCCTGGCGTTCCTGGCGGCCCGCCCTGGTCACACCTTCAGCCGGGCCGAGCTGCTCCGAGCCGTCTGGCAGTCGAGCCCCGACTGGCAACAGAGCGCCACCGTCACCGAGCACGTACGCCGCCTTCGGACGAAGATCGAGCCGGACCCCCGCCACCCAGAGATGCTCACGACTGTTCGCGGGGCTGGCTACCGGCTCGACCTGCCCTCACCAGGCAGCGATGCAGGCAAGCAAGACGTGCCACCGCTCGGCGCCGGGTCCGTGATCCATGTGGGAGGTCGCATCGTGGCCGCCGATGCCGCCGCCCTCGAGATCCTCGGCTACACGGAAGAGGACGATGTCCTCGGCAAGGACCTGCTCGATTTCGTGGCGGGCGTGTCGCACGACGACGCCGCCGAGCGACTGGCGCGGACCGGATCGGGCCAGGCCCGTAGATCACAGATGATGACGCTCCAGCGATTGGACGGCAACGAGATCACCGTCGAGGTGGGTTCGTCGACGGTCACCTGGGAAGGCCGGCGCGCCGGTCGGGTGGAGCTCCTCGTCTCGGCCGATCCGTCCGCTCGCCTCCGTCACGTCGTCACCGGCGTCCACAGCGAGCTGTCCGATGCCGTGATCGTGACCGACCTGCACTTCCACGTCCGCAGCTGGAACGGGGCGGCGGAGCGCCTCTACGGGTGGACGGAGCAGGAGGCCGTCGGTCGCCACGTGCTCGATATCTTCGATTGGGAAGGCAACGAGCTCTCCACTGCGGCGAGGAACCTCGAGATCACGGGGCGTTGGCACGCGCAGGGGCGACAGCGCACCCGAGACGGTTCCCTCGTCGAGGTGAGGTCCTCGATGACGATGATGCATGACGAGAGCGGTGAGGCCGTCGGCGTCGTGTCCGTCAACCGACCTGTCCTGCCGCCGCTGGATCTGCGTGACGGCCCGGTGGGCCTGGACGCCGGTGACGTACGTCGCGGCCTTGATGCCCAGGAATTCGAGGTGCACTACCAACCGGTGGTCGCGCTGGCCGACGGGAGCCTCCTCGCCGTGGAGGCCCTGGTCCGCTGGCAGCACCCGGTACGGGGTGTCCTGCGGCCGGACGCCTTCATCGAGACGGCCGAGCGCAACGGGTTGATCATCGAGCTCGGCGCCTTCGTCCTCGACACCGCCAGCCGTCAGGTCGCCGCCTGGCGGGCCAGCGGTGCCAACGTCGGTCTCTCGATGAACGTCTCGGCGACCGAGCTCGCCGACCCGGGGCTCGTCGACCGGATCATCGTGACGATCGACGCCGCCGGCCTTGAGCCTCACGCCCTGTGGCTCGAGGTCACGGAGACGACCCTCGTGCGCGACGTCGATCAGGCGGCTGCCATGCTCCATCGGCTCGCCGATCTCGGCATCGGCATCGCCATCGACGACTTCGGCACCGGGTGGGCCAGCCTCACCTATCTCAGCAAGTTCCCGATCCACGCCCTCAAGATCGACCGTATCTTCGTGGCCGGCATCGATGAGAACGCCAACGATCGCGTCATCGCCAGGTCGATCGTGCAGCTCGGGGCCGAGCTCGGGCTGGCCGTGGTGGCCGAGGGGATCGAGACGGTGACCCAGTGCGAGGCGGTGCAGGCGCTCGGCTGCCTGGTCGGCCAGGGTCACCTACTCGGTCGGCCGACGCCTGCCGACGCCGTGCCGCTCCACCTGGCCCCCCGCCTCGAGACCGTCGACGCGGCGGTCGACCTCCTCCGTCAGGCCGAGCGGCTCACGGAGGAGACGAACCACGACCTGCTCACCGGCCTGGCGAACCGTCGGGTCCTCGATCGCGTGCTGCCCAGGATCGATGACGGCGTGATCGTCATGATCGACCTCGACCATTTCAAGGCGGTCAACGACGGCAGCGGGCACGCCGCCGGTGACGCCGTGCTCGCCCGGTTCGGCCGGATGCTGGCGGACGAAGTCCGGACGAGCGACACCACCTGTCGGGTCGGAGGCGAGGAGTTCGTCATGGTGCTGCCGGGGGTGGACGTGGCGACTGCGGTCGAGCTGGTCGATCGGATCCGCGGGACCTGGGTCCTCGCGGCACCGCAGCCGATCACCTTCTCGGCGGGTATGGCCGCCGTGTCCGACACGGGCGGGACGGCAGCCTTCCTTGCCGCCGACCAGGCGATGTACCTCGCCAAGTCGAACGGCCGAAACCGCACCGAGCTCGCAGCCGACCGATGACACCGACACTCGCAAGTGTGGTGGAGGAGTTCCTCGCGCTGGCCGCCGCAGGGCGTCCCCTCCCCGCCATCGCGCAGGTCTCGGGCTGCTCGACGCGGGCAACAGCGTCGAGGACCTCATCGTCGGCCTCCTGGCACCGACCCAACGAGAGGTCGGCCTGCGGTGGCAGGCGCACCGCTGGAACACTGCGGAGGCAGGTTGACGCGGCCGTGCTGAGCTGCACCGTCCCGCTCTTCC
>JBPPNA010000300.1:0-6237 GCA_051306355.1 Acidimicrobiales bacterium | reverse complement strand
CCCAAGAACACCCCGTTCTTGTCACCAAGATGGTCACGCATACCCCCGAAACGGTGACAGGAACGGGGTGGGGGCAGACTCGGGGCGATGAGCGACCGCGTGGATGTGCTGTTCCTGTGCACCGGCAATGCGGCGCGGTCGGTGATGGCGGGCGTGTCGCTGGGGACCCGACGACCCGACCTGGTGATCGAGACGGCCGGCACGCTGGTGGTGGACGGCCAGCCGATGAGCATCCGGACCCGGGCAGCCATCGAGGGCGTGGGCCACGAGTTGCCCCGACACGCCAGCCGTCAGGTCCACCCGCCTGACCTCGACGGTGCCCACCTCGTCGTGGCCCTGGCCCCCGAGCACGTCGAGTGGGTCCGGCGCACGCACCCGGCGGCAGCACACCACACGGTCACGCTCGTTCGTCTCGTCCGCGACCTGCCGCCGCCGGACGGCTTCGACGCCATCCGGTCTCAGGTCGAAGCCCTCGATCCTGCTGGCGTCGAGCTCGGCGAGTGGGAGGAGGTGGTCGATCCCGGGGGCGGCGAGGCCGAGGTGTTCGCCGCCTGCGCCCGCGAGATCGACGTGCTCGTCGAGCAGCTGGCGCCCCGGTTGGTCAGAGCGAGCGGAGGTGGGAGAACTCGTTGAGGGTCACGATCATGCGGTGTCCCGCGCTCGACGCCCGCACCCGAGTGATGCCGGTGTAGGTGGGCTCGAAGATCATGAAGTCGTCGAGACCGAGAACGTGGCCGACGAACGCGTTGATCACCCCGCCGTGGCACACCACGACCGCCGTGCGGGAGCGGTTCTCGCCGATGATCCCGTCCAACGCCTCCACCACAGTCTGCTGGAACCGCTGGGCGTCGAGCTCCCCATCGGTGAAGTACTTCCCGTCGGCCAGCTCCTGCCAGCGAGGGTCGTTGCTGGCCTTGAGCTCCTCCATCGGGACGTAGGCCTCGGCGTCGCGATCGAACTCGGCCACGCCCTCCACCACAACGGGATCGACCCCGGTCACCGAGGCCAGCGGCTGCGCTGTCTGTCGGGCCCGGCGCATCGGACTGACGTAGAGCGAGTCGACCGTCTCGTGGCTCAACCACTCGGCGAGCGCCATGGCCTGCCGGTGACCCAGCTCGGCCAGCGGCGGATCGGCCGGGCGGCCCATGTTCTCGACGCGCTCGGGCAGGCCATGACGCACCAGCAGGAGATCCACGTCGGCAGCCTGCCACGGCCCGATTGCCGGTCGGGTCGCCGTGGCCGGCAGTCGGCCTCGAGTCAGTGGGGATGGGTCTGGGGTGGATCCCAGGTCTGGTCGCTCGTCGCCACGAGATACTCGCCGACCGGACCCGGCATGTGCGGTCCGATAGAAGTGGGGCGTGACCGATGCCCACGACGCCGTGCTGCTCTTGTCCTTCGGCGGCCCGGATGGGCCCGACGACGTCATGCCCTTCCTCGAGAACGTCACCCGCGGGCGGGGCGTGCCCCGTGAACGGTTGGAGGAGGTCGCCGACCAGTACGCCCTCTTCGGCGGGGTGAGCCCCATCAACGAGCAGAACCGGCTGCTGCTCGATGCCCTCCGTGTCGAGATGGACCGCCGAGGCCACCGTCTCCCCCTCTACTGGGGCAACCGCAACTGGTCGCCCTCCGTCGAGGACACGATGGCGGAGATGACCGCCGCGAGGCACCGCCGGGTGGTGGCGGTCGCGACGTCCGCCTACTCCTCGTACTCCGCTTGCCGCCAGTACCTCGAGGACATCGAACGGGCCCGCCACCACGTCGGCGACGGTGCGCCGGTGGTGGACAAGGTGCGTCCCTACTGGAACCATCCCGGCTTCATCGCCGCCGTCACTGACCGGATCCGCATGGCCATCGATGAGCTGACCCCTGACCGACGTGACGGAGCCCGGCTGGTGTGCACCGCCCATTCCATCCCGCTGTCGATGGCCACCACGTCCGACTACGAGTCCCAGCTCGTCGACGTCATGACCCTGGTGACGAGCGACCCGCGCATCGACCTGACGGCCGATCTCGTCTTCCAGTCCCGCTCCGGCCCGCCTCACGTGCCGTGGCTCGAGCCCGACATCGTCGATCACCTCACGACGCTCCGGGACCAAGGCGTCGACACCGTGGTGGTCGCCCCGATCGGCTTCGTCTCCGACCACATGGAGGTGAAGTTCGACCTCGACACGCAGGCATCCGAGGCCGCTCGGTCCCTCGGGATGACGATGGTCCGGGCCGGCACGGTCGGCACCCACCCACGGTTCGTCGCTGGTCTCGTCGACCTCATCGAGGAGCACCTCGTCGGTGCAGTACCGCAGTCTGTCGGACCCCTCGGTCCCCGCCGGAACCCGTGCGCCGCCGGGTGCTGCCCGGCGCCGTCGAGACCGAGCCCTACGCCTGGTCCGGTCGCACCTGGTCCAGCTCGGCCGTGATCGCCTCGAGCAGCTCGTCGTAGTCGTCGAGCGCGGGGTACTGCGGGAACTCGGCGACCACGTTGTCCGGGGCATGGAACAGCAGACCGACATCGGCCTCGGCCAGCATCGACGTGTCGTTGTACGAGTCACCGGCGGCGATAACCCGGTAGTCCAGTCCGTGGAACGCCTCCACGGCCCGGCGCTTCTGGTCGGGCTGGCGCAGCCGGTAGTCGACGATGCGATCGCGCTCGACGACGAGGCGATGGCAGAAGACCGTCGGCATGCCGAGGTGGACCATGAGCGGTCGAGCGAACTGCTCGAAGGTGTCCGACAGGATGATCACCTGCGTCCGGGCCCGGAGCTCGTCGAGGAACTCCCGGGCTCCGGGGAGCGGCCCCAACCTGTCGATGACGTCGGCGATCTCCGACATCGAGAGCCCGTGGTTGTCGAGGACGTCGAGCCGATAGCGCATGAGGGCGTCGTAGTCGGGCTCGTCCCTGGTGGTCCGTCGCAGCGCGTCGACACCGGTGCGGTCCGCCACCGCGATCCAGATCTCGGGGACCAGCACCCCCTCCAGGTCGAGGGTGACGAGGGTCTGCTGGGCGATCACCGCCCGAGTCTGCCGCAGGCCCGCGCTGCGACCCGCCTCCGGCGTGGAGATGCGAGGCTCTCCGCATGGCCACCTCCAGTGCCGAGCAGCGGACCGGCGAGACCGTCGAACTCCTCCAGACCATGATCCGCAACGCCTGCGTCAATGACGGCACGCCGGACTCGGGCCAGGAGGTCCGCAACGCCCGGGCGCTGGTGGACCACCTCGAACCGTGCGGCATCGACCTGCAGGTCTTCGAGTCCCACCCGGGTCGTGCATCGCTGATCGCCCGCATCGAGGGAACCGACCCCGGCGCACCCAGTCTCTGCCTCGACGGACACACCGATGTGGTGCCGGTCAACGCGGACGGTTGGTCCCGGGAGCCCTTCGGCGGTGAGCTCGTCGACGGCGAGGTGTGGGGACGGGGAGCGGTCGACATGTTGAACCTCACCGCGTCGATGGCGGTGGCGGTGCGACATCTCGTCGTCACCGGCTTCCGACCCCGTGGCGATGTCGTGTTCCTCGCCGTGGCCGACGAGGAGTCCGGAAGTTCCTACGGGGTCCGCTGGTTGGCCGAGCACCACGCCGAGCTCATCAGCACCGACTACGCGCTGTGCGAGAACGGGGGGCTCCACGGCGGGAGCCCGACCGCGCCGAGCATCGGGTTCAACGTGGCAGAAAAGGGCGTGGCCTGGCGGCGGCTCACCATCCGCGGCACCCCGGGCCACGGTTCGACACCGTTCAAGGCGAACAACGCGCTGGTGAAGGCGGCCGCGGTGATCACCCGCCTCAGCGAGTACCGGCCCGCCCCTGGCATCCACGACCTGTGGCCATCCCAGCTCGATGCCCTCGGCATCGACGATGCCACCCGGGCCCGCCTGCTCGATCCGGTCGCCTTGGGCGAGTTCCTCGACGAGCTCCCCCGAGCGGCAGGAGCAGGATTTCTCCATGCCTGCACCCACACGACCTTCTCGGCCAACACGGCGATCGGCCAGACCAAGACGAACGTGATCCCCGACCACGTGACGGTCGACGTCGACATCAGGACGCTCCCCGGCGAAGGGCCCGACGAGGTCGACACCCACCTGCGCGCCGCCCTCGGCGACCTCCACGACGATGTCGAGGTCGCGGTGCTGATGAACGACCGGGCCAGTATCAGCCCCACGGACACACCGCTGTGGGATGCCCTCCAGGACGCAGTCGCCCGACCGTTTCCCGGCGTGGCCATGCAGCCCCGCATGGCCGTGGGGTTCACCGATGCTCGGGTGCACCGGGAACTGGGGGCGGTGTCCTACGGCGCCGGGCTGCTGAGCCCCGAGCTCAGCGCCACCGAGTTCGGCAGCCGATTCCACGGGAACGACGAGCGGATCGACCTCGACTCGCTCCGCTTGACGACCGAGTTCTGGATCGATGTGGTGCGATCGTTCTCCCGCTGACGTTCTGGCCCCGATCCGGAGCGGGTAACGGCCTGCGGTGGACCGTCCCCCCTCCCCCGCGCCTGGCGACGTGCTCGCGGGGCGGTACGAGCTGCAACACGTCTTGGGCAGCGGTGGCATGGCCACGGTGTGGGCGGCACGTGATCGCCGGTTGGGACGCACCGTCGCGGTCAAGATCCTCAATCCGGGCCTGACGGAGGAGCACGAGGAGCGGATCGAACGCGAGGCACGTGCCGCGGCCCGAATCGACGACCACCGAGTGGTCACCGTGCTCGACCTCGACCACACCGACGATGGCGCCCCCTTCCTGATCTTCGAGGCGTTGAGTGGCCGGACCCTCGCCGACGAGTTCGAGATCGCCGGGGCCTTCCCCGTGGCGCGAGTCCGACGACTGGCGGAAGACCTGCTGGGCGGTCTGGGTGCGGCCCACGAGCGCGGCGTGCTCCACCGCGACGTGAAGCCGGCGAACGTGCTGGTCGACGGTGACAGGTTCCGCATCACCGACTTCGGGATCGCCAGCGTCGACGACGAGGCCGCCACGTCCGGGGACCTGATGGGCACCTTGGTGTTCCTGGCGCCCGAGCGCTTCGACGGTGCGCCGGCGTCACCACAGACCGACGTGTTCTCCGCCGGCGCCGTGCTCTACGAGTCCCTCGCCGGGTTCCAGCCGTTCCGGGCCGACTCGTCGGTCGAGTCCCTGGCTCTCCTCCGGGCCGGTACCTACGCCCCGCTCCCCGCGCACGTCCCCGACCGGATGCGTGCGGCGGTGGCCGAGGCCCTCGATCCGGACCCGGCGTGCCGGCCGAGCGACGGCACCGAGCTCGCCCGCCGGTTCCACGCACCGGAGGCGATGGCGACCGAGACCATGGGAATCCACGACCAGACAGAGCCCCTCGATCTGACGGCCCGGGTCGAGCAACCCACGCAGACCAGGGTGAAGGTCCTCGACGCTCCGACTTCGGCTCGGGAGTCCGGGGACACCGCAGCGACCTGGGCAGGCCAGGACATCGTGGCGGCCACCACCGAGCAAGCGGGCCGGCCAGCGATCATCTTCTCCGCCATCGGCGTGGTGCTGCTGATCCTCCTTCTGGTTGCGGCCACGGCTTCGGGTGGTGGCGACAGCATCCCCGGGCAGCCACCTGCCGACCCCGCCGCGACCCTCGACCAGCAACTGGACCGGATCGAGGAGCTCGGGCGATGAGCCGCACTCGGACCCTCGTGGTGGCGTGCGCTCTGGCACTGACGGCCACCGTCGGTGTCGCCTGCGGCGACGGAGGCGGCGAGTTCGACGACAGCGTCGCGCAGGTGCGAGCCGCCGTCGCGTCCGGCGATCAGGCCGGCGCCGACCGAGCGCTCGAGGAACTGGCCATCGCAGCGCTCGTCGCCCATCAGGAGGGCACCCTCACCGACGCCGAGCTGGCAGAGGTGGCCGATCTCATCGAGTCGAGTCGTGCCCATCTCGGCGAGGTGATCACGACGCCGACGGCCGCACCGGTGGACACGTCGCCGGCCACCGAACCCACGCCGGCCGAACCGCCTCCGGCACCGCCAGCCGTCGACGATGACGGCGCGAAGAAGGGCAAGGGGAAGGATCGAGGGCGTGACGACTGACCGGTGATCGGTCCGCCGGGTCGTGGCGTCGGGTTCAGCCAGCCTGCGGATTGGGAATCGGCGGCTCGGGATGCCCAGGACCGGGCGGGTCAGGCTGGCTCGGACCAGGTTGCGGTGAAGGATCGGGCACCGGCGGGCGCGGGTCCGGCGGTTGCGGCCCAGGACCGGGCATCGGATCCGGCGGCGGGACCGGGGGCCGATCGGG
>JBPPNA010000136.1:0-7284 GCA_051306355.1 Acidimicrobiales bacterium | reverse complement strand
TCCCGGAGCGGGGCGCGGTGGGACGGGGCATGCGGGTGACGGTCGCTCCGGAACGACGAGACGAGCCTGTCGGCTCGTCGGCGAACGGATCGTTGTCGAAATCCTCCCAGACGTCCCCCCAGCCGGGATCGATCGGTCCCCAGTTCACGCGGGCACCAGTGTCTCGGCCACCGTGCCGTCGGATCTGACGCCCGGGGTGGAATCGGGGTCGACGCCACTGCCCAGCGTGGTGGTGCGCTCCTCGGCGTCGGCGGGTTCGTCAGCGGTCGTTTCGTCGCCGGTCGCCGTCTCCTCGGCCGAGCCGGCTGTGACCGCCGGGGTCTGCGCGGCTTCGACCCGCACGAGTGCATCGTCTCCGGTGTCGACACCGGTGGGCAGCAGGTACCCCACCTCCGTCGGCGGCACCATGCCGAGGCGGTCGCGGGCCACCTCGAGGACCCGATCGGGGGATTCGAGCTGGGCCACGCGTAGGCGGAGACGATGGATCTCCTCGGTCTCGGAGGCCACCGCCCGCTGGAGGTCGTCGGTGCGGATCTGGCCACCGATGAGCAGGGCGTGCATCACGGCGAGTGCGAACAGTGCCGAGAGGACGATGCCCGTGCCGACCAGGACCGGCACGGCCGGCGAGCGTCGGCGGGCGGGCGGCGTGATCGGCCGCAGATGCCGGCCGGGGCGCGGCGCGCGCGCCGGGGTGACCTCGCCGGGGACGGCGACGCCGGGCGCGGACCGAGCGTGTTCGGCGCTCACGAGGCCTCGCCGAGCTGCTCGGCCACGCGGAGGCGGGCGCTGCGGGCGCGCGGGTTCTCGGCCACCTCGTCCTCCGAGGCCGTGATCGCCTTGCGCGGCACCAGCTTGACACTCGGTCCGCCCCCGCAACGGCAGCGACCGACGCCGGGCGGGCAGACACACTCGTCGGCGGCAGCGTCGCGGAAGCGGCGGGCCACGATCCGGTCCTCCCCCGAGTGGTAGGTGATGACCGCAGCCCGGCCACCCGGCACGAGCAGGTCGAGAGCGTCGCCGAGGGTTCGCTCGAGCTGTCCGAGCTCGTCGTTGACCTCGATGCGCAGTGCCTGGAACGTGCGAGTGGCCGGATGGCCGCCGGTGCGGCGGGCGGGTGCGGGGATGGCGTCACGGACGACCTCGGCCAAGGCGTCGGTGGCGCGGATGGGGCGGGAGGCCACGATGGCCTTCGCGATCCGGCCGGCGTGGCGCTCGTCGCCGAACTTGCCGATGATGCGGGCCAGCTCGTGCTCCTCGGCGTTGTTCACCAGGTCGGCAGCCGAGGCACCGCTGGTGGGATCCATCCGCATGTCGAGCGGGCCGCCTTGGCGGTAGCTGAAGCCCCGCTCCCCGCGATCGAGCTGGGGGGAGGACACGCCGAGGTCGAGGAGCACCCCCGACACCCCCGTGGCCGTCGGGGTCGAGCCGGTGGGCCCCTCGTCCGGCGAGTCATCCGTGGTGGCGTTGCTGAGCCTGTGGAGGATGCGCATGGTGTCCTGCAAGCGGTCGAATCGGGTGTGCACCACGAGGGCTCGGGATCCGAACCGGGCCAACCGGGCCGTGGCCTCGGTCACCGCCAGGGGATCCCGGTCCAGCCCCAGCACCGAGAGGTGCGGATGGGCGTCGAGGATCGCCTCGGCGTGACCCGCTCCACCCACCGTTCCGTCGATCACCCACCCGGTGGGAACCGGGCCGAAGGTGGCGACGACCTCGTCCCGGAGGACGGGGAGGTGGAGGTAGGGCGGAGTCGGCTCGCCAGCATCGGAACCAGTGCCGCTCACCGGCAGCCCTCCGGACAACGAACGTCCGCCGGGATGTATGCCCCGGTCGGACTCGATGAAAGAGCGGGCGGAGAGTAGGGGCCTTCCACCTCGCTGCCCGGAAGGCTGCGGATGAGCGGCACTGCAGCTCGTGTGCACGTGATCGAGGGGGTGCTTGCGTTCCCTTCCTGGTCGGTGGAGTGGTGGTGCCGGTTGGCTGAGCGGTGGGCTGGTCGGGAGGCGGACACGGGACCGGTGGCTCGGGTCCGGAGGTTTCAGAAGTTGGCCTGGTCGAGGGCGTTGACGATGGAGTCGTCGATGCCGAGGGCACGGTCGAGGGAGTCGGTGCCCGCGTTGACGATCTCGATGCGAGGGCCGACGCCGAGGACGAGGACGTCGCGGTCGAGTCCGGCCTCGACCCGGGCGGTGTGGGGTACGACGATGCGCCCCTGCGCGTCAGGGGCGACGAGATGGGTGTTGGCGATGAAGGTCCGGACGTGGGCGAGGGCGAGGTCGCCGGCGGCCACTCGCTCATTGAGCACGTCGGTGGCCAGCCGGTACGTCGGCTCGTTCCAGATGGCGACCTTGCCGTCGAGTACGACGAGGCTGCCCCCGTCGACCAGCGGCCGCCGCATCTGGGCCGGCAGCGTCAGGCGGCCCTTGTCGTCGATGGCGTACTCGCCCCGACCGCGGAAGAGCGTGGGCAGGTGCGCCCCGTCCAGGGATGTCGTCCCACTGTGCTCTCGCACCGGCGCTTCCGTCTCCACCACGTCGTCAATGTACGTCGACCTAGGGATAGTGTCAATCAATCAAGGGAATAGATGGTCGATTGTTGGTGACAGAGTCCATGCCAGGAAATCCGAGGCCAGTCCCCCCACGTGTGTGTTGTTGTCTCAGCCGAGGGCGCTGGTGAGGGCGGCGACGAGGTCGCCGGTGTCCACGGCGCCGATGCCGGTTCCGCACCCGTCGAGCACGCCGGGCGGCGGCGGACGGCGGAGGAGTCGCCGGAGAGGTTCGGGGTCCCAGGCCCGGGGCACGGCGCACTGGAACCGGGCGCCGGCTCGCGTCCGCCGCTGGCTGATCCCCACCACCTTGGCGTCGTCGATCAGGACCTCACCCGGTCCCGTGCCGGCAAAGCAGACGTCGTCGGACCACTCGGTGCGGATCATGGGGCCCCGATGGACAGCGCCGCCGCGGAGCCCGACCGTCTCCAGAGCCCGGCACCAGGCCTCGCCGATGGGGAGGAACGACCGCCCCACGTCGTCGTCCCACAGGGGGTCGTGGCGGGGCACGACGATGTCGACCCACACCGGGTCGTCGGGCGCGACCCACACCGCTCCCCCGCCACTGCGTCGCGAGACCACGGCGACACCGGCGCGAGCGACGGCGTCCTGGTCGACGACATCCGGATCCTGGGTGGAGCCGAGCACCACGGCGGGGGCGGACGGCTCGAGGATCCAGATCCGTCGGACGCCGTCGTCGGCGACGACCAGCCCGTGGAGCGATGCGGCGGTGTCGTGGTGTCGCTCGACGATCCAGGTCACGCCGACACGCGGCGCTGCGAAGCAGACCGCCCGGAGAGGGCCGGCTCGGCGGAGAGGTAGGGCTGCCAGTCATCGGGCACCGACCCCACGCTGACCGAGATCCAGGCGAAGCCGTGCGGTGCTCGCGGCGTGGACCGCAGCGTCATGGTGGTCTCGTCGAGGAGACGGTCGCGCTTGCGTACGTTGCACGGCCGGCAGGCAGCGACCACGTTCTCCCAGGTGTGCGGACCGCCCCGCGCTCGTGGCACCACGTGGTCGATGGACTCGGCGGCCGAGCCGCAGTACTGGCACTGCGAGCCGTCGCGGGCGAAGACGGCACGGCGGTTCAGCGCCGCCCGCCGTCGGAACGGGACCTTCACGAACTGGCGCAGCTTCAACACGGAAGGGACCTCGACCACCAGGTGCTCGGAGTGGAACACCTCACCGGACGCCGAGATGAGGTCGGCCTTGCCGGCGAGCAGGAGCACGATGGCCCGGCGGGCCGTCACCACCGACAGGGGCTCGAACGACGCGTTGAGCACGAGCGCTCGCGCCATCTACCGGACCTCGCCGACCGTTCGGGACCAGGCCAGCCAGGTGAGGAGGTCGTCGACCGCCACCGGCGCCTTCGGGTCCCCGTAGGCGGTGGTGAGCCGGAAGGCGAGCCAGTCGCGGTCCGGCAGGGGCAGGAACGGGGCCCGCCGCCACCAGCCGCGTGGCACCAGGACACGAGCCTGTCGCAGTGCAGCCCGCCAGAGGTCGGGACGAACGGCGACGGCGCGGACGGCGGCTGCCGCCCCCGGCGGGAGGCCTAGCCGGCCTGCTGCTCTCGCCACGTGGCTCCTGCCGCGGCCGGACGGGGCTCCTTCGGGAGCCCGAGGACCATCTCGCCGACGATGTTGCGCTGGATCTCGCTCGACCCGGCGTAGATGGTGCCGGCGCGAGCGTTGAAGAACGTGCCGACCCAGGAGGCCGAGTCGTTCGGGGCACCGGGATCATCGGTCTGGAAGCTGCTGGCCGGCGCCCGGCCCGAGGGCACGGTGGCGTCAGCACCGAAGAGGTCGATGGCGAGCTCGGTGGCCCGCTTGTGGTACTCGGACCAGCCCAGTTTGAACAGACCGGCCTCGGGTCCGGGCGATCCGCCGCCGAGGTAGGTGGTCAGGGTGCGTAGCCCGTTGTACCGCATGATCTCCACCGTCGAGTAGGCCTCGGCGAGCCGTTGGCGGATCACGGGGTCGGTGTCCTTGCCCCTGTCGCGGGCGAGTTGGGTGAGACGGTCGTACTCGATCCGGAACATGACCGGGAAGGTGGCGGCCGCCTCGCCCCGCTCGTACCCGAGCAGCGTCATCGCCACCGGCCACCCGTTGTTCACGCCGCCGACGACGTTGTCCTTCGGGCAGCGGGCGTCGGAGAAGAACACCTCGTTGAACTCGGAGTCGCCGGTGAGCATCTCGATGGGGCGTACCTCCACCCCGGACTGGTCCATCGGGACCAGCAGGAAGCTGATGCCGCGGTGCTTGGGCTGGTCGGGGTCGGTGCGGGCCAGCACGAAGATCCAGTTGGCGAGATGACCGGCCGAGGTCCAGATCTTCTGGCCGTTGATGACCCACTCGTCGCCGTCGAGCGTGGCGCGGCAGCCGACGTTGCCGAGATCGGAGCCGGCATCGGGTTCGGAGTAGCCCTGGCACCACTTGTGCTCGCCGCTGAGGATCTTGGGGATGAACTCCCGCTTCTGCTCCTCGGTCCCCCATTGCAGGATCGTGTTACCGACCATCTGGATCGAGAACACGTCGTTGGTGCCGCCCGTGGGTACGCCTGCCTTGGCGAACTCCTCGGCCAGGACGACCTGCTCCTCCGCGGACAGGCCGGGCCCGCCGAACTCCTCGGGCCACGATGTCGCCAGGAGGCCGTTCTCCGACAGGGTCTTGCGCCAGCGCTCGCTCCACGGCGCCACGTCGTCGTGCGGGAGCGCCCCGATGCCCTTCCAATCGGCGGGGAGGTGTTCGGCCAGGAACGCCTGGACCTTCTCCCGGTACTGCTCGGCGGACTCGCCCCACGTCGGTTGCATGGCGAGATTCTGGCACGGACGACCGGGGTTCAGCCGACGCCGATGTCAGAGCCCTCGGCCCGCAGGGCGACGGCTGCGGCGCCGACGAGCGGACCGGTGTCACCGAGGCCGGCAGCCACGATGCGGGCGCCGAGCGAGAAGTCCAGCACGCAGAGGCGGTCGAGCTCTGCCTGGGCGGCGGCGAAGAACGGATCCCCGAACCCCAGGGCCACCGAACCGGCCACCACCGCCAGGCGGAGATCGAGCAGGTGCGCGGCGGACGCCACGGCCCGGGCGACGTATCGACCCGTCCGCTCGATGACCTCCGGGGAGGCATCGGCCGCCGGTGCACCCGTGCGCATCGCGATGGCGGTCCCGCTGGCTTCGGTCTCGAGCAAGCCTGCGGGGTGGCCGGGCCAGGGTTCGGTGTGCTCGGCGACGAAGACGTGGCCGATGTGGCCTGCGTTGCCGGAGGCGCCGGCGAGGAGGCGGCCACCGCTGACGATGCCGGCGCCGACACCGGTGGACACGACCATGGCCAGGTAGTCCGACACGCCCCGGGCCGCGCCGCGCCACCCTTCGCCCAGCGCCAGGGCCTTGGCGTCGTTGTCGATGTGGACGGCGAGGCCGAGATGACGTTCGAGCCGATCGCGGAGCGGGAAGGCACGCCAGGCCGGGATGTTGAGCGGTGAGACGGTGGCGCCGCCCTCGGTCATCGGGCCACCACACCCCACTCCGCAACGCGCCACGTGCTCGCCTCCGATTGCGTCGACCACCAGATCCACCAGCGCACCGAAGAGCGCCTCTGCATCGGCGCCCGCCGGGTTCGGCCGCTGCCGACGGCGCCGCAGGGACCCGTCGTCGTCGACGAGGCCCGCCGCCAACTTGGTGCCGCCGATGTCGATGGCCAGGGTCGTCACCGGGAGCACGATAGTGATCGGTCGTGCGACTCGGGCGCGGGCCGACACGACCGCGCAGCCCCTAGTCTGCGGTGGCCGTACGCGTCCGGAGGAGAGCATCCGTGGTCACCAGGCAACGATCGGAACCTCGGGCGCCCACCTTGGCCGCTGCCTGCGATCGCCTCGCCGCGGCGGTCGAGTCGGTCATCTGCGGCAAGCGCGAGGTGATCGACCTGGTGATCGCCGCGCTCCTCGCCGACGGTCACGTGCTCCTGGAGGACATCCCCGGCGTGGGCAAGACGTCCATGGCCAAGGCGCTCGCCGCTGCGATCGACGGCCAGTTCGGGCGGGTCCAGTTCACACCCGACCTCCTGCCCAGCGACGTCTCGGGCGTGACGGTGTTCCATCGCGGCCGGGACGAGTTCGAGTTCCGCCGGGGTCCCGTGTTCGCCAACATCCTCCTCGCGGACGAGATCAACCGGGCGTCGCCCAAGACCCAGTCCGCACTGCTGGAGGCGATGGCCGAGCGCCAGGTCACCGTCGACGGGACCACGCACCTGCTGACGGCGCCCTTCCTCGTCATCGCCACCCAGAACCCGATCGAACACGAGGGCACGTTTCCTCTCCCCGACTCCCAGCTCGACCGGTTCCTGATGCGCCTCGACGTCGGCTACCCGGGACCCGAGGCGGAGCTCGCCATGCTCGACACCCACGGGGAGACCGAACCCCTCGACGCGGTCCGGCCCGTGCTGGGCACCGCAGAGATCCTGGCCATGCGGGACGCGGCGGCCACCGTGCACGTGGCGCCGGCGCTCAAGCAGTACCTCATCCAGGTGGCGGAGGCGACCCGCGCCCACCCGCAGCTCGAGCTGGGCATGTCGCCCCGGGCCACGCTGTCGATGCTCCGCGTCACCCGGGTCTGGGCGGCCATGCACGGCAAGGACTACGTCACGCCCGACGATGTCAAGGCACTGGCCGAGCCCGTCCTGGCCCACCGACTCCTCGTGACCCCCGAGGCCGACCTCCAGGGCGTCGGATCAGGCGCCATCCTGGCC
>JBPPNA010000285.1:0-13292 GCA_051306355.1 Acidimicrobiales bacterium | reverse complement strand
AGCTACGACGAGGCCTCCAGGCCGGGTGACGCGAACGGCTTCCGAGAGCGCCCGAGCCCGATCATCAGGAGCGACAAGGTGATAGAGCGGGCCGAGCAGGAGGGCGGCGTCGAACGACTCACTTCGATGGGGCAGCTCCCGAGCGTCGCCCAAGGAAGCTCGGAACCCCTGCGCAACGGCCTCCTCGACGTGCACAGGCACGATGTCCACGATCTCGACCTCGTGAGCGTCTTCCACCAGCCATGCGGCGTGCCCGCCGCTGGCCCCGCCGATGTCGAGCACGTCGCTGTTGGGTTGAAGCTTGGAGCGCAGAATCCGACGTGTCCGAAGGAACTCGACTCGGCCTTCCCGCGCTTGAAGACGGGCTGACTCGCCGCCGCCTTCGTAGAACGCGCCGCGCTCGTAGAACTCGATCAGCCTCTCGTCGCTCCCCATCGGGGAAGGTTGCCATCGAGGGGCACCGCAGGTCTCGCCGATTCCGCCGAGCGAACTGGCACGCGATGTTGCACGCCAGTTGCACGCCGGCCCGAAATCGCACCCCAGACGCGGACCAGGTCAGAGCGGAAACCCGCTCTGACCTGGACTTTCGAATGGTGGTCGGGACCGGCGTCGATCCGGTGACCTACCGCTTTTCAGGCGGTCGCTCTGCCAACTGAGCTACCCGACCAGATTTTCGTGTGGCGGTCCCGACGGGATTTGAACCCGCGACCTCCGGCTTGACAGGCCGGCGTGCACTCCAAACTGCACCACGGGACCAGAACTGGATGTGGATGGCACCCCCAACGGGATTCGAACCCGTGTTACCTGCGTGAAAGGCAGGCGTCCTAGGCCGCTGGACGATGGGGGCTCACCCCGTTGTGGGCTGCGTGACACTAGCAACGATGTCGCGGACCCGGGAAACCAGAGCCCGGGAGCGGTCACGACTCGTGCAGCAGCCACTCCGTTCCGTCGGGCGTGTCCCGGATCTCGAGACCGATCTCGACCAGGGCATCCCGGAGCTGGTCGGCGAGGTCGTACTGCTTGGCGTCCCGGGCCGCGATCCGGCCGGCGAGGACCGCCTCGACGTAGGGCTCGACCACCAGGCGAGGATCGCGGGCGCCGACCGCGGCCACCTCGCCCAGGCGCAGGATCATCCGGCGCAGGGCATTGCGGGCCTGGTCGCGCTCGTCGCTCTGCAGCGTGTCGGCGGACCAGTCGACGATGGCCTGCTCGAGCTCGAGCACCGCAGCGACGGCACCGTCCGGGTCTCGCGCGGAGACCGCCCGGTCGAATGCGTCGGTGAGCCGGCGGGCGTCGACCAGCAACCCGATCCCTGCCTCGGGAGCCTCGTCGCCCGCCGCCGTGTCATCTGGCGCCGTGCTTGCGGCCGGGCTTCCCGCGGCCGGGTCTCCAGCAGCCGGCGCAACCGGCCGACCGTGGCCGGGACGCAGCCGATCGAGGTCGATGACCGTGCCGGTGTCGAAGACCTCGGAGGTGCCGTCGCGCCGGACGGTGACCGTGCCGTTGCCATCGACGGTGGCCGTGCCGGCGTCGATGTCGATGACGAGCGCGGTGTGCTCGTCGACGCCGAGCACCCAGGTGTCGTCGGGCAGTTGGGGCTCGAGGGTGGAGAGCCGTCGCTCACCGAGGTAGCAGAACCGGGTGTCGTGGCCTCCGCCCTCGGTGTTGTCGTAGTGGGGGATGAGCGCCACCCGCAGGCCGATCTCCGACAGCAGGTCGAGCCCGGGTGCCCAGAACGGCTCGGCGCCCACCTTGTAGACCTCGTAGACCGGAACCGTTGCGACGCCGAGGGTCAGGGCCGCCGCCGAGGCGAAGGTCACCGCACCACCGGAGTGCAGCTTGTCGACCAGTAGCTGCGACAACGCTGACCCCTCCCACTGCCGCAGTGCGTAGGTGGGGCTCCCGGGGCCGGCGAACACGTAGGACGCGTCGGCGATCGCGGCCAGCGCCCGCTCCCGGGTCACGGTGTCGTCGCCGGCGTGGCGCCAGGTGGCCACTTCGATGGGGTGCCCCACAGATGCCCGGAAGAACTCGACGGCCTTGGTGGAGATGTCGTCGGCGTTCTCCTGGAACCCGTAGGGCGTGTCGAGGAGGACAGCGTCGCCCGGATCGGTGGCGCCAGCAGCCTCCATGACCCGGCGATGGGTCTTGATCATCGTCGGGGCGGTCTCGCCGGATCCCATGATTGTCAGCAGTCGCGGCATCGTCGTCCAGGTTGCTCGGGTGTCGGTCGGGTTGCTCGGCGTCGCGTGCGCCGGCCAGGGCGGTCAGTGCTCGTCGACCAGGGTACGGAGCAGGGTCGCGACCCGGGCGGGGTGCTGAGCGTGGAGGTCATGGTGGCCGTCGATGGTCTCGACCCGCATCCGGAGGTCTGCGACGACATCCTCGATACGGCGCACCTTCGAACGGTCGTCGTCCCTCGATCGAGCCACGAGGAACAACACGGGCTCTTCCAGCTGCGGCAGTCGATCCGACGGACGATGCTCCCACAGGCCACGCAGCACGAGCAGGTGGCGTTCCAGGGTCAGCCACGGGGCGATCGTGCCGTCGTCGCGGACCTCGAAGCACGCCAACGTCCCGGCGATCCCCGTTTCGGGCCAATCTCGATGGGTGCGTCGCAGCATCGTCTCGATGTCGGACAACGGCATCCCGACCAGCGGCGGGGGACGGAGCGCGTCGGCACAGCCCTCCCAATCGGGGAACTCGCGCGCGAGCTCGATGGCACCGCCGTCCACGCACCCGATCGCCCGGGCCACTCCCGGGAAGCGGGCCGCGAACTCCACCACGACATTGCCGCCCCAGGACTGGCCGACCACCACGGGTCTGTCGAAACCCGACGCCGTCACCACCTCCCGGAGGTCGTCGGTCACCGTGGTCATGTCGTACCCGGCGTCGGGCTTCGACGATCGTCCATGTCCCCGCTGGTCCACGGCGAGGACGGGATGGCCTGCGCCAGCGAGCTCGGCGGCAACGCCGTCCCAGAGGCGGGCGTTGGAGGCCAGACCGTGCACCAGGATGAAGGGCACCTCGCCAGCACCATCCCATCGCAGGGTGTGCAGCTCCACGCCGGGAGCAACCGTGACGCGCTCGGTCCGGTCGGCCGTCGACCCCGTCACCCCGGAACTCGACTTGGTCGGCGCCGGGTTCCGACGCGCACCTCGTCGAGAACGGCCGTCATGCGGACGCCCGGATCTGGTCGCAGAGCTCGGCGAAGGCGATCGATGCCGCCGGAGTCCGGCGCGCGGGTACTTCGTCTCGGATCAGGGCGCAGAAGTGGTCGACCATCTCCCGGTACGGGTTCGCCCCCGCCCGTGCACGGTCTCGATCCTGCCGTCCCGCCCGCAAAGCACGAGGTCGGTGTCCGACTCGTCGGGCGTGAAGCAGTGCTCGACGCTCGTCCGGGCCTCGGTGCCCACCACCTCGAGCAGCTGACGTTCCGGCGCGTCGAACGAGCACTCGAATGTGGCGCTGAACCCGCGGTCGGGGAAGTGCAGGAGGCCGACGGTGGTGGCGTCGACGCCCCGGTCGGTCTGCACCGAGTGCGTCGTCACCTCGAACGACGGCGGTTCGGCCGAACTCTCGGCCGTTGCCAGCTCGAGCAGCGGGCTCAGAGCGTAGATGCCCACGTCTGCGAGGGCGCCGCCACCCAGCGCCGGATCCCATCGATGGTCACTCGGAACCGTATGCGGGAAGGTGAAGACGGAACGAGCCGAGACCAACGTGCCGAACCGTCCCGCAGAGGCGAGATCCACCAGCGCTGCTGACCGCGGATGGAACGGTGTCATGTAGGCCTCCATGAGGACGACGCCGGCCCGCTCGCAAGCCGAGACCATGGCCCGGGCGTCGCTCGCGGTCAGCGCCAGCGGCTTCTCGCACAGCACGTGCTTTCCCGCGGCGGCGCTGCGCTCCACCCATTCGCGATGCATCCCGTTGGGCAGGGGGACGTAGACGGCGTCCACGTCGTTCCGTTCGAGGACCGACTCGTAGGTCTCGCCTGCGGCTCGGGAGGCCGTGGCCACCACAGTGGCCCCCGAGGAGGCATCGATCGCCGGGACCACTGCCGCCCGGGCGACCATCGAGGTCGGGGCCAGGACGCCGAACCGGATGGGTGCGCGGGAGGCCGTGGTGGCCCGCTCGCCGAGATTCACCGGCCGAGGTCGAGCGAGCAGGTGGTGCCGCCCTCGAGCCCGGAGCGCTGCGCCGCCTCGAGCACGCCGATGACGGCTCGCACATCGAGCGGGTCGACCTCCAGCGGCTCGCCGAGCAGGAGGTGGTCGGCCAGGTTGCGGTGGAAGGGCCAGGGACTGCCGATCAGCGGAGGCAAGGTGATCTCGGTCAACCCGTAGCCGGCCTCGTAGCGGGCGAGGGTCAGCGGCACGGGCGCTTCGGCGTGGTGCGATTCCCATCGCTGATAGCCGAGGCCGTGCTCGACCGACTCGTGGACGAAGGGGCGGTAGTGCGCAGCGACGGTGCCCTCGGTGCCCTGGACGTAGAACTTCGGTCGGCGGACGCCGGCGATGTCGGACTGGAAGAACTCGGCCTCGCGACCGTCGGCCCAAGCGAGGCGCACGCGCACCTGGTCGTCGTTGGTGATGTCGTGCCAGACGCGCTTGTGGCGCGTGGTGGTCACCGACACCGGGTCGTCGCCCATCAGGAGGAGGATCCAGTCGAGGTGGTGACTGCCCCAGTCGTAGATCGCACCGCCCGAGATCGACGCCTCGGAGTGCCAGGCGCGGCACGGGTGCTCGAAGCCGCCCACGAAGGTCTCGACGTTGAACACGGCGCCGAGCATCCCGGCGTCCACGGCGCGGCGGAGGGCCCGGAAGTCGGGGTCCCAGCGTCGGTTCTGGTGCACGGTGAGCATGCGGTCCTGCTCGCCAGCGAGGGCCAGGAGCGCGTCGGCCTCGCCGGTGGTGATGCACAGCGGCTTCTCGACCGCAACGTGCTTCCCGGCCCGCAGACAGGCGCTGGCGATCGCAGCGTGGCTGGTCGGCGGAGTGGCCACCACCACGAGCCCGACGGCCTCGTCGGCGAGGAGCTCATCGAGGCCCTCGTGGGCGCTGACGCCGGGGAACTGGGCTTCGGCGGCCTTGCGACGCTCGGCGTCAGGATCGACCGCGGCCACGAAGGCAAGACCCTCGGTCTCGGTGGCGGCGGAGCCATGGAGGAAGCCCATGCCGCCATGGGGCCCGTACCCGACCACGCCGAGACCGATCGGACCGGCGGCCTCGGGGCGGCGGGCTCGCACCGCCCGGCGCAACACCCGGGACAGTTCTTCGCATCGGGAGGAATCGCCCCGGAACCCGCTCGTGACGACGAGACCGGCGCCGACCCGGCGCTCGACCACGGCCGGCCGATGTTGGTAGCCGATGCTGGCGGTCAGCACCGTCGTGACCTCCGCCGTCGATTCGAGCACCTCGAGCGTGCCCGCCACGGCGAACTCACCGACAGTGCGGGCGGTCAGGAGGGAAGGCCCGGCGCAGGTGGCGAAGACTTCGGTGCCGTCGACCACCGGGCCGGGCCGGACGCCGGCGAGCGTCTGGAGCGCTTCACCGGCGGGAGCGCCGAGCACCAGCACGGACACGCCCGACCGGACGAGGTCGTGGAGGATTCCGACCACGTCGTCGGTCACGGCGCCGCCGTCGACGATCACCGCATCGGGTCCGGCGCCGACGTCGACGATCTCGGCGCCGGAGGCGAGGTGGTGTGCTCCGTCGGCAGCACCGGGTGGGACGAATGCGACTCTCACTTCGCGAAGCCTACGAGAACCGCTGGGAGGCGCCAGTCGCCCCGATCCGTCGCCCCGAACAGGCACGCAGGTCAGTCGAGGTCGAGGGGAGCGTCGGAGTCGTCGCCCTCGGGGAGGTCGCCGGCGAGGGCGTCGACGATGAAGGTCACCAGCATGGCCAGGTAGTGGTAGATCGACCACGCCGGCGCGTCCGGGTCGTCGGGGTCGATCGTGCCGACGTCGTCCTCCTCGGAGACGTCGAGGCGGGTGCCCAGCACCAGCCGCAGATCGTTGAGGGAACGCATCCACGCACCGAGCTCGTCGCCGGAGAGCTCCCGGCGGTCGGTGCTGGCCTCGAGTGTGGCCTCGAGCACGTCAAGCGAGGCGAAGCGCTTCTCGAGGAGCTCGTCACGCACCAACGCCTGGTACCCCGCATCCATCTCCGGGTCGTTCGGGTAGGCGGTGGGGAACAAGCGGTGCAGTGACGGATCGCCGGAGGAGGACCCGGTCGTGAGCAGGTCACGGAGCTGGGGGACGAGGGAGGCCAGGAGCTCGCGCTCGACGTCGGGGAGGGAGATCCGGTACCGGTCGGGGCCGACGCGCTTGACGCGGCGGGAGAAGAGACCCACGACTACTGCTCCTCCATCGTGGCCCAGAGCCCGTGCTCGTGGAGCCGGAACACGTCGAGCTCGGCTTTCTCACGCGTGCCGTGGGAGACCACGGCCCGACCCTTCTCGTGGACGTCGAGCATCAGCTCGTCGGCCTTGGCCTGGGAGTAGCCGAACAGCTTCCGGAAGACGAAGCTCACGTACGACATGAGGTTGATCGGGTCGTTCCAGACGAGGACGATCCACGGACGGTCGGTGTCGAGCTCCTCGTCGAGGTCCGGATCGAGGACCTCGCCCGGAGCGGGGGAGCTGGCGATGGCGGCGACGACCACCCGGTCACACCCCCGTCGCGACCGGTGTGGGCGCTTTCCGGGCCGGCTTGGACGAGGAATCGATGACGGTCGTCCGCAGCAGGACCAGGACGGCGGCGATCAGCACGGCCATCGAGCCGAGGATGTGGATCGCGACGAGCAGCTCCGGCACCCCGGTGAAGTACTGGGTGTAGCCCACGGCTCCCTGGGCGAGCTCGGCCGCCACCAACGTCCACAGGGCGCGCTCCATGTCCAGGGAGGCCCCGCCCCGGCGCACGAGGGCGATGGTCCACAGCGTGCCGGCGAGCAGCAGCCAGACGGCGATGGAGTGGATGCGCACCACGTCCGGCACGAAGAAGGCGAGGCGCTGGACGTCCTCGTCGCCACCGTGGGGACCGGAGCCGGTGACGACCGTCCCGGTCACGAGGACGAGCCCCACCGCCCCGACGAGGGCCTTGGTCAGCAGCCGGATCTCGGGCGTGGCCACCGGTCGACGCTCGCCGGGGTCGGGTTCCCCAGCCCTGTGGTGGAGCACGGTCGCGCACCCGACGAGGACCGCCGACACGAGGTAATGGCCCATCACGAACGGGGGCGCGAGCTCGAAGATCACCGTCAGACCTCCGAGCACGATCTGGCCGAGCACCCCTGCCACCAGCGACAGCGACCACCACGTGAGGTCGCGACGTCGGGGCGTGCGCACCAGGGATCCGAGGACGGCGAGGATCACCGCCACCGAGACCACGCCGGTGAAGAGGCGGTTCACGAACTCGATGAGGCCGTGCACACCGGTCTCCTGACGGGGAACCAGGCTGCCGGGCTCGCAGTTCGGCCAGGTCGAGCAGCCGAGCCCGGAACCGGTGAGGCGAACCGCAGCCCCGGTGATCACGATGATGCCCAGCGCGGCGAGGGCGAGGAGCGTGACCCGTCGGTACGCAGCGGGGGAGAGCTGGGGTCGCCGCACCCCTCCAGCGTGGCCCGCGACCGAGCCGCGATGCCAGCAGGCGACCAGTACGCCGATCGTGCGGTCGGCAGCGACGGGCCCTTCCCTGCTGCTTGGTCCGACGACCGGACCGAGGCCTAGTCTCGGGCCGTCATGCTCGTGGCCGACACCCCCTCGCTCCGCTCCACGGTCGGTTCCTACGTCGCGCTGACCAAGCCGCGGATCATCGAGCTGCTCCTCGTCACCACCGTGCCGACGCAGATCGTCGCGGCCGAGGGCATCCCCTCGGTGTGGTTGATGGTGGCGACGGTGCTCGGTGGCACGCTCGCCGCCGGGGGCGCCAACGCCATCAACATGTACGTCGACCGCGACATCGACAAGCTGATGAAGCGGACCCAGCACCGTCCCCTCGCCACCGGCGCCATCGAGCCCCGGAGTGCGCTGATCTTCGCCGTGACGCTCGAGATCGTCGCCTTCCTCTTCCTGTGGGGGACGGTCAACTTGCTCTCGGCCGTCCTGGCCGTGGTGGCGTGCCTGTTCTACGTCTTCGTGTACACGCTGTGGCTGAAGCGGACGTCGCGGCACAACATCGTGATCGGTGGTGCTGCCGGCGCCGTCCCGGTCCTCATCGGTTGGTCCAGCGTCACCAACTCGCTCGGCTGGGCCCCCATCGTCCTGTTCGCAGTGATCTTCTACTGGACCCCGCCCCACTTCTGGGCGCTGGCCATCCGGTACAAGGACGACTACGCCGCAGCTGACGTGCCGATGCTCCCGGTGGTGGCGAACCCGCGAGCCACGTGCGGACGGATCATCCTCTACACCGGTCTGCTCTGGGCGCTCACCCTGGTGTTCGCTCCCGTGGCCGACATGGGCGTGATCTACATCGTCGCCGCCGTCGTGCTGGGCGGGATCTTCACCTTCCAGACGGTGCGACTGTTCCTCGATCCCACGCCGGCACGGGCCATGCGGGTCTTCGGCTGGTCCATCACCTACGTCACCCTCCTGTTCGGCGCCATGGCCGTCGACCAGATCGTGCGGACCGGGGTCTGACCGTGCCCGGGTCTGCCATGGCGGTGCGGAGCGATCGGGGAAGCGGTGATCGTCGCCCACCGTTTCTGACCGACCATGGGCCGCTGACTAATGTCCGACCGTCCACGGCAGCAGCAATCGACCTGCCAGAGCGAGGGTTCTCCGCCGCGTCGCTCCGGCCCCGGATCAGAGCAGGAAGAGCACAGGGATCGCAGTTTCGATGACCGTCACTGACACCCAAGCGCCGGCACCGGAGGCCATTCCCGGTCCCGATCACGCCCCAGCCCTCGCGCCGCCCCGTCCGGCGACCGGGTTCGCCGCAGTGATCGGCAGCTCCGACCACAAGTCCGTCGGACGGTTGTGGATCGCCACCTCGCTCTTGTTCCTGCTCGTCGCCGGTGTCGCCGGAGGATTGCTGGGCATCGAACGCGTCGACCTCTCCGGCTTCGACATCATCGACGCCGACACCGCCTCCCAGGTGCTCAGTCTCCACGCTGTAGCCGGGACGTTCCTCTTCCTCGTCCCGCTCCTGCTGGGACTGGGGATCTACGTCGTGCCGCTCCAGGTCGGGTCCGCATCCCTCGCCTTTCCCCGGGCCGCCGCTGTCGCGTACTGGACCTACCTGATCTCGGGCGTGACCGTCCTGGCCGCCTTCGCCGCCGACGGTGGGCCCGGTGGCTCGGACCTCGACGCCGTCGACCTGTTCCTCGCCGCCATGGTCGTCCTGCTCGTCGCCCTCACGTTGGCGGCCGTCTGCGTCGCCACCACCGGCCTCGCCCTACGAGCTCCGGGGATGGGCCTGCACCGCACCCCCCTCTTCACCTGGGCGAACGTCGTCGCTGCCGGGCTGTGGGTGCTCACGCTGCCGGTCCTGGCCGGGTTGCTCCTGCTCAGCTACGTCGACCTGCGCTACGGACCCACCTTCCTCGGCGGCGCCGGTCCGGCGGGCACCGAGCAGGTGTACCTGCGGATGGCCTGGGCCTGGAGCCAGCCGTCGGTCTACGTCTACGCCATCCCCGTCCTGGGCATCATCGGCGACATCGTGCCCGTCGCGGCCCGCACCCGCCTCACGCTCCACCGGGTGGCGATGGGGTGCATCGGTGCCTTCGCCGCCTTCTCCTTCGGCGCGTGGGCCATGCCCGGCTTCTCTCCCGACAACACCGAGACGCTGCCCATCGCCTTCAACGACACCGTCACCTACGTGGGTTTCGCATTCCTCGTCCTCGGGCCGCTCCTGGTCTTCACGGGGCTCCTGGCCGACACGATCCGCCGGGGCGCCGTGCGCCTCGTCAGCCCACTCGTGTGGGCCGTCGCCGCGCTCCTGATGCTGCTCGCCGGCGCCGCCAACGGCGCGCTGGTCAGCATCGATCCACTCGACCTCCTCGACACCACCGCAAACACGGCGCAGATCCACTACGTGTTGGTCGCCGTGCTGCTCGGCACCTTCGGGGGCCTTGCGTACTGGGCCCCGAAGCTCTGGGGCCGGAGCCTCGCCGAAGGCGCGTCCACCGCGCTCGCCGCCGCCGCGCTCCTCGGCACGGTGTTGCTCAGCCTGCCCGACCTGATCAGCGGCTTCCTCGACCAGGGCGGCCGCCTCGGCGGCGCGGCGGACGACGTGTCCGCCATCGAGGCCCTCAACATCGCCAGTGCCTTGGGCGGCGGCATCCTCGTGCTCGTTGCCCTGGGGTTCATCGCCCTCGTCGTCCGGACCGCCACCGGTGAACGCGATGCGCTCGACGATCCATGGGAGGGCAACACCCTCGAGTGGGCCACCACGTCACCGCCACCCGTCGGCAACTTCGCCCAGCTCCCACCCGTCACGTCCGAGGCGCCGGTCTACGACGCCCGCCACGCCGCGGAGGTCACATCCTGATGGCCGGCACGGTCACCGCTCCCACACCGGAGCAGATCCCGCTCCACCTGGACCGGGTCCCGGGCCCTCCGCCCCGTCGTCCCCGCATGCTGCTCGTGGCGGCGTCGTTCGCCGCCGCCGGGTCCGTCGCCGTCTTTGTCGGTCTCCTCGGTGTCTATCTGTCAGTTCGGACGCAGTTCGTGGCCGACAACGACACCTGGCTGCCCGACGGCGCCGAGATCCCTCTGTCACCCGGCAACATGGGCATGATCACGCTCCTGATGTCGCTGGTCACGGTCCAATGGGCGGTGCACGCCGCCCGCAACCGGGATCGAGCGCACACCTACCTCGCGCTCGGCGTCACGATCCTCGTGTTCGGCCTGGCTCACGTGACGCTGATCGGGTACCTCTGGACCCAGTGGGGGCTCCCACTCAACGGCGCCGACGGCACCACGCCCCAGGCCGTGCTGCTCTTCACCATCCTCGGGCTGCACATCGCCATGGTGTTCGCAGGCCTGCTCTTCCTCACCCTCATGGCGATCCGGACCCTCGGTGGGCAGTTCACCGGTCGCGATGCCGAGGGTCTGTCCGCCGCCGCGCTGTACTGGTATGTCACCGTCGCGGTCTACGGCGTGCTCTGGTACGCCCTCCTGATCGTCAAGTGAGGCTCTCCCGATGATCACCACCGCCTCGAAGTTCTTCTACGGGCTCGCCGGCCTCCTCGTCGTCGCCGCCATCGCCTACGGGTACTCCACGGGTGGCGGCAACGTGGGCCCGCTCAGTCTGGGGTACAAGGGTGCCGTGGGCGATCTCGTCGGCTACATCATCTTGATGGGGGCCGGCGTGGTCGCCGCGTTCCTCGGCTTCGTCACGACGGCCTTCCGCGACGCCGACCCCGCTGCCGTCGCCGACCACCTCGGCGCCAGCACGCCGCCATCCGTGGCCACCCCTGCCAACTCCTACTGGCCCATCATCGGAGCATTCGGCGTCGGCCTCACCGTGATCGGCGTGGTGATCAACAACGTCTTCTTCGTCGCCGGGCTCATCGTCCTCGGCGCGGTGGCCGTCGAGTGGACCATCCAGAACTGGTCCGAGCAGGCCACCGGCGATCCCGCGGTCAACCGCGAGATCCGCAACCGCATCATGCTCCCGCTCGAGGTGCCGGTCGCCGCCCTGCTCGTCGCCGGCGTCGTCATCGTTGGCTACTCACGGGTGTTCCTGGCGGTCAGCCAGGAGGGTGCCGTCTGGATCGCCATGGCCATCGCCGCCATCATCTTCATCGTGGGCACTGTGCTCTCCACCCGTGATCGCGTGCGCACCGACCTCGTCGCCGGTCTGCTCGCCATCGGCGCCGTCGTCACCATCGGGCTCGGCATCGTGTCCGCCGTCAACGGCGAGCGCGAGTTCCACGAGCACGAAGAAGAAGAAGTCGAGCCCGACGACTCACAGACCGGGGAGGACCCCGCTGCGGAAGAAGACGGCGCCGCCCTCCAGGAGAGCAACTGATGCACACCCCCCGCCTCCCCTCCCTGCGCGGAGCCCGGCTCCAGACCGTGGGCGTGCTCGCCGCCGTCGGCCTGGCGCTGTCGGGCTGCGCCGCGGACGCGCCCCAGACCACGCTCGAACCCGAGGGTCCCGCCGCAGAGCAGATCGACAACCTCTCCGATCTCACCTTTCTCATCGCCGCCGTCGTGTTCGTGTTCGTGCAGGCCGGCGTGCTCTTCGTGGTGTGGAAGTTCCGCGCCCGCAAGGACGACGACCTCACCGAGCTCCCCACCCAGCTCCACGGCAACACCAAGGCCGAGATCGGTTGGACCGCTCTGCCCGCCATCCTCCTGGTCGGTCTGGCCATCCCCACCGTGGCCACCACCCTCGATCTCGCCCAGGAGCCCGAGGACGCATTGCAGGTCCGGGTCGTGGGCCAGCAGTGGTGGTGGAGCTACGACTACGACCTCGACGGCGACGGCGTGCACCCCGACGATGACGTCAACACCGAGGGCATCGAGGCCCCCGAGGAGTACGAGACCGACATCGAGGCCGCCACTGAGCTGGTCATCCCGGTGGGTGTCCCCGTGTACCTCGACATCGAGTCCCGCGACGTCATCCACAGCTACTGGATTCCTGCGCTGAACGGGAAGAAGGATGCCGTTCCGGGCCGCACCCACCACCTCACCCTCGAGGCCGACGAGCCCGGTACGTACCTCGGACAGTGCACTGAGTACTGCGGTCTGTCGCACGCCTACATGCGCCAGAGGGTCCGGGCCCTGCCCCAGGACGAGTACGACCAGTGGGTCGAGGACCAGCTGCGGCCCGCCGAGTCGCCCACCGACGAGCTCGCCGCCCAGGGCGAGGAGATCTTCACCGCACAGTGCACCAGCTGCCACCTCGTCAACGGCCTCAACGACGACGAGTTCGACGGCGCCGCCCAGGTGTCCGGTGCGGCCCCCAACCTGACCCACTTCGCCTCTCGCGCCAGCTATGCCGGTGGCATCTTCGACCTCTGGGTCGACGCTGACGACGATGGCATCGTGGAGACCGAAGAGATCGGCGGCCAGCTCGAGCGGAACCAGCTCGAGGCCTGGCTGCGGAACCCGCCCGGCGAGAAGCCCCTCGCTCCGGCCGAGAGCCGTGGCATGCCCGACCTCGGACTCTCGGAAGCCGACATCGACGCCCTCGTGGCCTACCTCACCGCCCTCGACTGAGGAACGACAAGATCCATGGCAATCGTCGAACAACCCTCGCAGACGGACGGCGGAGGCACTCTCGCCCTCCCGTCCGGCGACACCCAGGCCACGCCCGACAGTGCACTCGGTGTGTTCAAGCG
>JBPPNA010000276.1:0-5256 GCA_051306355.1 Acidimicrobiales bacterium | reverse complement strand
ACGCAGGTCACCAGCCACCCAGAAGGGGTTCCCGATGCGGCGCGGCGACGACGTGAAGGCGGAGGTGCTCTCGGCCCTCCAACAACTGGCACGGGAGCACCAGACCGACGGCGGTGCCGAGGAGACCGCGGGGTTCTTGCGCGACTACTACGAGGGCTCCGCACCTTCCGACCTCGTCGACGTCGATCCTCTGGACCTCTACGGCGCGGCGGTCGCACATCGCGAACTCGCGAATCGGCGCAAGCCGGGCGAGGCCGTGGCGCGCGTCGTCGCTCCGCGATTCGATGTCCATGGGTGGTCGTCGAAGCACGCCGCCGTGCAGGTCGTCATCGACGACATGCCCTTCGTCGTCGATTCGTTGCGGATGGCCATCACGCGACGCGGCCTGGGCATCCACGTGCTCCATCACCCGATCGTCGACGGCGTTTCGATGGTGCACGTCGATGTCGACCGTCACGCCGGAGCGATCGCCAAGGAGCTGACCGCCGATCTCGTCGATGCGTTGCGCGACGTCCGTGTCGTCGTCGACGACTGGCAGCCGATGTTCGACGACCTCGCCGCGTCGATCGCAGGTCTCGGACAGGAGGCCGCGGGCCACGTGCCCGACGACGAGCTCGCCGAGGCCCTGGAGTTCCTGCGGTGGCTGGCCGACGACAACTTCACGTTCATCGGTGTCCGCAGCTACGAACTCACGGACGAAGGCGGCAAGGCTGCGGTCTGTCGGGTGCTCGGGACCGGGCTCGGGATCCTGCGCGGGGACGACGAGGAGCCGGGCGAGTCGAAGTTGTCGCCCACCGCGAGGCGGCTCGCGCTCGAACCGGCGCCGCTCACCCTGACCAAGGCCAACGCCATGTCCACGGTGCACCGGCCGAGTCGCCTCGACTACGTCGGCGTCCGGCACTTCGATGCGGACGGCCGCGTGATCGGCGAACGTCGCTACCTCGGGTTGTTCGCGGCCCGCATGTACACGACGAGCACGGATGAGATCCCGATCGTTCGCCGCAAGGTCGAGCTGGTCCGGGAGATGACGGGCTTCGCCCCCGCCAGTCACTCCGACAAGGACCTGCTCGCCATCCTCGAGACCTACCCGCGCGACGAGCTGGTGCAGGTGGGTCCCCGTCAGCTGTACGAAACCGCGTTGGCCATCCACCAGCTGGAGGAACGCCGGCTCACACGGGTGTTCCTTCGCCAGGACGACTACCAGCGCTTCTGGTCGGTGCTCGTCTACCTGCCACGCGACCGGTACAACACGACGACCCGGCTGGCTGTCGAGAGGCTCCTCGTCGAGGGGCTGCACGGCGAGAGCGCGACCTACGAGGCGCGCGTGTCCGAATCCACTCTCGCCCGGCTGCACTACGTCATCCACGGTGGTGCCGAGAGCGAGGTCGATCACGATGCGCTCGAGGCGAGGATCGCGGCAGCGGTCCGTGACTGGAGCGATGACCTCCACGAGCTGCTGGTGGAGGAGCACGGCGAGGACGAAGGCGTCGTGCTCTGGCAGCGCTACGGCTACGCGTTCTCCGCCGGATACCGCGCCGAGCACCGGGCGCGCGTGGCCGTGGCCGACATCGACCGCCTCGAGGCCCTCGGGCCGGTGGACATCGACTTCCACCTGTACCACCGTTTGGAGGCGCCGGCAGACGAGGTCCGCCTCCGCGTCTATCGGTCGGGTCCGTCGGTGCTCGTCTCGGACCTGGTGCCCATGCTCGAGCACCTCGGCGCCCGGGTCATCGACCAACGGCCCTACACCGTCGAGCCCGAGGGTCCGCACCACGGGTACGTCTACGACGTGGGGATGCGGGTCCCGGTCCCTGTCGACGTCGACCTCCACGGGCAGCGCGTGGTCGACGCCCTGCACGCGGTCTGGCACGGACGCACGGAGAGCGACGGGTACCACCAGCTCGTCTTCTCCGCCGAGCTCACGTGGCGGGAGGCGTCGCTGCTGCGGGCCTACAGCCGCTACCTGCGCCAGACCGGGGTCCCGTTCTCGTCCGGGTACGTCGAGAGCTGCATCACCGCGCACCCCGACGTGGCCCGTTCGCTCGTCGAGCTGTTCCACGCGGAGTTCCGACCTCCGGGGTCGCGGGAGTCGGCCGACGACCTCGCTTCGTGGATCGAGAGCATGCTCGACGACGTCGTCAGCCTGGACGAGGACCGCGTACTCCGCTCTCTGCTCGCTCTGGTCCGGGCCACGCTGCGCACCAATGTCTACCAACGCGACGGCGCCGGCCAGCTCAAGTCGTACCTGTCCTTCAAGTTCGATTCGCTCGCCATCCCGGATCTGCCGTTGCCGCGCCCCCACTGCGAGATCTTCGTCTACTCGCCCCGCGTCGAGGGCGTGCACCTGCGCGGCTCGCCCGTGGCGCGAGGTGGGTTGCGGTGGTCGGACCGCCGCGAGGACTACCGCACCGAGGTGCTCGGGCTCATGAAGGCCCAGATGGTGAAGAACGCCGTGATCGTGCCTGCGGGAGCGAAGGGCGGCTTCGTCGTGAAGGAGCAACCGAGCGCGCCGGAGGCGCTGCGGGAGGAGGTGGTGGCCTGCTACCGCATCTTCGTCTCCGGCCTCCTCGACCTCACCGACAACCTCGACGGGGACGAGGTCGTCCCACCCCCTGACGTCGTCCGCATCGACGGCGACGACGCGTACCTGGTGGTGGCCGCCGACAAGGGGACTGCGACATTCTCCGACATCGCCAACGACGTGGCCGAGCGGTACGGGTTCTGGCTGGGTGATGCGTTCGCCTCCGGAGGTTCGGTCGGGTACGACCACAAGGTGATGGGTATCACCGCACGCGGTGCATGGGAGTCTGTGAAGCGACACTTCCGCGAGTTGCACGTCGACGTGCAACGGGAGTCGATCACGGTGATGGGCATCGGCGACATGGCAGGAGACGTCTTCGGCAACGGCATGCTGCTGTCGCCTCACCTGAAGCTGGTCGGTGCGTTCAACCACCTGCACGTGTTCCTGGATCCTGACCCCGACACCAAGGCTTCGTTTGCCGAGCGGCAGCGGCTGTTCGACCTTCCCCGGTCGACGTGGGACGACTACGACCAATCGGTGCTGTCTTCCGGCGGCGGGGTCTTCCCTCGGTCCGCGAAGTCGATCAAGCTGACTCCCGAGGTCAAGGCGCTGCTCGGCGTCGAGTCCGACGCGCTCGCGCCCAACGGATTGATCCACGCCATGCTGCAGGCACCCGTCGACCTGTTGTGGAACGGGGGCATCGGGACCTATGTGAAGGCCTCCAGCGAGACGCACACCGACGTGGGCGACAAGGCCAATGACAACCTCCGCGTCGATGCCGCGGAGCTCCGGTGCCGGGTCGTCGGGGAGGGCGGCAACCTCGGCCTCACGCAGCCGGCGCGGATCGAGTTCGCCCGTCTCGGAGGTCGGATCAACACTGACGCCATCGACAACTCCGCCGGGGTCGACTGCTCCGACCACGAGGTCAACATCAAGATCGTGCTCGATGCGGTCGTGGGTGCGGGGGACCTCACCGCGAAGCAGCGCGACGAGTTGTTGGCATCGATGACCGACGACGTCGCTGATCTCGTTCTCGCTGACAACGTCCGACAGAACCAGGCGCTGGCCAACGCGGTCGTGCAGGCACCGTCGTTGATCGACGTCCATCAGCGGTACCTGCGCTGGCTCGAGCTCAACGACCAGATCAACCGCATCGTCGAGCACCTTCCTGGCGATGAGGAGCTGGCGGAACGCAAAGCCGACGGCCACGGGCTGATGTCGCCGGAGTTCGCCGTCCTGCTCGCCTACACCAAGAACGTCTTGGCGGACGAACTTCTCACCGGCGAGCTCCCGGATGACCCGTGGTGCGACCGTCTGCTGTTCGACTACTTCCCGGACGTGCTCGGCGACCGCTACCCGGACCAGATCCGGCGCCATCGCCTCCATCGCGAAATCGTCGCCACCGTGCTCGCGAATGAGGTCGTCGACCACCAGGGCATCACCTCGTTGTTCCGCGTGCGCGACGAGACGGGCGCCTCGGCCACCGACACCACCAAGGCGTTCGTCGCCGCCACCGAGCTGTTCGGACTGCCTTCGCTTCGTGCGGCGGTCGCGGCGCTCGACCACCGGGTACCGGCGCCGATCCAGACGCGGATGCTCCTCGAGGCGCGCCGACTGGGAGAGCGCGCCGCCCGCTGGTTGCTCCGATCCCGTTCGGGTGGATCTCTCGGCGAGATCCTCGACCGGTTCGGTCCCGGGGTCGGCACTCTCGTCGAGGTGCTGCCGTCGATCCTCGTCGGTGCCGAGAAGGAGGCCTTCGACGTGACCGTCGCCGAGCTCACCGAGTGTGGGGTCCCCGGCGACGCTGCCCGGCGCGTCGGCTGCTTCGACGAGCTGCTCGGTGCGCTCGACTGCGTCGAGCTGGCCGAGGTGTCCCAGGAGCCGGTCGACGTCATCGCGGCGGTCCGCTTCCAGCTCGAGGACCAGCTCGGCCTGCGGCCGCTGATGGACCAGATAATCGGGCTCGGACGCGACGACCGTTGGCAATCGCTCGCTCGACTGTCGCTCCGGGAGGATCTCCATTCCCAGGTCAGCCGGCTCACCGGGCTCGTTCTCGAGAGCACCGACGCCGACCTCGCGGAGCACGGCCGGGTCCGCGCCTGGTCGAAGGAGAACAAGCTCGGCGTGGCCCGCATCGCCAGCGTGCTCGGGGACATCCGCGCCACGGGAGAGGCCGATCTCGCCACGCTGTCCGTGGGGCTGCGCGAGGTCACCCAGCTCGGATGATCGCTCGAGCTGGTCGTTTGCGCTGAGGTCGATCCACTACCCCCGGTAGATCAGGTCGCCAACGGTCTGGCGGTGGTGGATGAGCGCGACGAGGGCCTCGATCAAGGCTCCAGCCCGGTGCAGGTATCGCTCAGGCGGGCCGGGCCGGGTGCCGTTCGAGCGAACCACCCACAGCGTCACACCTGCCCTGCCAAACGACAGGGCGTTGCGGACAGGTGTGACGCTACGCGGTGAGGTGGCGGAACCTCATCGCGGAGGTAGCCGGCTTCGGCGGGAAGCTGGGGCACCTCGGTGGATAGCAGTGGGAGCGGGCGCACGGGAGGTGGGGGGCGACCCCGTGCCTTGACACTCCCACCACTGACGGGCGGCCCCGCTGCCGCCGGCAGACGGCAGAGGGGTCGCGGCGGACAGTCAACGGAAGCTGCCGGCTGTGGTCGCCGGTATCCACCGCGTCGTCGCTGCGCGCATCCCGTTGCGGGTTGGAGCGCATGCGATCACCTCGGCTCGCT
>JBPPNA010000138.1:0-3498 GCA_051306355.1 Acidimicrobiales bacterium | reverse complement strand
GTGGTCCGTCCCTCCATCACCTCGGCCAGGGCCTCACGGATCTCGTGCTCCTTGGTGGGATCGACCGACGAGGTCGCGTCGTCGAGGATCAACACCCGCGGGTCGGCGAGGATGGCCCTGGCGATGGCGATGCGCTGGCGATGCCCGCCGGAGAGGGAGTACCCGCGCTCGCCGATCGCGGCCTCGTAGCCGGCGTCGAGCGAGCTGATGAAATCGTGAGCGCCCGCCAGGCGGGCGGCCCGCTCGATGTCGGCCTGCGCGGCGTCGGGGTCGGCGAACGCGATGTTCGCGGCGATCGAGTCGGAGAAGAGGAACGTCTCCTCGAACACCAGGCCAACAGCTCTGCGCAGGTCGGTGACCCGCACGTCCCGCACGTCGAAGCCGTCGAGCAACACCCGGCCGGAGTCCACGTCGTAGAACCGCGGCAGGAGACGACCGACGGTGGACTTGCCACAGCCTGTGGCCCCGACCAGGGCGACGGACGTGCCCGCCGCGATGGTGAGGTCGAAGTCGTCGAGCACCGCCAGGCCGTCCCCGTAGGAGAACCCCACGTGCTCGAAGCGGACGTGGCCCGACCCGGCAGGCAACGCACGGGCATACGGATGATCGACGATGACCGGATCCGTGGAGAGGACCTCGGCGACGCGCGCCCCTGCGGCCGATGCCCGCTGGGCGCTGGCGATCACCAACCCGAGCATGCGCAGCGGAAAGATCAGCAGCACCACGTAGAAGTTGAACGCCACGAGCGACCCGAGAGTGAGCGAGCCCTCGATCACCCGGTGGCCTCCGACGAACAACACCGCGATCAGCCCGATGTTGGGGAGGAGCTCCAGGGCGGGCAGGAACACCGCTCTCGTCCGTGCGGCGCCCATCGACTCGCCGTAGACGTCGTCGGCCTCGACCCGCAGGCGGTCCCTGGCCACCGACTCCGCCCCGAAGCCCTTCACCACGCGGACCCCGGCCACGGATTCCTCCACCACGGCGGCGAGCTCCGCCGACTCACGCTGCACGCCCATGACGAAGGGAAACAGACGGTTGCCGAACCGCTTCGCCGCCACGTTGATGAGTGGGAGCGCGCCGAGGGCACACGCCGCCAGCCACGGGTCGAGGGCGATGAGGATCACCGTGACCCCGACGACGGTGGTGAGGTTGGCGATGGTCAGGGGCACGAGCACCACGAAGGCCTGGAGCTGTTGGAGGTCGGTGTTGCCTCGACTCATGAGCTGGCCGGCCTGGACCTCGTCGTGGTAGGCGAAGTGCAGACGTTGGACGTGGGCGAAGAGGCGGTCCCGCAGCCGCTTCTCGACGAGGCGTGCCTCCCGGAACGCCAGGTACCGGCGGCACCCGGTCAGGACCCCGGCGGCGACGCCGACTGCGCCGATCAGGAGCGACCAGCGCAGGAGGGCCGACATGTCATCGGCCTCGATCCCGGCGTCCACCGCTTCCCTGATGAGCAGGCCGATGCTGACCTTGCTCGACGACCAAGCAAGACCGACGGCCACGCCCGCGGCCACGCCGGCCTTGCGGGGTCGCAGCGTCGCTGCGATCAGCCGCCAGCCGGCTCGGGTGTCGGGGCCTTCGTCTCGTCCTGCGCCGTCGATCGGCTCCCGAGCCATCTTCCTACGCCAGGTTGGCGTACCCGCCCCGGAAAAACACGAGAGGGTCGCCCTCATGACCGATGTCGAGCCGCCGGACCGCGCCGATCACGATGTGGTGGTCGCCGCCGTCGTGGACCGCGTCGATGTCACAGTCGATCCAGGCCAGGGTGCCGTCGATCAGCGGCGACCCGCTCTCGGCCGGCTTCCAGCCGATGGACGCGAACTTGTCGTCGCCACTGGTGGCGAAGACCCGGCACACGTCCTCTTGGTCGTCCCCGAGGATGTTCACGCAGAACGAGCCCGCCGCCGCCATCCGGGACCACGAGTTCGAGCTCTTGCCGACCGCGAAGCCGACCAGCGCCGGCTCCATCGAGAGGGAGAAGAACGAGCCCACTGCGAGGCCGACGGGCTCGTCGCTGTCCATGCCGGCGATCACGGTCACGCCCGTGGGGAAGTGCCCGAGGACCTGTCGGAAGTGGGCCTGGTCGATCGCGGTCATGGCGCCGGACCCTACAGAATGGCCCCGCTGGCACTCACAGGACGACGGTGAGTCCCTCGGCGGCGGCAAAGACCTCGTCGATGCGCCCGGCCGCCGTGGCTCTGGCGCCGGCGACGAGGCAGTCGACCGTGGCGTCGTCGTGGCTGGGATCGTGGTGGAACAGCGCGAGCCGTTTGACACCAGCCTCCACGCCGACGCGCACGGCGTAGTCGACCGTGCAATGGCCCCAGTGGGCCTTGGCCTCGAACTCCTCGGGCGTGTACTGCGCGTCGTGGATCAACAGATCGGCTCCGTCGCACAGCTCGAGGACGTCGTCGGTGATCGAACCCGACCCGTCGACCGGCATCTGGTGGTCGGAGATGTAGGTCACGGTGACGCCGTCCTGCTCGACCCGGTAGCCGTTGGTGAGCCCCGTGTGGGGCACGGTGCGGATCGTGACCTTGGCCTGGCCGACGCTGAGCTCGGTGTCGACGGCGTCGTGGAAGGTGACCCGGCCCGGCAGGTCCGTGATCGAGACGGGGAAGAACGGTGGCGACACGAAGGTCCCGAAGCAGTCGGCCAGCGAGCGGTCGTCGGCGGGCGGACCGTACACATCGAAGGACGCGCCGTCACGGAGCACGGGGAGGAAGAAGGGCAGGCCTTGGACATGGTCCCAGTGGACGTGGGTCACCAGGGCGTGGCCCCGGAAGGTGCCATCGCACGGGAGCGTCTCGCCCCACAGGCGGAGGCCGGTACCGAGATCGAACACGATCGGATCCTGGCCCGCAGATTCGAGCGCGACGCACGAGGTGTTGCCGCCGTAGCGTCGGTTCCGCTCAATGGGGCACGGAGTGGACCCCCGGACGCCGTAGAAGGTGACGTGCACTCGTGAACTCCCCCTGGACGATGGACCGAGAGAGCGTACCCGGGCCGGGGGATCGTGGACGGGTCGTGTAACACTCGTCACAAGGGAGAGGAGCCTGTCTTGCCGAACACCGAACGCCCGAGCCTGCCCGACGGCATCGTCGCAGTCGTCAAACGGGATTGCCCGACCTGCACGCTCATCGAACCGGTGCTCCAACGAGGGCATGGGGGTTCTCTTCCCCTGATCGTGTACTCCCAGGACGACCCGGGTTTCCCCGCCGGCCTCCCGGTGCGCGATGACCGCGATCTCGTCGTCAGCTACCACTGGGACGTCGAGACGGTGCCAACGTTGCTGCGGATCGAGGGTGGCGCCGAGGCGGCGCGCCTCGTGGACTGGGATCGCGAGGCGTGGCAAGGCTTCTTCGCGGACGACGAGCTCGGCGCTGATCTCCCCGAGTGGCGTCCCGGCTGCGGGTCACTGTCGGTCGACCCGACCCGGGCAGACGAGCTCCGGGCGCGATTCTCCGGGTCCGGGTTGCAGAGCCGGCGGGTGGACTT
>JBPPNA010000133.1:0-5253 GCA_051306355.1 Acidimicrobiales bacterium | reverse complement strand
GTGCCCATCAACGCTCCCAGCCGAGTTGGTCGAGGGGGCCGTGACCGGCGCCGAGACGCCAACCGGCTGCGCCGACGAGGGCAGCGTGGACGAAGTGCTTCGCCTCCCGGACGGCGACCAACGGATCCGAGCCGAGCGCGAGGTGCGCTGCGGTGGCGGCGGCGAACGTGCACCCCGACCCGTGATCGTTGCCAGTGTCCACTCGCGGCAGGTCGAGGCGCTCGAGATGCCCGTCGACGGTGACCACCACGTCGATCGACCGATCACCTTCGTCCTCGGCATCACCGCCCTTGATCACCACGACCTCCGGTCCACGACCCGCGAGCTCCCGGGCTGCGTCTTCCATGTCGGCGACAGTCCGGAGCAACCGCCCCACGAGGAGGCCGGCTTCGACCCGGTTCGGGGTCAGGACCCGGGCGTGTGGGAGAAGGTGCTGAGCGAAGGCGTCCTCCACGGATCGATCGAAGAGCCGCTGTCCCGTCGTCCCGACCAGCACCGGATCGACGACGACGTTGCGCAACGAACGTGAGCGGACCAGCGATCCGATGGCCGAGACCGTCGCCGAGCTGGCCAGGAACCCGGTCTTGGTGGCCGACACGTCGAGGTCGTCGAGCACGGACGTCGCCTGGGCCACCACGAAGTCGGACGGCACCACGTGGACGCCGTCGATCCCAATCGTGCTCTGGGCGGTCAGCGCCGCGATGGCGCTGGTGCCGTGGACCCCGAGGGCCGCGAACGTCCGCAGATCAGCGTGGATGCCGGCGCCGCCGGCCGAATCGGCTCCCGCGATGGTGAGGGCGACGACCGGGGTCGCCATCAGGAACGGCCGAAGTCGTCCTCGAGACGCACGATGTCGTCCTCGCCGAAGTAGTCACCGATCTGTACCTCGATGAACACCAGGTCGTCGTCGGCCTGATTGGCGACCCGGTGAGCCGTGCCGAGACCGATGTCGATCGCCTCGCCGGGCGGGACCGTCAGGTCCTCACCGTCGAGGGTCACGGTTGCGGTGCCGCTGACCACGTACCAGTGCTCGGCGCGGCGGGCGTGGGTCTGGTAGCTGAGACGCTTGCCGGGGTGGACCACGATCCGCTTGACCTTGTGGTCGTCCTCGTCGGACAGCACGGTGTAGTTGCCCCAGGGGCGCTCGTCGTACTCGAGTGCAGCCATGGGGCACAGTCTGGCGAAGGAGCGCCGGCAGAGGCCAGAAGGGCCGGCGTCGGGAGCGCAGCGAGCAGGCGGCGGGACAGCACGGCGCCGACGTCGCTTGCCACGACGATCACGACGACGAGGTCGGCGGCCAACACCGACAAACCGTACGGAAGTCAGCCGTCGCCGGTGGCGTCGAGGATGTCGTCGAGCTTGATGATCTCCTCCATCGTCACCACGCCGATGAACAGACCCCGACCGTCGGTCACGGGGAGCCGGTCGACCGCAGACGCGTCCATGGCCTCGACAGCCTGACGCAGAAGCCAGTCGGGCCGGGCGGTCGGCACGTCGGTGCGCATGATGGCGCCGATCTCGGTCTCGTCCCAATCCTCGCGCGGCGTCTGTCGAAGCTCCTCGATGCGCACCATGCCGACGTAGTCGGCCCCGTCGACCACGGGCACCGATTGCTGGCGCGAACCGATGACGTGGTGCCAGAAGAACTCCTGGGCGGTGGCGTTCGGCGGGATGGTCAGCACGTCGGATCGCAGGGCCGACGCGATCGGCATCGAGAACCGCCGCTCGAGGTGACCGAGCCGAGACCCCACTTGCAGCTTCGACACCGACCATCGGCCCATCATCAGCTGGGCCGTCACGGATGCGATCAGACCGGGCACGATGAAGCCCGGGCGCCCGGTGGTCTCCGCGACGAACATCACCGCGGCAAGCGGGACGCGGTAACCGGCCCCGAGGAACGCAGCGATGCCGATGAGCGGGAAGAGGGTGGAATCGGTGTCGCCGAACAGCCCGCCGACGGCCCGACCGAGGAGGGCGCCCTGCACGACGAGGGGGATGAACAACCCTCCCACCCCGCGTCCGCCGACGGTGACTGCGGTGGCGGCGGCACGGAGCGCGAAGAGGACCAGCACGAGGCCCACGGCACGCGTGGGGTCGAGTGACCAGGTGACCGTGTCGTAGCCCGCCCCGAGGGTGAAGGGCTGATCGAAGATCACGTCGCTGACGTAGGCCAGGCCGGCGAGAAGGACCCCGGCCACGACGGCGAGCATCAGCGGGTCTCGCTCGTCTCCGAGGGCCTTCACCCACTGCACGCCGGCGGCGAACAGGCGGGCGATCGCTCCACAGAGGAGACCAACGACCACGGCGCCGGACAGCTCTGCGAAACCGAACCCCGGGGCACCGGACACCGGGAGGAGGGGTTCGGTCCCGAGCAGGGCGACGAAGGTGAGATAGCCGGCTGCGGCAGCGATCGACGCCGGAAGGAGCTGGCGCCGCGCCAGGTCGTCGCGGTAGGGAACCTCGAGGGCGAACACGACGCCCGTCGCAGGGGCGCGGAAGATGGCCGCCACCCCGGCGGCGGCACCGGCGACCAGCAACACCTTGGTCTCCTCCCTGGAGAAGAACCGGCCGAGCCGGGACTGCAGCAGGGTGCCGGCCTGTGCGCCGGCGTAGATGGACGGGCCCTCGTAGCCGAGGGCGCCGCCCGACCCGAGCGTGAAGACGGCTGCCAGCATCCGGGCGGGGAAGGGCCGCAGCGGGAGCCGACGGTTCCGGTGGTGGAAGTTCTCGATGTACTCGTCGGCCGTGGCCGGACTCTGACCACCCAGGAACTTGATGCACAGCGCGGCGCCGACCAGACCGATGAGGGGTGCCGAGCATCGGACCCACAACGGTGCGTCGACCAGGGCGTGGAAGATGACCTCCCGGGTGAGGTACTCGAACCCGGCGACGACCGCCCCGGTGAGGATGCCAGTGGCGGCGGCGAAGAACAGGACCTGCTGGGACCGGCGGCTGAGCGCCAGGATCTGCTCTCTGCGGTAGCTGTCCGGGATCGGCAGGTAACGGGATCGTCGGAACCGACCCATCAGTCGAACACGACCGTGCGGTTGTCGTAGGCGAGCACGCGGTGCTCGAGGTGGAGGCGGACGGCGCGGGCCAGCACGATCCGCTCCAGGTCCGCACCGAGGCGGACGAGATCGGCGACCTCGTGGCGGTGGCTCACCGGGATGACGTCTTGATGGATGATCGGTCCCTCGTCGAGCTCGTTGGTGGCGTAGTGCGCCGTGGCACCGATGAGCTTCACCCCCCGCTCGTAGGCCTGGTGGTACGGCCGGGCGCCCACGAAAGCCGGCAGGAACGAGTGGTGGATGTTGATGATCCGCTTGGGGAAGTCGGCCACGAACGCCTCGGGCAGGACGCGCATGTAGCGGGCGAGGACCACGAGGTCGACGCCGCTCGCCTCGACCAGTTGGTGCATCGCTTCGGACTGCTGGTCGGGGTCGTCGGGGTCGACAGGCAGGAGGTGGAAATCGACGTCGTGGCGTTCCACGAGGGCCTGGTGATCGTCGTGGTTCGAGGCCACGAAGGCGATCGATGCGTCGAGCTCGCCGAGCTCGACGCGGGTGAGGAGGTCGGCGACGCAGTGACCCTGCCGGGAGGCGAGGATGGCGAGGCGCGGCACGGGCTCGCGCTGGTGCAGCGACCAGGTCATCCCGTATGCCGCCGCGACGGGCCGCATGGCCGGCTCGACGTCGGCGCCGACGGGGAACGTGGCCTCGACCCGCTGGAGGAACAGGCCGTGGACGCGGTCGGTGTGCTGGTCGGCGTGCACGATGTTGCCGCCGAGGGCGGCGATGGTCTGGCCGACCGCCGCGACGATTCCCGGTTGGTCGGCGCACCGAAGCAAGAGGACCGTGCTCACGGCGAGCACCCTAGAGACGCGGTTACCGACTGGCGACATGCGCCGAACTTCGACCCCGCCGAAAGCGAGGCGTGGAGGTGAGGGGACTCGAACCCCTGGCCTCCTCGATGCGACCGAGGCGCTCTAGCCAACTGAGCTACACCCCCGAAGGGAGCCGAGACACTACCCCGGCGGATACTCCGATCCGAACCGGTCCAGCCGGCTCGAGGATCAGTTGGCCGAACGGCGGAGCAGGGCCTGCTGGGTGGACGACGGCCGGGACTGCTGCAGGTACCGGACGTTGGCGCCCTGGACGGGCAGCCGGCGGCTCCCCTTGATGTGGAGCAGCAGGGCCACGTAGCCGAGGAAGGCGGCGTCGGCGAGCAGGTGCAGCAGCCAGACGTTGCCGCCGAGAGCGACGGCGAGGAGGAACGTGAGGGCGGCGGCGGAGGCGAGGGTGACGACGACGTCACGGCGGCGGCGCAGCACGTCGGTGCGGGTCAGGCAGGAGCGGCCGATCGGTGCGTGGGTGGCGGCGTGGGGCTGGGTACGGGGGGCGTAGCCCTCCTGGAACGGTGCACCGTCGAGAGCCCGGCCGGTCCGCTGCAGGACGGCGAGCTGCTGGTTGAAATCGACCACCGAAGATGACGGATGGGTTGCGCGCCGCTTCTGCAGGTACGGAGGAACGAGGACCGCAGTCCAGATGGCGGCAAGCGCCAGTAGCACCATGATGGTCATACTCCCTCGCCTCGCTTTCGGTGTGGAGAACGGTACGTGCACCGGGATCCCGGATGGTGGATCCTGCGTGAACGTGGCCAGTACGGACAGGTGCGACGACGAGAGGCCATCGCAAGTTCTTTACATTTATACTACGAAACGCAACCTGTCGACAACCACCTGTGCGAGATCTCTCAAGCGATGCCGTCCGACGCCTCCGGGCGCCGGTAGGTCCCGGAGCGTCCGCCCGTCTTCTCCCAGAGGGTGAGTTCGCTGATGACCATGGCCCGGTCGGCGGACTTGCACATGTCGTAGATGGTGAGGCAGGCGATCGAGCACGCCGTCATGGCCTCCATCTCGACCCCCGTGCGGTCGATGGTGTCGACCTGGGCCTCGACCTCGATGTAGTCGTCCTCGATGCGGAAGTTGACCAGCACCGAGCCCACGAGCAAGGGGTGGCACAACGGGATGAGGTCGGGCGTCCGCTTGGCCGCCTGGATGCCGGCGACGCGGGCCACGGCCAGCACGTCGCCCTTGGTGACGGCGCCCCGGGCGACGAGGGAGGCGGTGTCCGGCGTCATGTTGACCCGACCACGGGCAACGGCCCGGCGGTGGGTCGGATCCTTGGGTGTGACGTCGACCATGCGGGCCCGGCCCAACGGATCGAGGTGGGTGAGTCCGCGCTCCGACATCTG
>JBPPNA010000083.1:0-10174 GCA_051306355.1 Acidimicrobiales bacterium | reverse complement strand
ACGATTCGATGGTGGTGGATCTCAGACCGACCGACGCCCCGCAGGGCGGTCGGGCTCACGCCCGGCCAGCCGGCGGGGCGTCAACCTTTTTCGCCCTCTACCGTTGCGGACCATGACGTCCGGTTCGCTGCTCTCCGGCTTCGGCAACCACTTCGAGACCGAGGCAGTCGCCGGCGCCCTACCCGTCGGACGCAACTCGCCGCAGCGTCCCGCCTTCGGCCTGTATGCAGAACAGCTCAGCGGCACTGCGTTCACCGCACCCCGGGCCGAGAACCGGCGCACCTGGACCTACCGGCGGCGGCCGTCGGTTCGCCACCTCACCGGGTTCGGCCCCCGCGAGCACCCGGGGTGGCGCACTGCGCCCCACCGCGAGGTCGACGCCCCGATGGCGCCGATGCGGTGGGACCCCACTCCCCTGCCCGACTCCCCCGTGCACTTCCTGGACTCGATCACCACCCTGGCCACCAACGGCGACGCCCACCTCCAGGTCGGCCTCGGTGTCCACGTCTACGCGGCCACCGCACCGATGGACGGAATCGCCCTGCTGTGCGCAGACGGGGAGATGGTCCTGGTCCCCCAGCTCGGCACCATCCGCATCACCACCGAGCTGGGTGTGCTCGATGCCCCGCCGGGCCACGTGGTGGGCATCCCGAGGGGGATGTGCTTCCGAGTCGATCCGGTGGACGGACCGATCCGGGGCTGGATCGCCGAGAACCACGGTCATCCGCTGCGCCTGCCCGAACGGGGACCCATCGGCGCCAACGGTCTGGCCGACGAGCGCGACTTCCTCCACCCCATCGCGGCCTTCGATCCCGACGACCGCCGAACGATCGTGCACCTCCGCGCCGGCGGCCGCTCCTGGACCACCGAGCACGACCACTCACCCTTCGACGTCGTCGCCTGGCACGGGAACCTGGCGCCGTGGGTCTACGACCTGCGACGCTTCACCACGATCGGCTCGATCTCCCACGACCACCCCGATCCGTCGATCTTCACCGTCCTCACCTCACCGTCCGACACGCCGGGCGTCGCCAACCTCGACCTCGTCGTCTTCGGTGATCGCTGGCTCGTGGCCGAGGACACGTTCCGCCCGCCGTGGTTCCACCGCAACACCATGAGTGAGCTGATGGGGCTCATCGACGGCGTCTACGACGCCAAGCCCCAGGGTTTCGTCCCCGGTGGCACGAGCCTCCACAACCAGTTCCTCCCCCACGGCCCGAGCGCCGAGGCCCACCGGGTGGCCACCGAAGCCCACCTCGTCCCCGAGAAGCTGGCCGACACCCTGGCGTTCATGTTCGAGAGCCGGTACCGATTCCTGCTCACCGAACACGCCATCGCCCACCCCGGACTGCAGCCGGACTACGACCGCACGTGGGACGGACTCGAGGACCGATCCACGTTCCCCTGACCGGCCGTCAGACGCCGGAGGGGGCCACAGACGTGTAGACGTCCAGGAACCGGTCGTTCTCGGCCGTGGTCCCGATCGTCACCCGGATGCCGTCGCCGCTGAACGGGCGGGTCACCACCCCTCGGCGTTCGAGGGCGAGGTACACCTCGTCGGTGGCGGCACCGAGCGGAAGCCACACGAAGTTGGCCTGGGGTTGGGGCACGTCCTGACCGGTCTCGCGCAACGCGCCGACCACCCGGGAGCGTTCCGTCACGATCGCTGCGCAGCGTTCGAAGATCTCGCCCTCGTGCTCCAGCGCAGCGAGGGCCGCAGCCTGCGCGGCGGCGTTCACCGCGAACGGGAACAGCGTCTTGTCGATGGTGGCGATCACCTCCGGGTGGCCCATGGCGTACCCCACCCGCATCCCGGCCAGGCCGTGGGCCTTGGAGAACGTGCGCAGCACGACGACGTTGTCGGCCGTCCCCACGAACGAGGCGACGGGATCGCCCAGGGCCGGGTCGGCGAACTCGTGGTAGGCCTCGTCGACCACGAGTAGTGCATCCTCGGGAAGGCCGGCGGCGAGCCGGGCCAGCTCACCGGTCGCCACTGCTGTACCGGTGGGGTTGTTGGGGTTGGCGACGAGGACGAGACGGGTGCGGCCGGTGACGGCGTCCAGCAGTCCGTCGACGTCGGTGGTGTGGTCGACCAGGGGAACGGTGATCGCGGTGGCACCGACGAGGGCGGCGTAGACCGGATACACCTCGAAGGACCGCCACGGGTAGACGACCTCCGTGCCGGGCTCGCCGTACGACAGCAGGAGCTGTTGGAGCAGCCCGACGGAGCCGCACCCGACCGTCACCTGCTCCGGTCGCACGCCCCGGGCGGTGGCGAGTGCCTCCCGCAAAGGCGTCGCTCGGTGATCGGCGTAGCGGTTCGACCCCTGCCCGGCGGCGGCGATCGCCTCCACCACGGCGGGGAGCGGTGGCCACGGATTCTCGTTGGACGCCAGCTTGATCGCGCCGGTGATCCCGTGCTCGGCCTCGGCCTGGGCGGCGCCCTTCCCCGGCCGGTACGACGGGAGGGCGGCGACGGCGTCACGGGGATGTCCGGGCATGGCCCGACTCTCCCAGTCGACGGTGATCGGCACAAGCGGCGAGCGCAGACCGCACTACGGTGCGGGCATGCACGGGGGAAACGACGTCATCGACACCACACTCGGCCCGGTCCGGGGCGACCACAAGCGCGGAGTGCTGCGCTGCAAGGGCATCCCGTTCGCGGCGCCACCCGTCGGCGAGCTCCGGTTCCGTCCGCCGGCGCCGGCCGAGCCATGGGGTGACGTCTTCGAAGCCGTCGGTCGATTCCCCATCGCGCCCCAGCCCATCGGAGGCATGGAGGCGGCCGCCGGCGGGGGTGGCGGCTCCGAGCAGTCCGAGGCCGGGTGCCTCACCCTGAACGTGTGGACGCCGGCGGCCGACGACGCCCGGCGACCGGTCCTGTTCTGGATCCACGGCGGCGGGTTCATGACCGGGGCGGGGACCATCCCCTGGTACGACGGCACGAACCTGGCGGCCCGCGACGTCGTGGTCGTCTCCTGCAACTACCGGCTCGGCGCGCTCGGGTTCCTGCACCTGGAGGACCTCGGGGGCTCCGCCTACGAGAGATCCGGCAACGTCGGCATCCTCGACCAGATCGCTGCGCTCGGTTGGGTCCGGGACAACGTGTCGGCGTTCGGTGGCGACCCTCACAACGTCACCATCTTCGGCGAGTCGGCCGGCGGCATGAGTGTGGGAACCTTGCTCGGCACGCCGGCTGCAGGAGGATTGTTCCACAAGGCCGTTCCGCAGTCCGGCGCAGTCGCCAACGTCAACACCACGGCGCGGGCCACGGCGATCGCCGAGCGCCTTCTGGCGCGGCTCGCTCTCGACGACGTCGATCAGCTCCGTGCCGTGCCCGCCGACGAGCTCATCGCCGCTCAGGGCACCGGCGGATCCTTCGGAGGTGGCGGTGGCCTGCCGTATCAGCCCGTGGTCGACGGACACCTCCTGGACCGGCCGCCGATGGACACCATCCGCGACGGCGCATCCGCCGGCATCCCGCTCCTCGCCGGGACGAACGCCCACGAGATGCGCCTGTTCACCAGCCTCGACCCGAGCCTGCTCGACACAGACCGCGCCGCGAACGTCGCCTTGCTCGAGCAGAGCGTTCCCGGGGCGGGCGAGCAGCTCGTCACCGCCTACGAGGACCTCGTCGGCGACGATCCGGCCGCCGTGCTCGAAGCAGCCATGACCGACCGCGTCTTCCGGATCCCCGCCATCGGCCTGCTCGAGGCCCAGTCCTCCCACGCCGACTGCTACGGCTACGAGTTCCGCTTCGAGTCCACCGCATTCGGCGGGACGTTGGGGGCGGCGCACGCGGTGGAGATCCCCTTCGTCTTCGACAATCTCGACTCCCCTGGTGCTGCGTTCTTCACCGGCGAACCGACCGACCAGATGCGGGCCCTGGCCTCTGCCATGGCTGACGCCTGGGTGGCTTTCGCCCGCCACGGCGCCCCGTTCGCCGACACGCTCCCCGACTGGCCCGCCTACGACCCGGCGGGTCGGGCGACCATGGTGCTCGGTCCCGAGTGCGATGTGGAGACCGATCCCGGGAGCCGGCTCCGCACGTTGTGGACCTCGTCCGTCACCGTCTGACGACCACGGCCATCGTCTCGTCGATGCGGTCCGACCACCGGCGCTTGTACTCCATGTCCATGCCGAGGTCGTAGGTCGCCACACCCTCGCCCTCGAGGCGCGAGAGCTGCTCGAACTGCAAGAGGTGCCCCAGACCGAGGTCGGCGACCGTTCGGTCGTAGGACAACTGCAGACCCCGATAGGTGCCACCGCGGACACCCCCGAGGATGTACCCGACGTCGGCGGAGGCGATCCTGGCGACGAGGACCCGCAGGCGCTCCTGCGCGCCGAGCCGGGCGGACACCTGTCGGTAGAAGTCGGCGAGATCGGAGGATCGCAGGCCCGTGTCGGCGTCTGCCTTCCAACTCCGGGCCTCGATCGTGAGGATCCGATCGAAGACCTCGTCGGAGGCCATGGCCGACAGGTCGACGATCTCGAGGCCCCGCTCATCTGCGGCGCGCTGCCGCCGTCGGAGCTGCTGGCGGAACCGGCCGGACCGACGGGCCAGCCAGGGGGCGACGCCGGCGCTGAGGTCGATCTGCAGGCGGGCCTCCACGGGTCCGTGGAAGAGCTGATAGTCGTCGGCAAGGGTGCGGACGACCCACGAGGTCAGCAGCGAGTCGTCACGCTGGCCGGCCACCACGGCGAGGTCGAAGCGCGCCATGCCGAGGCGGGCCCGCAACATGGCCGCGGCCCCGGACGGCGATCCCACCAGCGGTGAGGCGAACCCCCACACGGGGTCGAGCCCGACCAAGAGGTCGGTCCCGTCGACGGTCCTGACCGGACGGAGCCCACAGAACGCATCGCCGTCACCGAACAGGACAGGTGCGCCCGCCTGCGGGAACGAGGTGGCGGCGGCGAACGACCAGAACGTGGACGCACAGAACTCGTCGGCACCCGGTGTCCGGTCGACGGCGGCGTCCCATGCCGGCGCGAGCAGGGGGAGGTCGTCGACGGTGAACCGCTGCGCCTCCTGCACGAGGAGACGCTAACGGGTCATCGTCGGTGGCCTGGTGGGCTGATGGGCAGCCACGAGTTGTATAGGGTCCGGGTCGCCGCTGACCCCTGACGGGAGAGTCCCGCCCCGCCGCCAGCGGGGAGGGCGCCGAAGGAGCAACCGCCCCGGAACCTCTCAGGCCACCGGACCGTCGGGACGAGGCACCTCTGGAGAGCAGGCCGGCGACGGTCTCACCGAAGGAGCAAGCGACGCGAGCTGCGCCGTGAATCTCTCAGGTCCGGGAACAGAGGGGGCGCCGAACCCATTCGTCGCGGTCCTCCTGGAGCCCTCATGCCCGACCACCCCTCCCCCGCCGAGCATCCGGCGCCGGCTGCCTCCGGCTTCGCCGGTCGCCACATCGGACCGCGCCAGGACGAGGTGCGGACACTGCTCGACGCCGTCGGTGCCGGTTCGCTGGACGAGCTGATCGACCAGGCCGTGCCCGCACCGATCCGCTCGGAGACGCCGCTCGACCTCCCGGCGCCGCTCGGCGAGGAGGCCATGCTCGCCGAGCTGCGCGCCATCGCCGCCAGCAACGTGGTGCGGACGCCGATGATCGGCTTGGGCTACCACGGGACCCACACACCGCCAGTGATACGGCGCAACGTGCTCGAGAGCCCCGCCTGGTACACGGCGTACACCCCGTACCAGCCCGAGATCTCGCAGGGTCGGCTCGAGGCCCTGCTCAACTTCCAGACCGTGATCACGGAGCTGACCGGGACGGAGCTGGCCAACTCCTCCCTGCTCGACGAGGCCACCGCGGCCGCCGAGGCCATGGCGATGTGCCAACGCCTGGTGAAGGGCGACCGCACCCACTTCGTCATCCACCGCGACACGTTTCCCCAGACGATCGCCGTGGTGAAGACCCGCGCCACTGCGATCGGTGTCACGGTCGACGTCGTCGACGACGTGCTGGCCGTCGACCTCGCCGATGCCTGCGGCGTGCTCGTCCAGTACCCGGCCTGCTCCGGGGAACTCCAGGACCCCGCTGCGGTCGTCGCTGCGGCTCACGCCGCCGGCGCGCTCGCCGTCGTGGCCACCGATCTGTTGGCGTGCACGGTCCTCACCCCGCCGGGCGAGCTCGGTGCCGACATCGTCGTCGGCTCATCCCAGCGATTTGGCGTCCCCCTCGGGTTCGGTGGTCCCCATGCCGGCTTCATGGGCTGCCGCGAGGACTACAAGCGCACCCTCCCCGGCCGGTTGGTCGGCGTGTCGGTCGATGCTGCGGGGCGTCCGGCCACCCGCCTCGCCCTGCAGACCCGTGAGCAGCACATCCGCCGGGAGAAGGCCACGTCGAACATCTGCACCGCGCAGGTGCTCCTGGCGGTGATCGCCTCGATGTACGCCGTCTACCACGGGCCGGAAGGGCTGACGGCCATCGCGCATCGGGTGCACTCGCTCACCGACCGGTTCGCGTCGATGCTCCGCTCGGGCGGGATCGACGTCGTGAACGTCCAGTGGTTCGACACCCTCACCGTGTCGGTTCCCGGCCGGGCCCCGACGGTGGTGGGCCGAGCCGCCGAGCTCGGGATCGACCTACGGCTCGAAGGGCCCGACGAGGTGGTGATCGCGTTCGACGAGAAGTCGACGACGGCAACGCTGGCGCTGCTGGCGGACGCGCTCGGTCTCGACGAACCTGGCGTCCCGGACACCGCCGACGAAACGCCCGGCGCCGTCCTGCACCCTGCGCTGGCGAGGACGAGCGAGTTCCTCACCCATCCGACATTCCACGCGTACCGCTCCGAGACCGCCATGCTTCGGTACCTGCGCACGCTCGCTGACCGTGACATCGCGCTCGACCGGGCCATGATCCCACTCGGCTCGTGCACGATGAAGCTCAACGCCACGGCCGAGATGGAACCGATCTCCTGGCCGGGCTTCGCCGACATCCACCCCTTCGCGCCGGCCGACAGCACCGCCGGCTACCGGCGCCTGATCGACGAACTCGAGGCCTGGCTGGTCGAGATCACCGGCTACGACGCCGTCTCGTTCCAGCCCAACGCCGGGTCACAGGGCGAGTTCGCCGGCCTCCTCGCCATTTGCGGCTACCACGATGCCAACGGCCACCCCGAACGGCGGGTGTGTCTCATCCCCAGCTCGGCGCACGGCACCAATGCCGCGTCGGCGGTGATGGCGGGTATGCGCGTCGTGGTGGTGGCCTGCGACGACGACGGCAACGTCGATGTCGACCATCTCCAGGCGAAGGTGGACGAGCATGCCGACACGCTCGCCGCGCTGATGGTGACCTACCCGTCGACCCACGGCGTGTTCGAGACCCAGATCCGCCAGATCTGCGATCTCGTCCACGCTCGCGGCGGCCAGGTGTACCTCGATGGCGCCAACCTCAACGCCCTCGTCGGCATCGCCAAGCCGGGCGAGTTCGGCGCCGATGTGAGCCACCTCAACCTCCACAAGACCTTCTGCATCCCCCACGGTGGCGGCGGTCCCGGGGTGGGGCCGGTGGCGGTGCGCGCCCACCTGGCCGCGCACCTGCCGAACCATCCGCTCGACGACGAGTGCGGGCCCACCACTGGCCCGGGTCCGGTGTCGGCTGCTCCCTACGGCTCGGCCGGGATCCTTCCCATCTCCTGGGCGTACGTGCGGATGATGGGCGGGCCCGGGCTCACCGAGGCCACCCGGGTCGCCATCCTCAACGCGAACTACATCGCGACGCGGCTCGTCGATCACTTCCCGGTGCTGTACGCAGGCGAGCACGGCCGGGTGGCCCACGAATGCATCATCGACGTGCGCGACATCACCCGACGGACGGGCGTGACCGTCGACGACGTGGCCAAGCGTCTCATCGACTACGGCTTCCACGCGCCGACCATGTCGTTCCCGGTGGCAGGCACGCTCATGATCGAACCGACCGAATCGGAGTCGCTCGCCGAGCTCGACCGCTTCTGCGATGCCATGATCGCGATCGCCGGTGAGATCGCCGAGATCGAGACGGGCGCGGTCGAACACGACGACTCGGCCCTCGCCCACGCACCCCACACGGCGGAGGACCTCCTCGTGGCCGACTGGGATCGTCCCTACAGCCGTGAATCGGCGGCCTATCCGGTCGAGTCGCTGCGGCGGGGCAAGTACTGGGCGCCGGTGAGCCGCATCGATGGGGCGGCCGGCGATCGGAACCTGGTCTGCGCCTGTCCCCCACCGGTCGCATTCGAGGATTGACACCGGATGCAGCGCGGGCCCGCCATCGTCATCGTCTTCGGTTCGTCGGCAGCGGTCCTGGTCGTCGAGATCGCGGCCAACCGCTTGATGGCTCCGTATGTCGGCGTGTCGCTCGAGACCTTCACCGCCATCATCGGCGTCGTCCTGGCCGGGATCGCCTTCGGATCGGCGGTCGGCGGGCGCCTCGCCGACCGCCAGGAGGCCCGATCGCTCCTCGGGCCGTCGCTGGCCATCGGCGGCGCTCTGGTGTGGGCCGCCATCCCGATCGTGCGCGTCGTCGGGCCGAGACTGGATGCCTCGGCGGCTTCGATCATCGTGCTCGCCACCCTGGGCTTCTTCGCCCCGTCGGCGGTGCTCAGCGCGGCCACACCCATCGTGGCCAAGCTGCGCCTGGCCAGCCTGGAGCACACCGGCTCGGTGTTCGGCGGTCTGTCGGCGGCGGGAACGGCGGGTGGCATCGCCGGCACGTTCCTCACCGGCTTCGTGCTGGTCGAGGCGCTCGGCACCCGGACCACGCTGTTCGCCGTCGGTCTCCTGCTCGTGGTGGCCGGGATGGGCCTGCACTGGTGGCTGCGCAGGGAACCACCCGCCGTGACCACCCTTGCCGTGTACCTGATCGCCGGGCTGGCAGTCTTCGGGTTCGAGCCCGCCTGCGAGTACGAGACCCGCTACTCGTGCGGGTGGATCGAGGTCGACGAGGACGATCCGTCACGGCGCAGCCTGTACCTCGACACCGTGCGGCATGCCCACATCGACGTGGACGACCCGACGTACCTCGACATCCGCTACGTCCGGCTGTTCGCCGACGTGTCCGAGGCGCTCCCGGCCGGCCCCCTCGACGTCCTCCACGTGGGTGGCGGCGGGTTCACGTTCCCGCGGTACCTGGCCGCGGTCCGGCCCGGTTCCACGAACCACGTCCTCGAGATCGACCCCGGCGTGGTGGACATCGCCCGCGAACGGATGGTGCTCGAGACCGGCGCCGATCTCACCGTCGATGTCGGTGACGCCCGCACGGCCCTCTCCGATCTGCCCGCGGACGGCTACGACCTCGTGGTGGGTGACGCGTTCAGCGGGCAGTCCGTGCCGTGGCACCTCACGACGGTCGAGGTCGCGCACGAGCTCGACCGCCTCCTGCGCCCGGGCGGGGTCTACGTGATCAACGTCATCGACGGCGCTGCGAACCGGTTCGCCCGGGCGGAGATCGCCACGCTGGAAGAGGCGTTCGACCACGTGGCCCTGATCCTGCCCGACGGCGGACGGGCGCCCGCCGATCCCAGGAACCAGATCGTCATCGCGTCCGACGCCCCGCTGCCCACCGTGCGCCCCGACGAAGCCGACGGGACGCTCGTGGAAGGACGGCAGCTCGACGACTACGTGGGGAACGCCCGGGTCCTGACCGACGACCACGCCCCGGTCGACCAGTTGCTGTCGGGCTGATCGTTCCAGGCGGCTGGTCAGACGAGCGTAGGGTCCGGACCATGAAGCTCGGACTGCAACTGGGGTACTGGGGTCGAGGCCCCGACCCCGACACCCTCGACACGGTGCTGAAGGCCGAGGCCATGGGCTTCGACTCGCTGTGGACGGCGGAGGCCTGGGGCTCCGATGCCCTGACCCCGTTGGCCTGGTACGGCTCCCGCACTGCGACGATGAAGCTGGGTCAGAGCATCACCCAGCTCTCCGCCCGCACGCCTGCCGCCACCGCCATGGCGATGAACACGCTCCAACACCTCTCCGATGGTCGGGTCATCTGCGGTCTCGGCGTGAGCGGACCCCAGGTGGTCGAGGGTTGGTACGGGCAACCCTTCTCCAAGCCGTTGGCCCGCACCCGTGAGTACATCGGCATCATGCAACAGGTCTGGGCCCGGGTCTCGCCGGTCACCAACGCCGGGCCCCACTACCCCCTCCCGTACCCCGCCGACGGGCCCGGCTCGAGTTGCAAGGGCA
>JBPPNA010000076.1:0-5431 GCA_051306355.1 Acidimicrobiales bacterium | reverse complement strand
GAGATGGCGTAGCCGTTGTCGGCCACGACGTAGACGACCGGGAGGTGCAGCGTGCAGGCCGTGTTGAGCGACTCCCAGAACTCGCCCTCGGAGGTGGCGCCCTCGCCCAGGCTCACGTAGGTGACCTCGTCGCCGGCAGCCGGCAGGTGCTCGAGCTCCGGCGTGCGGCCGATGTAGCGACCGGCCTCGGCGCGGATGTCGGACGCCTCCTTGGGCGACAGGACCCCGCCGTGGACCAACTCGTGCTCGAGCCGGCCGATGGGGTCGCGCTCGGACTCGTCGGCCAGCTCACGCTCGGAGCGGTACTTCGACTGCGTGTCGGCCGCGGAGTGCGAGTACGGGCGGGTGACGTCGGCGTGGATGAGCAGGGGGCCCACGCCGGCCCGGACGTTGGCGATGGCAGCCGAGCCGCGATCGCGCACGGCGAAGTAGTCGGTGCCGTCGAGGCGGAGCACCTCGAGGCCGCGGAAGCCGCGCACCATCTCCGACACTGGCGCCGGCGACTGGTCCGAGACGGGGACCGAGATGGCGTAACCGTTGTCGGCCACGACGAAGACCACCGGGAGGTGGAGGGTGCAGGCCGTGTTGAGCGACTCCCAGAACTCGCCCTCGGATGTGGCGCCCTCCCCGAGCGAGACGTAGGTGACCTCGTCGCCCTCGGCCGTGAGGTGGGACAGCTCCCGGGTCCGGCCGATGTACCGACCCGCCTCGGCACAACCCACGGCGGGGAGGCACTGGCTGCCGGTGGGGCTCGACTGGGTGACCACGTGCTTGGCCCGGTGGCCCCAGTGGGACGGCATCTGGCGGCCCCCGGACGCAGGGTCCTCGGCCGAGCCCACCGCCTGCAGGAGGATCTCCGTGGGGGTCATGCCCAACCCGAGCATGAGCGCCAGGTCGCGGTAGTACGGGAAGAACCAGTCCGAACCGGGCCGGAGGTGCCGGGCGAGGCCCAGGAGCAGGGCCTCGTGGCCCGCCCCGGAGATCTGGAAGTACACCTTGGACTGCTTCTGGAGGCTGATCTCGCGGTCATCGATGGCACGAGACGTGCAGGCCAGGCGGAAATCCTCGATCACTTCGTCGATCGGTCGGCCGTGCAGCTCATCCATCCGCGGCCATGTTGCCACCCCCGAGTCGACCCGTGCTGGGACCGCGGAGCGTGCCCTCGCGCCCCAGGCGGGCCCGATCGGCAGCGGCGGTGCCCGCCTGCCAGCCCACCGCGTCGCGCACCACGACGCGACGATGGTCCAGGTCGGGGAACAGTTGGTCGAGGTGGGCCTCGACCGCCGCAGCCCGGCTGGCGAGAACGGGGAGGACCCCGCCTCCGTGGTCGCGGTCGGCTTCGGCCACCACCTCGCGGTCGGCCGCCTCGAGACGTTGACCGACCCTCGTGGCGAAGGCGAGGAGGAACGACTGCCGGAACCGCCTCGTTCGGGTGGCGGGACCCTCCCCCCGGGCCAACATCGCCGTGGTGGCCTGCACCAGGAGCGAGGTGTAGAGCACCTCGACAGTTTCCTGGTCGTCGGCGAACCCGACGACCGTTGCCACCTTGGAGTAGGAGGAGAACACGGCGCGACACCGGTTGACCCGCGCGACCTCGGAGAGGAGCAGGAACTTCTCGCGGCCGTACGGGGCATCGACGGTGATGCGCCGACCCTCGGGCACCGAGCCGGTGTCCGGGGCAGACGCCGCGAGCATGGCCCGGTCGATGGCATGGCGGTCCATGAGCTGCTGGGCCTTGGCGGTGAGGGCCTCGGCCTCCTCGGGGAAGCCGGTGGACTCGGCCTTGGCGAGCAGGGAGCGCACCTTGTGCAGGACGCTGGGTTCCGGGGCGCCAGGTTCCGGGGTGGGGGCATCGGCGGTGTCCATGGCTCCATCTTGGCTGGCGCCCGATGACAGGAACCCGGGCTCGCCCCGGACGGGAGCCGTCGCAGCCACTAGACCGATGGCATGCGCCGCTGCACCCCCTCCGAAGCCGTCGAGCTGTTCCGGCCGACCGACACGCTCGGTCTGCCCCTCGGGCCGGCACAGCCGGCAGCCCTGCTCGAGCAGATGGGCCTACGCAAGGACTGGGAGGACCTGAAGATCTTCGGTGCCCTCGTCACCGTCCTCAGCGACGTCTTCAACCACCCCAACGTCCACTACCTGAGCGGTTTCTTCGGTCCGCTCGAGCGCCTCCTCCGCGACAGCGGCGCCAACATCGGCTTCGCCCCCGCCGACTTCCGTGGCTTCATCGCCCTCCTGAGCGGGATCGCGCCCCGCGTCATGGCCACGTCGGCCGCGCTCCCCGACGCCCACGGGTGGTGCTCCTTGTCGATCCACGCTGGCGCCAACGTCGTCGAGATCCACAAGGCCGGCGCCGACGCCGACCGTCTGCTCATGGTCGAGGTCAGCGATTCGTTTCCCGTCACCTATGGCCTGGGCCAGCACCATCACCGGGTCCACGTCGACGAGATCGACGTGTTGGTCGAGTCCGACGCCACGCCCTACGAGCTCGTCGATGCGCCGGCCACCCCGGTCGAGGAGGCCATCGCCCGCTACATCTCCGACATGGTCCCTGACGGCGCCACCCTCCAGACCGGGATCGGCGCGGTGCCGAACGTGGTGGCCTCGCTGCTCGCAGCCGGCGGCGGCGGCGACTACGGCATCCACTCCGAGATGTTCACCAACGGCCTCATGCGCCTGCACCAGGCCGGCAAGGTGACCAACGCGAGGAAGGGCCAGTTCGAGGGCGTGTCGATCACCACCTTCGCGGCCGGTACCGCCGACCTCTACGCCTGGTTGCACGAGAACCGCGACGTCGCCTTCCTCCCGGTCGACATCGTGAACTCCCCCGAGGTCATCAGCGCCAACGAGTCGATGATCTCCATCAACGCGGCGCTGGCGGTCGACATCCACGGCCAGGTCGTGGCCGACACCCGCGACGGCGAGCAGTTCTCGGGCATCGGTGGCCACGAGGACTTCGTCTCCGGATCCGGGCTCCAGCTCAGCGACCGGTCGATCCTCTGCCTCCCGTCCACCTACCGCTCCGGCGAGGCTGTCCATTCCCGCATCGTCCCCTGGTTCGCGGCCGGCACGATCATCACCACCCCGCGCCACCACGTCGATGCCATCGTCACCGAGTTCGGGGTGGCAGAACTGCAGGGCAAGACGGTGCACCAACGGGGCGAGGCCCTCGCCGCCGTCGCACACCCCGACTTCCGTGATCGTCTGCGTGAGGCGGCGGAACGGGCCAGCGGAGGCCGCTCCCCCGTCGTCTGAGCTGGTCCCGGCGGAGGGGCGAACCTAGCTGGCGGGGTGCGCGCATTCATCGAGGGCGATGGCGGCATAGAGGGCGGTCCCGACGGCCATCGCGGGCTCGTCGATGACCATGCGGTTGGAGTGGTTCGGGGCGGACTCGGCCAGCGGGATGTCGGGCGGGCAGGTCCCGAGGAAGGCCATGGCGCCGGGCACCTGCTGGAGCACGTAGCTCCAGTCCTCGGCGCCCATCACGGGCGTGGGCATCTCCATGGCGCTCGACCCGACCAGCCGGCCGGCCACGTCGAGAACCCACGCCGCAGCGTCGGCATCGTTCACCGTGACGGGGTACCCGTCCTCCTGGATCTCGCAGACGGCGGAGGCGCCGTGGGCCCGCGCGATGTGGTCGGCGATGCGGCGCATCTCCTCGTGGACCAGCATCCGGCTGCGCTCGGAGACGGACCGGATCGTTCCGCCCATCACGGCGGTCTCGGGGATGACGTTGGTCGTCGTCCCGGCCCGGATCTTGGCCACCGTGACCACGGCGGGCTGGAAGGCCTCCACCTTGCGGGTGACCATGGTCTGGAAGGCGCCGACCATCTCACACGCGATGGGGATCGGGTCGACGGTGTGGTGCGGCATCGAGGCGTGGCCGCCCTTGCCGGTGACGGTGACGGTGAAGAAGTCGGCCGATGCGAGCAGTGGGCCGGGCCGGGTGCCGACGAAGCCGGACGGGGCCGACGTGGTCTGGTGGATGGCGAAGGCACGGGTGACGTCACGCCCGTCGAGCAGACCCTCGTCGAGCATCACCTTGGCGCCGGCGAAGCCCTCCTCGCCGGGCTGGAACATGAACACGACCTGGCCTCGGAGCTCGTCGCTCCGGGCGGTGAGCAGCCGGGCGGAGCTGGCCAGCATCGCCGTGTGGGCGTCGTGGCCGCAGGCATGCATCGCGCCGTCGATCTCGGAGGAGAAGTCCAGGCCGGTGTCTTCGGGCATGGGCAGGGCATCCATGTCGCCCCGGAGCAGCACGGTGGGACCGGGTCGGCCGGTGTCGAGTGTGGCGATCACCCACGACGTTTCGTCACCGGTCTCGATGGTCAGGTCGAGGCCGTCGATCGACTCGAGGACGGCGGCCTGGGTCTCGGGGAGGTGCAGGCCGAGCTCGGGGCGGCGATGGAGGCGCCGGCGCAGATCGACGGTCTCGGGCAGGAGGTCGTCGGCCTCGGACCGCAGATCGGCCAGGAGACCCGCCGGCGGCGTGTCGGTCATGCGTGGACCCTACGCCCACGCCGGAGCGCGAATCAGTCGAGCGCGGCCATGGCGGCGGTGTAGTCCGGCTCCTGGCCGATCTCGGGAACCAGCTCGGTGTGGAGCACGGTGCCGTCGCCGTCGAGGACCACGACGGCCCGAGCAGCGACACCGGCGAGGGGACCCTCGGTCATCTTCACGCCGTAGTCGTCGAGGAAGCTGCTGCGGAAGGTGGAGCCGGTCATCACGTTGTCGATGCCCTCGGCCCCGCAGAACCGGGCGGCGGCGAAGGGCAGATCAGCGGAGACGCACACCACGGTGGTGTTGGCGACGGTGGCGGCCTGCTCGTTGAAGGTGCGGACGGACTGGGCACAGACGGGCGTGTCGACGCTGGGGAAGATGTTGAGGATGACCCGCTGGCCGAGGAGATCCTCGGTGCGCACCGGGGAGAGATCGGCCTTCACCAGGTCGAAGTCGGGCGCCTTGCTCCCCGGTTCGGGGAGATCGCCGGTGGTGCTGATGGGGTTGCCACGGAGTGCGGTCTGAGCCATGGGAGGTTTCTAGCGGCAGATCGGCGAGATGCAACCGGGGCAGACGCGATAACGCTCGTTACCATCAACGGGTGCCCGGTGCCGAGACGAGAGCCACCCAGCGCGACCGGGTCCAGGCGCGCCTCACGGAATCGGGCAGCTACCCCCGTTGGGTGCTCCTGACCGCGCTGACCGGGATGTTCGCCACGACGGTCCCGGTCACGCTGCTCGCCGTCAGCCTGCCCACCATCGCCAGGGACTTCGACACCACGGAGACGCTCATCGCCGGGGTCATCTCGGCGCCGCTGCTCGGCTCGGCCGTGGCGCTGCCGATCCTGGGCAAGCTCGGCGATCTGTACGGCCACCGGCGGGTGTTCCTCACGGGATTCACCATCTCGACGGTGGTCACCGCCTTGACC
>JBPPNA010000071.1:0-16216 GCA_051306355.1 Acidimicrobiales bacterium | reverse complement strand
GGACAAGCCGTTCTACGGCGAGCTGGTCGACTTCCTCACCCGGGGCCCGGTCATGGCCATGGTGGTCGAAGGTCCCGCCGACAACACCTTCTCGATCTGTCGCACCCTCATCGGCAAGACCAGCGTCGACGATGCCCAGCCCGGCTCGATCCGGGGCGATTTCGCCACCACCACCAACGAGAACCTGGTGCACGGCAGCGACTCCCACGAGGCCGCCCGCCGCGAGATCGGCCTCTGGTTCCCCACCCACTGACGGATCGCCGTCGAGATTGCAGTTCGGTGACGAACGGTTACCATGGGGCGATCTCGCGGTGCGCGTCCCTGATCCGATTGGTGATCCCATGTCCGAGAACCTCTTCACCTCCCTCATGGGCCGCGACATGGCGGTCGACCTCGGGACGGCCAACACCGTGGTGTACGTGCGAGGCCGCGGCATCGTCCTGAACGAGCCGTCCGTGGTGGCGGTCAACGTCCGGGACGGCCGTCCCCTGGCCGTCGGCGTCGAGGCGAAGCGGATGATCGGGCGGACCCCGAGCCACATCCAGGCCATCCGTCCGCTCAAGGACGGCGTGATCTCCGACTTCGAGATCTGCGAGAAGATGCTGCGCTACTTCATCCAGAAGGTGCACCAGCGCCGCTGGGCCAAGCCGCGCATGGTGATCTGCGTGCCGTCGGGCATCACGGGTGTCGAACAGCGCGCCGTCCTCGAAGCAGCCGAGTTCGCCGGCGCCCGCAAGCCGGCCCACATCATCGAGGAGCCCATGGCCGCGGCCATCGGCGCCGGACTGCCCGTGCAGGAGCCCACCGGCAACATGATCGTCGACATCGGTGGTGGCACCACCGAGGTGGCCGTCATCTCCCTCGGCGGCATCGTGGCCAGCCAGTCGGTGCGCATCGCCGGCGACGAGCTCGACGACGCCATCATCCAATACATCAAGAAGGAGTACTCCCTCGCCCTCGGCGAACGGACCGCCGAGGAGATCAAGATCGCGCTGGGGTCCGCGTGGCCGCTCCAGGAGGAGATCTACGCGGAGGTCCGCGGTCGCGACCTCATCACCGGCCTCCCGAAGACCATCGTCACCTCCACCGAGGAGATCCGCGAGGCCATCGACGAGCCCGTGTCTGCCATCGTGGATGCCGTGAAGGTCACCCTCGACAAGACTCCGCCGGAGCTGGCCGCCGACATCATGGAGAAGGGCATCGTCCTCGCCGGTGGCGGCGCGTACCTCCACGGCATCGACGCTCGCCTCGAGCACGAGACCGGCATGCCCATCGTCATCGCCAACGACCCGCTGCATGCGGTCGCCCTCGGCTCCGGGCTGGCCCTCGAGGAGTTCGATGCCCTCAAGGACGTGCTCTTCAACAACCCGTCCGAGCATTGACGCCAGCCGGCGTCGATGCGTCCAGCGACACTGAGCCCCGTCCGACTGTGCTTCCGGTTCGCCAATGGCCATGAACTCGCCCCGCCACGGGCGTTCCCGACTCACCATCGTCATCCTGGTGCTGTTCTCGGTCACCGTCCTCACGCTCGACTTCCGTGACGTCGGCGTCGTCCGCGACGCCCGCCACGCGGCGGGATCGGCGCTGAGCCCCTTGCAGGGCGCCGCCAACCACGTCGCCACGCCCTTCCAGAACACGTGGAACGGGATCTTCGGGTACGAGGACCTGGCGGCCGAGAACGAGACCCTGCGCGCCCGGGTGGACGAGCTCGAAGGCGACATCGCCCGGAACGAGGACGCCGCCATCCAGCTGTCGGAGCTCCTCGACCAGGTCGACATCCCCTGGGTGGGCTCGGTGAACACGGCCACGGCCCGGGTGATCCAGCGTCCGGTCACGTCGTTCTCCCACGTGGTGGTGATCGACAAGGGGTCCTCGTCCGGCATCACGGACGGGATGCCCGTGGTCACCGGCGCCGGGCTGATCGGTCGCGTCGTCGACGTCACCTCCGATCGCGCCTCGGTCCAGCTCGTCACCGACCCCGAGTTCCGCGTCGGTGTCCGCCTGGTGAGCAGCCAGCGACTCGGCACCGCCCAGGGCCAGGGCGCCTCGAGGGACCTGCGCATCGACACCGGCATCGAGACGGGCGAGCCCGACGCCGACATCGACGACGGTGAGATCATCACCACGTCGGGGATCGACGACCGCTCGTCATTCCCCGCCTCGATCCCGGTCGGTGAGGTCGCCCGCGTCGGTGAGGCGAACGGCGGTCTGACCGTCGAGGTGTTCGCCGAGCCCGTCGCCGACCTCGACGAGCTCAGCTACGTCAACGTGCTGCTCACGAGCCCGGTGCGTTGACGATGCAGCGCGCCGTCCGCCTCGCACTCGTGGTGATCCTCCTGCTCACCGTCCAGACGACCTGGATGGCCGACCTGCGGCCGTTCGGGACACCTGGCGACCTGCTGCTCCTGCTGGCCATCGCCGCCGGGATGGCCACCGGTCCCGTCCGTGGCGCCATCGTGGGCTTCGTCGCCGGGCTGGCCATCGACCTCGTGCTCCAGACCCCCTTCGGGCTCTCCGCGCTCGCCTACCTCGCCGTCGGCTACGGCGTCGGCGCCATCCACGGTGGGGTGCTGCGATCCGCGCCATGGATCCCGATCGTCGTGGCCTTCGTCGCATCGGCGCTGGGCATCGGCTTCTACGTCGTGTTGGGCCGCCTGGTCGGACAGCAGTTCCGCCTCCCCGACCTGCCCACCGTCGTCGTCGTGACGTCCACCATCAATGCCGTGCTGATCGTCCCAGCGACGTACGTGACGCGTTGGATCGAACGAGCCGCCCCCGACCGGATGATGGCCCGACCGCTGCGGGGACTGCGATGAGCGTCGCCGAGTCCCCCCGCCTGCGCCTCGGAGTGCTGGCCATCGTCATCCTGGCCCTCTTCGCCGCCCTGTTCGCCCGGCTCTGGTACCTCCAGGTCCTGTCCACGGAGGACTACGTGCAGGCCGCCGAGGCCAACCGCATCCGGGTCGTCCAGGTCGAAGCCCCCCGGGGCCGGATCCTCGACCGCAACGGCAGCGTGCTCGTGGACAACCGCGTGTCCACGGTCGTGACGGTCGATCGCGTGGTGTTCACCGAGCTGGACGAGGCCGACGGCACCGCGATGCTCAACCGGCTCGCCGACGAGCTCATCCGCTACGGCTCGCCGGTGACCTTCGAGCAACTGCTCGAACGGGTCAACGACCAGCGGTATTCGAGGTATGCCCCGGTGCCGGTCGCCGAGGACGTCACCGAGGAGCTGAAGATCTACGTCGAGGAGCATGCCGAGCTCTTCCCCGCGGTGGCCGTCGAGCGTGCCGCGGTCCGTCGCTACACCTACGGCACCCGGGGGGCGCACCTCATCGGTTACGTGGGAGAGATCAACGACACCGAGCTCGAGGACCGCGAGACCAAGCCGAAGAACTACATCCGGGGCAGCGACATCGGCAAGTCCGGCGTGGAGCGGATCTACGAGGACGATCTGCGAGGGATGCCCGGCCGCACCGTCTACGAGGTCGACGCCGAGGGCCGCCCGGTGCGTGTGCTGGAGGACCGCTCCCGTCCGCCGATCCCCGGCGACGACGTGTGGTTGACCATCGACATCACCACCCAGGCCATGGCAGAGGAGTTGTTGATGGAGGCGCTCGACGCCGCTCGGGCCCGCCCGCCCAGAGGCTCGAATCCGCCCAACGCCGCGACCGGTGGCTCGTCCGTGGTACTCGATCCCGGCGACGGGTCGGTGCGAGCCATGGCGAGCTACCCCACCTATGACCCAGCCGACTTCGTGAACGGCATCTCCGCGTCGCGCTACGCATTCCTGACCGACGACGCCAACAACGAGCCCCTCACCAACCGGGCCACCCAGGGCCAGTACGCGCCGGGGTCCACCTTCAAGCTCATCACCGGCTTCGCCGCACTGGCCAACGGCCTGCGAGACGCGTCGACGCCGTTCGTGGACACGGGCTCCTACACGATCCCGGAGTGCAGCGGCGAGTGCACGTTCAACAACGCGGGGAACACCGCCTACGGCACGGTTGACATGGCGCGCGCCATGACCGTGTCCTCGGACGCGTACTTCTATTCGATCGGCGCCGACTTCTGGAACAGCCGAGGTCGTCTGGGGGAGGAGGCGCTGCAGGAGTCGGCCCGTCTGTTCGGGCTCGACCAGCAGACCGGCGTGCCGCTCCCCGGTGAGCAGGACGGTCGGATCCCCTCCCCGGAGCAGCGGCGTCAGCAGTTCGATGCCAGTCCCGGCCTGTTCGCCGAACGCGACTGGTTCACGGGTGACAACGTCAACATGTCGATCGGCCAGGGCGATGTCGCCGTGACCCCGATCCAGCTGGGCAACGCCTACGCCACCTTCGCGAACGGTGGGACCCGCTACGCGCCGAACATCGCCTTCCAGGTCACCCGGGGTGGCAACGAGGAATCCGTGAAGCGACAGATCGAGCCCCGGATCAACGGCAACATCGCCATGCCGCCCGAGATCCACGGCCCGTTGCTGCAGGGTCTCATCGGCGTCACCACCCAGCCACGGGGCACGGCCACCGGCGTGTTCGAGGGGTTCCCCAACGACACCTGGCCGGTGGCGGCCAAGACCGGTACGGCAGAGGTGAACGGGAAGGCGGACACCGCGGTCTTCACGGCCTTCGGTCCCGTGCACGATCCCGAGTACGGCGTCACCGTCATCCTGGAGGAGTCCGGCTTCGGTGGCACGGCCGCCGCGCCGGTCGCCCGCAAGCTCTTCGACGTGTTCGCCGGGGTCGTCCCGCCACCGAACCTGTTGCCCGGCGGGGAGCTGGTGTACCCCGAGGTCGTCGACGACCAGCTCACCCAGGAGCAGTTGGCCTCCGCCGGGGGTCAGGACTGATGGAGGCCTTCGCCGGACGTTGGCCGGGGACGACGCGAGCGGCGTCGTCCATGCGGCGGAATCCTGCAGCCCCCTGGCGCCACGTCGACCTGCTCATGCTCGGCACGGTCGCTGCGATCAGCCTCATCGGGACCCTGATGGTGTTCTCGTCGACCCGTGGCTCCGACGCCGCCACACCGAGTACGCAGGTGCTCGAACGTCACATCGTGTTCCTGCTCACCGGGCTCACGGTGATGGCGCTCGTCACCATGGTCGACTACCGCCGTTTCCGCGACTTCGCGCTCATCGCCTATGGCGGGACGTGCGCCCTGCTGGTGGGTGTGCTCTCTCCGCTCGGCACCGAGGTCAACGGCGCCCAGGCGTGGTTCCAGCTCGGGGCGTTCCAGCTCCAGCCGTCGGAGTTCACCAAACTGGCCGTCATCCTCGTCCTCGCATCGCTCGGCGCCCACTTCGGCAGTGACATCGACGTGCGTCGGCTGGGGATCCTGATGGCCGTGGCTGGATTCCCGCTCGCGCTCATCATGCTCCAGCCCGACCCCGGGACGGCGCTCGTGCTGGTGGCCATCACCATGGGGGTGCTGCTCGTGGCCGGCGTCCGGGCCAAACACATCGCCGGCCTCACCCTGCTCGGCCTCACCGCGCTGGTCGCCCTGTTGAGCTCGGGGTTCCTGGAGGACTACCAGACCGACCGGTTGACGGTGTTCCTCAACCCGAGCGCCGGGCTGCAGGCCGAGGCCTACAACCTCAACCAGTCGAAGATCGCCATCGGGTCCGGAGGCGTGGTGGGCAAGGGCATCTTCAACGGCACGCAGACCCAGCTCGACATCGTGCCGGAGCAGCACACCGACTTCATCTTCACCGCCGTGGGGGAGGAGCTGGGCTTCATCGGTGCTGCGACGCTCCTGGTGCTCTTCGGCATCATGTGCTGGCGGGTGTGGCGGATCGCGCAGCTGTCGCGTGACCAACTCGGCGTCCTGCTCTGCGTCGGCGTCCTGGCCATGCTGGTCTTCCAGATGTTCCAGAACACCGGGATGACGATGGGCATCATGCCGATCACGGGCATCCCGTTGCCGCTCGTGAGCCACGGGGGCTCGTCGACCATCGCGGTCTTCGCGGCCATCGGTCTGGTGCAGAACGTGCACATGCGCCGGTTCTCCTGAGCGGCGCCGCGCTCACGCAGAACGCAGTCGCAGCAGGAGGACGCTCTCGGGGAGCAGCAGGGGCAGCTGGATGCCGAGCGTCATGAGCTGTGTGCCGGTGGCGACCACCGGTCCCTCCGTCAGCCAGCGCGGCTGACGCATGGTCAGCCCGAGCACCTCGCCGGGCATGACGATCCGTTCCAGGCGGTAGCGGCGGTCGGGGTCGAGCCCGGCGAACGTCAGGCGGGGTGGGACCGACGCGTCGCCCGAGCGGAGCTGGGCGACGGCGAACACCGCCTCGGACCGGTCGGTGGCGACCACACCGTGGGCGATGGCGGCCGCGTCCGGATGTTCGAGGCGAACGGCGTCGCCGCCGTGCAGGAGCGGTCGCAGCTCCTTGTGGATGGCGATCCAAGCGCGCAGCTTCTCGAGATCCCGCTCGCTCGCCTCCAGCAGGTTCCACTCCACCCCGAGGTGACCGAAGAGCGCGGTGGCGGCACGGAACGCGAGGCGGTGGGTGCGACCGGTGGTGTGGGCCCGGGGTGGGCCGATGTGGGATCCCATCACCTCTGGGGGCAGGAGGTGGGAGAACCCGCGCTGGATGACCTGTCGCTCGACGGCGTCGTTGCAGTCCGATGTCCAGATACGGGCCGTGCGTCGCAGGATCCCGGCGTCGGCGCGACCGCCACCGGAGGCGCAGGACTCGAACTCGACCGTGGGGTGCGCCGCCCCGAGGGCGTCGAGGAGGGCGTACAGCGCCCGGGTCTGGTGGTGGGCGCCGGCGCCCGCGAGATCCCGGTTCATGTCCCACTTCACGAAGGCGATGTCGTGCGATGCGAGGAGTCGGTCGAGCTGGTCGTGCAGGTACGTCCAGCACCCGTCGATGGAGAGGTCGAGGACCAGCTGGTTCCGGCCCGTGACGCCCGCATCGCCGAGGACCCACTCGGGGTGTGCCCGGTAGAGGTCGGAATCCGGGCTCACCATCTCGGGTTCGACCCAGATCCCGAAGTCCATGCCGCGACGGGTGACGTGGTCGATGAGCGGTCCGAGGCCGTCGGGGTGCGCCTGCGGCGAGACCCACCAGTCACCGAGACCCGCCGTGTCGTCCCGTCGCCCACCGAACCACCCGTCGTCGAGGACGAACCGCTCGACGCCCACGCCCGCAGCACGGTCGGCCAGGGCGCGCAACGTGTCGAGGTCGTGGTCGAAGTACACCGCCTCCCATGTGTTCAGCACCACGGGACGGGGCCGGTCGGGCTGCGAGCGGCGGATGTGGCGATGAAAACGCTGGCTGCAGGCGGTCAGGCCGTGGCCGGCGACGATCAACACGGTGGGTGCGGCATACCGCTCGCCGGGTCCCAGGACGACCTCACCCGGCACGAGGAGCTCGCCGGCCTGGATGAAGCGTCGTCCGTCGGCGAGGCGATCCAGGCGGATCTGGTGGTTGCCGCTCCAGGCCAGGTGCACACCCACGATGTCGCCGTGGTGCTCGCCGAAGCCGCTGGAGCCGCTGAACGCCACCGGGACCGCGTCGTGGGAGGTGCGGCCCCGTCGACTCTCCACCAGGTGCGTGCCGGCCGACCATGGCGCGCGGGTGGGTTGGAACTCCCGGCACCAGCCGCCCGTGAAGCGGAGTACCTCGTCGTGGTCGTCGGGGACCGGCACGGTGGCGGCGAGCCGGTCGAGGAACAGGGGCCCGTCGCCGGTGTTGGTGATCGCCACGTCGATGGCCACGACGTCGTCGACACCGATCTCGCCGTGCACCGCCACGCCGGCGGCATCGTCGACGGCTTCGAACCCGAGCCGTCGGCCCGACGCCGTCCACGTGCCGGACCACAGCCGCGGGAACAGCGGACCGGTCCGGTGGCACTCGATCCCTGCCGGGCCCGGGAACCCGCTGGCCGCCGTGGGGAGGAGTGTTCCAGGAGGTTCCACGTCGAGGCTGGCGGGTGGATGCGGCCGGTCGAGGAGGGCCTCGGTTGCCTCGGACAGTGGGCCGGGATCGGTCCCGACGTAGGTGATCGAGGGCACGCCCCCGCGGGGGTCGACGAGCACGGTGATGCCCTCGTGGTGGAGTCGGAGCAGGTCCATGTCGTCACCCTTCCACGCCGGCCCGGTCAGGGATCGGGCCGGGTCGTCCGATAGCCTGACGCCACCGTGCCCCCGCCCACCTCCTCGACCACGCCGGGTGCGACCACCCCCGTGTGGCCGGCACTCGAACGGCACCTCTCGAAGGTCGCCAAGCCGGCGCGCTACATCGGCCTCGAGGACGGTGCCCCCGCCTCCGAGCGGGCCCCGGGCAAGGTGGGTTGGCTACTCTGCTACCCCGACACCTACGAGATCGGTCTCCCCAACCAGGGTCTGCAGATCCTCCGGGAGATCGTCAACGAGCGCGACGATGCCTTCGCCGAGCGCGGCTATGCCGTGTGGACCGACCTCGAAGCCATCATGCGACGGGAGCGCATCCCGTTCTTCTCCATCGAGACGCACGCTCCGGCCGCCAGCTTCGACGTGATCGCCTTCAACCTCGCCGCCGAGCTCGTCTACACCAACGTCCTCAACTGCGTCGATCTGGCAGGCGTGCCCGTGCGCGCCGCCGACCGCGACGACGACGACCCGCTGGTCATGGTGGGTGGTCACTGCACCTACAACCCCGAGCCCCTGGCCGATTTCGTCGACGTCGTCGTGCTGGGTGACGGCGAGGAGGTCGTCAGCGACATCACCGAGGTCCTGGCGGCGTGGAAGGCCGAAGGCCACGGTTCCGGGCACGCGTCGCCGGGTTCGCGGCACAACGTCCTGCGTGCCCTGGCTCGCATCGAGGGCGTCTACGTCCCCTCCTTCTACGACGTGTCCTACGACGGCGAGTTCCTGGCCGAGGTCTCGCCCCGGTATCCCGACGTCCCCGAACGGGTCGAGAAGCGCACCGTCTCCGACCTCGCCGAGTGGCCGTATCCCAAGCAGCAACTCGTCCCGCTCACCGAGGTGGTGCACGACCGCCTCAACGTCGAGGTGTTCCGCGGCTGCACCCGTGGTTGCCGGTTCTGCCAGGCGGGCATGATCACCCGCCCCGTGCGCGAGCGTCCGGCCGAGCAGGTGCGGACGATGATCGACGAGGGTCTGAAGCGCACGGGTTACGACGAGGTCACCCTCACGAGCCTCTCGACCGCTGACTTCTCGGGCATCGAACAGACCGTCTCCGACGTCATGAACCTCGACACCGGCTGCGGTCAGCCGATCACCCTGGGTCTGCCGTCGCTGCGGGTCGACGCCTTCACGGTCGGCCTGGCCAACCAGATCCAGAACGCCCGCCGCACCGGGCTCACCTTCGCTCCCGAGGCCGGCACGTGGCGCATGCGCCAGGTCATCAACAAGCTCATTCGCGAGGAGGACCTCTACGGCGCCGTCCAGTCGGCGTACTCCGAGGGCTGGCGGCGCATGAAGCTCTACTTCATGACCGGTCTGCCCACCGAGACCGACGAGGACACCCTCGGCATCGCCGAGCTGGCCAAGAACTCCGTGGAGCTCGGACGTGAGTTCCACAAGAACCCCAGCGTCACGGTCAGCCTCGGCGGATTCGTCCCCAAGCCGTTCACGCCCTTCCAGTGGTTCGGCCAGAACACCGAGGTCGAGCTGCGCCGGAAGATCAACCTGTTGCGCGACGCCACCCGCAAGATGGGCGGCGTCAACGTGAAGTGGCACGACTCCCGGGCATCGATCATCGAGGGACTCCTGTCGCGTGGCGATCGACGTCTCGGGCGGGTCATCGAACTCGTCTGGCAGCGGGGCGGAACCTTCCAGGAGTGGTCCGAGCACTTCGAGATCGATCTCTGGCTCGACGCGATGACCGAGTGCGGCCTCGACCCCGACTGGTACATCCACCGGCACCGCACCGAGCACGAGGTCCTGCCTTGGGACCACCTCTCGGCCGGCCTGCACAAGGACTTCCTGTGGATGGACTGGCTCGACGCCCTCGCCGAGGTGGGGCTGCCCGACTGCCGGTGGACCCCCTGCTACGACTGCGGCGCGTGTACGGGCTACTCCATCGAGCACATCGTGGCATCGGCCACGCCACCCGCCGGCGGCAGCCAAGGAACCGGCGTCAACGGGATCCCTTCGCTCGCTGGGCGAGCTCCGGGTTCCTTGACGAGTTCGGCTGCGCCTCACTCGTCTGTACCAGTGACGCTGTCGCCCCGAAGGGTGTCGTCATGACACCGCCCCGCAATGAACGCATCCGGATCCGGTTCTCGAAATTCGGCCGCATCCGCTTCACCTCGCACCGGGATCTCGCCCGGGTCTGGGAGCGCAGCCTGCGTCGGACCCGCCTCCCGGTCTCCTACAGCGAGGGGTTCTCACCCCGACCGCGGCTCCGCTTCGGTCTCGCCCTCGCCACGGCGCATGAGTCGTGCGGTGAGTACCTCGACGTCGACCTCGTCCCCGGGACGGTCGTCGATGTCGCCACCCTCGCAGACCTCGTCGATCCGACGTTGCCTCCGGGGATACACATCCAGGCCGCGGCTCATGTCGCGCCCGGCAAACCCAGTTTGCAAGAGGCGGTCGAGTCGTGCTCCTGGCTCATCGAGGTCCCCGACCTCGATGAGGGACGGGCCCATGCGCTCGTCGAGCACGCGCTCTCCGCGACAGAACTGCCAGTCACCCGAACACGGAAGGGCAAGGAAGTCACCGACGACATCCGGCCCTCTGTGCTGGCCCTCCGGGTCGCTGACCCCATCGAGTGCCCGCCCGCTGCCACATGGCAGCCGGCCGGCGTCCTGCTCAGAGCCGAGCTGGCGACGCAACCGCGTACCTGCCGGCCCTCTGAACTGCTCGGTGCGGTCGACGGCTGTGTCGATGACATTCGACTCGAGGAGGGCCGGGTGGTCCGGCTCCACCAATGGACGACGGTCGACGGCGACCGGCGCGAGCCCCTTCCTCTGGCGGAACACGCCGAGGACGGGACGATCGCCCGGCCGGCGGCCACGCACGCCACGAAGCGTGCGTCATGAGAAGGGAACATCACCATGTCCGACACCCAACGCGGGTCGGCAGACACCTCCGGGGAGCGCGCCAGCGGCGCGTCGTCCGGAGCGCAGGACAACGAAGCACGCCGCACCCGACCCAAGATCGGTGACACCCGGGCCGCGCCCGATGCCGCCGACCGCGACCGACGAGACGATGGCCGAGACGGTCGCGGCAACGGCGGTCGCGACCGGAACGACGGGCGGGGCAGGGACGAAGGTCCCGATGGCGACGGATCATCGTCGAAGTCCGGCCGATCCCGTCGGCGCCGCCGTGGCAACCGGAAGCGCTCCGGTGGCGGCCAGGGATCGGACCCCGTGGAGCACGGCACCGACATCTCCGCCGTCGAGCTCGACGAGCGCCAACTCGAGGCCCGCCGCGGCAAGCACCGCAACGGCAAGCCGGTCGGCCGCTACCTCATGGCCGTCCACAAGACGCCCAACGCCACCCAGATCGCCGTGCTCGAGGGTCGCAACCTCATCGAGCACTACGTGTCGCGCCCGTCCGACGACATCAGCCAGATCCACGGCAACATCTACCTCGCCCGGGTCGCCAACGTGCTCCCCGGCATGGAGGCCGCCTTCGTCGACATCGGCACCCCCAAGAACGCCGTGCTCTACCGCAGCGACGTCTCCTATGACCCCGACGACATCGAAGGTGGCGGCAAGCCCCGGATCGAGGACGTCCTCGCGGCCAAGCAGACCATCATCTGCCAGGTCACCAAGAACCCCATCGGGGTGAAGGGCGCCCGACTCACCCAGGAGGTGAGCCTTCCGGGGCGATTCGTGGTCCTGGTCCCGAACTCCAGCACCTATGGCATCTCCAAGCGCCTCCCCGACAACGAGCGCAAGCGCCTCCGCAAGATCCTCGACGGCGTGAAGCCCGACCACCACGGCGTGATCGTGCGCACGGCGGCCGAGGACGTCACGTCGGAGGAGATCGAGAACGACGTCAAGCGCCTCGTGACCCTCTGGGACCAGATCGAGGCCCTGGCGAAGAAGTCGAAGGCGCCGACGCTCCTCTACCGCGAGCCCGACGTCGCGGTCCGGGTGATCCGTGAGGAATTCTCGAACGACTATCGCGCGGTGGTCATCGACGATCGCGAGCTGTACGACGAGGTCAACGACTACGTGTCGGGCATCACGCCGGCTCTCGCCGATCGGGTGCAGTACTACGACACCCCCGAGACCGGGGGTACCGAGCAGCTCCCCCTGTTCGAGCGCCACCACATCCACGAGCAGCTCCATCGAGCGCTCGATCGCAAGGTGTGGCTTCCTTCCGGTGGCTCGCTCATCATCGAGCACACCGAGGCACTGACGGTGATCGACGTCAACACGGGCAAGAACGTGGGCAAGAGCTCGCTCGAGGACACGGTCTATGCCAACAACCTCGAAGCCGCCGAGGAGGTGGCCCGCCAGCTCCGCCTCCGCGACATCGGGGGCATCATCGTGATCGACTTCATCGACATGGAGGTGAAGAAGAACCGCGACGACGTCGGCCGGGTCCTGCGGGAGGCGCTGGCCCGGGACAAGACCCGGACCCAGGTGTTCGACATCTCCGAGCTGGGTCTGGTCGAGATGACCCGCAAGCGCATCGGCGAGGGTCTGCTGCAGAGCTTCACCGAGGACTGTGCCACCTGCAACGGCCGAGGCGTCCTGTTCGACCAGGAGCTCCTCAATGGTTAGGAGCTGGCCGAGGTTGGTGGGAGACCCCCCGGCCTCGTAGGATTCCGAACCTTATGTACGCAGTGATCGCCACCGGTGGCAAACAGCATCGAGTCGCCGAGGGCGACGTCATCGAGGTCGAGCGCCTCGGCGCCGACGAGGGCGCATCGGTCGATCTCCGACCCGTGCTCCTGGTCGACGGAGACACCGTCCTCGCCACGCCCGACGACCTCGGTGGTGCCTCGGTCTCCGCCCGCGTCGTGGGCGACGCCGCCGGCCCGAAGATCAACGGGTTCACCTACAAGAACAAGACCAACAACCGCAAGCGTTGGGGTCACCGCCAGAAGTACACGCGCATCGAGATCACCGGCATCAGCCGCTGATCACGAACTCTGAACCCAGAGAGGTCTCCTCATGTCCAAGACCAAGGGTGGCGGTTCCACTCGGAACGGCCGGGACTCTGAATCCAAGCGCCTCGGCGTCAAGGCCTTCGACGGCACCATCGTCACGGCCGGTTCGATCCTCGTGCGTCAGCGCGGCACCAAGTTCCATCCCGGCCTCAACGTCGGCATCGGCGGCGACGACACGCTCTTCGCCACCATCGAGGGCTCGGTGAAGTTCGGCTCCCGCAACGGCCGCAAGTTGGTCGACGTGTTGCCTCAGCCCTAGCGGGCTTCCGCAACGCGACGAATGCTCCGCATTCGTCTCCGAGCGAGTGTGTTCGACTACTGCAGACCGATCGGAAGCTCGTCGACTGTCCAGCCGAGGAGTTCGACGGCTCGGTGCTGGGCGAAGCGGTCGGTCATCCCCCCCACGAAGGCCACGGCCTCCCGGGTGATGTCGGCGTCGTCGTGGATGTCGCGCGCCTCGGCCTCGAGGCGGGCCGGATCCGCCCGGTAGAACTCGACCAGGTCGCCGAGGAGCCGTTCGACGATGACCGCCTGGTCGGTCGACGCTGATCGCAGGTAGATCCGCTCGTAGTTGAACCGGCGGAAGGCGCCCAGCGCCTCGGCATGAGCCTCGTCCATGCCGACCGTGCCCGCTGACACCGTCGAGGTGACCAGCGACTGGATGAAGGCGTGTAGTTGGAGTCGCCGGTCGCGCCCGCACCCTTCGGCCACGATTGCGGGAAGGTCGTCCGGAGACACGACGCCGGCGTGGACGGCGTCTTCGAAGTCGTGGCACAGGTAGGCGACGCGGTCGGCCCAGCTGACGACCTCGCCCTCCGGTGTGGCGGGCGCCGGGCGGGACCACGAGTGGTTGCGGATGCCGTCGAGCGTCTCGTGGCACAGGTTCAACGGCTCGAGCACGACGTCGGCGCCCCAGGTGGCGTGGTCGTACCCCCCGTCGACGAACGGGGCCAGCGCGTCCTCGCTGGCGTGGCCGAACGGTCCGTGCCCACAGTCGTGGCCGAGCGCGATGGCCTCGGCCAAGGCGACGTTCAATCGGCACGCCTTGGCCACCGACACCGCGACCTGGGCCACCTCGAGGGCATGGGTGAGACGGGTGCGCTGGTGATCGGCGGGGTGGACGAACACCTGGGTCTTGCCCGCCAGACGCCGGAACGCCGTGCCGTGGACGATGCGGTCCCGATCGCGCTCGAAGCAGGTGCGCCAGTCGTCCGGTTCCTCGGCGATCGTACGGTTGCCGCCGCCGCTGGCCCGGGTCGCACCCGGCGCGAGGGCTGCGTCCTCGCGCCCCTCACGGTCGATGCGATCGGCCACCGTGATGTCGCCGACGACGGTGTGGGTGTCGGCGTGGGCGGTCTTCACCTCGCCGGCGTCGTGGCCGGCCATGGTGGCCGCCCACTGGCGAGCCCGGGGTGACAAGCGATCCGTCGACACGCTCGGGAGTCTTTCACGCCCGTAGTCTCATCGGGATGTCCCAGTTCGTCGACGAATGCGGTCTCCACGTCAAGGGTGGGGACGGTGGTGCAGGCAGTGTCTCGTTCCGGCGGGAAGCGCACGTGCCCTTCGGCGGTCCCGACGGCGGTGACGGGGGAAACGGCGGCGACGTCTGGCTGGTTGCCGACCACAACGTGGCGTCGCTGCTCGCCTTCCGCGACCACCCGTTCCGCCGGGGCGAGGACGGCACCCACGGTTCGGGCCAGAAGCGGCACGGTCGCAACGGCGCCCACATCGAGGTCTCCGTCCCCGAAGGAACCGTGATCCGCGATCAGGACGGCGTCGTGCTCGCCGACCTGATCCGCACCGGCGACCGCTTCCTGGCCGCTGCCGGCGGTCGTCACGGGCGCGGCAACGCCAAGTTCCTCTCCAACAAGCGTCGCGCCCCGGGATTCGCCGAGCAGGGCGAGGTGGGGGAGGAGCGGTGGCTGCGGATGGAGCTGAAGCTGCTCGCCGACGTGGCCCTCGTCGGGTTCCCGAGCGTCGGCAAGTCCACCCTGATCTCCGTCATCTCGGCCGCGAAGCCCAAGATCGCCGACTACCCCTTCACCACCCTCGAGCCGAACCTCGGTGTGGTGCGCATGGACGATGGTGTGGAGTTCGTGGTCGCCGATCTGCCGGGGCTCATCGAGGGAGCGAGCGAGGGCAAGGGCATCGGCGACCGCTTCCTGCGACACGTCGAACGAGCCCGGGTCCTGGTGATGATGGTCGACCTCGCGCCGGTGGCGATGCACTCGCCGGCCGACCAGGAGGCGATCCTGCTCCGCGAGCTGGCCGACTACGAGCCCGACCTCCTCACCCGGCCGCGCGTCGTCGTCGGGTCGCGGGCCGATCTGGACGACGGCACCTGGGACTTCGACGGTCATCGGGTCGCAGCGGTGACCCGCGACGGTGTCCCCCAGCTGGTCGGTCGCATGGCCCAGACCGTGACCGACGCCCGTGACGCCCTCCCCGAACCCGAGGCCTACGTCGTCCACCGCCTCGAGGGCGAAGGGTTCGAGGTCCTCCGCGACGACGCCGGCGGCTGGGTGGTCGAGGGTCGCCAGGCGATCCGCGCCGTGGCGTTCTCAGACCTCACCAACGCCGACGCCCTCGACGAGGCCCACCGGCGACTCAAGGCGCTGGGGATCGACAAGTCCCTGTCCCGGGCGGGTGCCAAACCCGGTGACCAGGTCCGGATCGGCAAGCTCGCCTTCACCTACGAATTGGACGAGTAACCGATTCGACGCCCGGGCGCGCACGCGGTCAAGGTGTCGCCGTGATCGTCGTGGCCAAGATCGGGACGTCGTCGATCACCGATGACGTCGGCGCGATCGACGAGGAGGCCATCGGCACGTTCTGCGCCGGCGTGGTCCGATTGCGCCATGAGGGGCACCGGGTGGTGATGGTCACGTCCGGAGCCATCGCCGCGGGGTTGCCCTCCCTCGACTTCGAGACCCGTCCTCGTGATGCCGTGACGCTCCAGGCCGTCTCGGACGTCGGGCAGAGCCGTCTGATGGCCGTCTACGACCGTGAGCTCGCCCACCACGGTTTCATCGCCGGGCAGGTACTGCTGGCGCCGCTCGACTTCATGATCCGCGAGCAGTACCTCCACGCTCGGGGCACCCTCAACCGGCTGCTCGATCTCGGCGTCGTGCCCGTCGTGAACGA
>JBPPNA010000065.1:0-5950 GCA_051306355.1 Acidimicrobiales bacterium | reverse complement strand
GCGCGGCGAACAGGCCCGGCAGGTGAGCTCGTTCTTCCGGGCCGCCCACGGCGAGATCGAACAGATGCTGGCCTCCACCAGCCAGCTGCTCTCCGGGCTCACGGCCTGGACCGGGGTGGTGGTCCCGCCGCCGCCGTCCGATACTCCCGTGCGGTCGATCCACCTCGTCGCACTCGCCCCGAGGCAGGTGCTCGCCATCGTGATCCTGGGCGATGCCACGGTGGAGAAGCACAGCGTCGAACTCGACGACGAGGTCGGGGAGGACCGGGTCAACGCGGCCTCCGCCCATCTCGCTTCCCAGCTCGGGAACGTGATGCGCGGGTCGCTCCCTGCCACAGCATCCGGGACGGGCGATGCCGAGACCGATCGCATTGCGACCAGCGTGCTCTCGGTCCTGCGCAGCACCCTGTCCGCCGAGCCGCCGAGCGAGGTCTTCGTCGGGGGTGCATCTCGCGTCGCCTCCGCCTTCGACGCCGTGGAAACCGTCCAGGAGGTGCTGCACGTGCTCGAGCAGCACCTCGTCGTGGTGAGCCTGCTGCGCGACGTGGTCGACCGCGGGCTGCAGGTGGCCATCGGTTCGGAGACCGGTATGGAGACCCTGGCCGACGCCGCGCTCGTGGTGGCCCCGTACACCATCGACGGGGAGCGGGCGGGCTCCATCGGCGTCCTCGGCCCGGCCCGCATGAACTACCGCGAAGCGCTGGCGGCCGTTGCTGCGGTGAGCAACCGACTCGAAAACCACCTGACCGAAGGCTGATCCGTGGCTGACTACTACGAACTGCTCGGTGTCTCGCGCGACGCCTCTCCCGACGAGATCAAGAAGGCGTACCGCCGCAAGGCGCGCGAGCTGCATCCCGACGCCAAGCCGGGCGACGCCGCCGCCGAGCAGGAGTTCAAGGACGTGGCCCGCGCCTACGAGACCCTGCGCGACCCCGAAAAGCGCCAGCACTACGACCGCTTCGGCGAGTCCGGCCCGGCCGGCGGTGGGGGCGATCCCTTCGGCTTCGGTGGCGGCGTGGGCGACATCTTCGACGCCTTCTTCGGCGGGCAGAGCCCGTTCGGTGGTGGCGGCCGAGGACCGAGCGGCCCGCGGCGCGGCCCAGACCTGGAGGTCGTCACCGAGCTCGACTTCACCGAAGCGGTGTTCGGCACGCAGCACAAGGTCGAGGTGCGCACGGCCGTGGCGTGCGAGACCTGCGACGCCACCGGCGCCTCCGAGGGCACGGCACCGATCACCTGTATCGAGTGCGCCGGTGTCGGCCAGGTCCGCCAGGTCCGCCAATCCCTCCTCGGCCAGATGGTGACCACGGCGGCGTGTCCCCGGTGCAATGGTGCCGGTCAGGTGATCGCTGAACCCTGTTCGGAGTGCTCGGGCGAGGGACGCACGCTCGAGGACAAGACGTTCACGGTCGACATCCCGCCGGGCGTCGATGCCAACTCCACGCTGCGCCTCCAGGGACGCGGCGCCGTCGGTCCTCGCGGGGGACCGGCCGGTGACCTCTACGTCCAGTTCCGCGTCCGCCCCCACGATTCGTTCCGCCGTGACGGCGTCGACCTACACGCCGACCTCCACATCCCGGTCACCCAGGCCATGCTGGGTGCCGACGTCGAGTTCGAGACGCTCGACGGCGTCGAGGAGATCCGCATCCCGCCCGCCACGCCCACCGGACATGCCTTCCGGTTCCGAGGCAAGGGTGTGCCGGTCGTCAATCGGGGTGGGCGCGGCGACCTGCACATCCATGTGGTGATCGACCTCCCGCACGATCTCGACGAGGAGCAGGAAGAGCTGGTCCGACGGTTGGCCGAGATGCGAGGTGAATCCGTCGGGAACGAGGGTCGGGGCTTCTTCTCGAAGCTGCGCGGAGCCTTCAAGTGACGTGTCCCGGACCGGTGTGACGGACGAGCCGCCGTGTGGGTCGGCCCCGCACGTCGTCGTTGCGGACCTGGACTCGCTCCATGCCGACGACGACACGTGGCACCACCTGCTCCGTGTCCGCCGGGCCCGGGTGGGGTCGGCGCTCACCGTCACCGACGGGCTCGGTCGATGGCGCCCGTGCCGCATCTCGTCCCTGTCAGAGCTCGCAGCCGACGGAGACATCGTGTCGGTGGCGAGACCGGATCCGGAGATCACCGTGGCCTTCGCCCTCACCAAGGGCGACAAACCCGAGTTGGTGATCCAGAAGCTCACCGAGTTGGGCGTCGACCGCATCGTGCCGTTCCGGGCCGCCCGCAGCGTGGTCCGTTGGGACGAGGCCAAGGCCGAGACGGCCCGGCGACGATGGACGGCGGTCGCCCGCTCGGCCGTCGAGCAGGCGAAGCGGTGCTGGCTGCCGCACGTCGAGGCTGTCACCGACGTCATCGACCTGGCCGGACGGGCGGCGGTGCGCGTCGACCGGGGGGGCGGGGTCCCGTCTCTCGCGCGCAGCGTGGTCGCCGTGGGTCCCGAGGGTGGATGGGACGACGAGGAGCGAATTGTCCTGCCGGAGGCGGTGGCGCTCGGTCCTCACGTGCTCCGGGCCGAGACGGCGGCACTTACCGCCGGTGTCATTCTCTGTTCGCTGCGTAGTGGTTTGGTGGCGGGGGCGGGGACGAATGCGACAGGTTCGAGAAAAGCGCGCTGAACGCTGTCCGTGTTCATTGTGGCCTCGGCGCAGGGGTGGTTGGGTGGCAGAGGTGGGGGTTCACCCACGCGGAAGGGACGATGTGTCGATCGAAGCAGAACTCGACGAAGCCGGCATGGCGTACAGCCGCAAGGTCGGTGAGCGCCTCCGCTCCATCCGACGCCAGAAGCGACTGAGCCTCCACGACGTGGAAGCGGCCTCGGATGCCGAGTTCAAGGCATCGGTCCTGGGTGCCTACGAACGCGGCGAGCGGTCGATCTCCGTCCCGCGCCTGCAGCGCCTGGCCGGCTTCTACGACGTCCCCGTCGACCAGTTGCTGCCCCTCGACGAGGACGACTCGGGCGAGGTCATCGATCTCACCGATCGGGCCCTGGCGCGCCAGACCGAGGCCCACCTCGTGCTCGACCTGCAGATGCTGACCGAGCTCGAGGGTCCCGAGGCCGACATGCTCAACCGCTACATCCGCACGATCCAGATCCAGCGCCAGGACTTCAACGGGCGGATGCTCACCATCCGCAGGGACGACATGCGAGCCATCGCCTGCATCCTCGGGGTGGCCACCGAGCGCACCCTCGACCGGCTCGACAACCTCGGGCTCTGCCGAGCCATGGCGTAGGAGCGGACCGACCGCATCGGTCGCGAGGCGACCGACGGTAGCGTCGGACGGTCGTGCATCGCATCTCCCCGACCGTCGACGGTGTCTACGTCCACATCCCGTTCTGTGCGTCGCGCTGCGATTACTGCGCCTTCGCGACCTGGACCGATCGTCACCACCTGACGACCGAGTACCTGCGGGCAGTCGCCGCCGACATCGACCGAGCGGTCGAGGGCGGCCTCGGGCCCGTGTCCTCCGTGTTCGTCGGTGGGGGCACGCCCTCCATGGTCCCCGCCGACGAACTGGTCGCCGTCTTGACCCGGATCCCCACCGTTGACGGGGTCGAGATCACGGTGGAGGCGAATCCCGACGCCGTGTCGGCCGAATCACTGCAGACCTACCGGCGCGGCGGGGTGACCCGCATGTCGTTCGGGGTGCAGTCGATGCGCCCCCATGTGCTCCTCGGTCTGGGGCGCACGCACGATCCCGACAACGTCCAGCGCGCGGTCGAGTGGACGCGGGACGCGGGGTTCGACACGTACAACCTCGACCTCATCATGGGCGCGGCCGGCGAGTCGGTCTCCGACTGGGAGCAGACCCTCGCCGCCGTCGTGGACCTGGCTCCGCCGCACGTCTCCGCCTACGCCCTGACGGTGGAGCCCGGGACCCCACTGGCCGACGACGAGTCCCGCCACCCCGACGACGACGACCAGGCCACCAAGTACCTCCGCACGGTCGACCTGCTCGCGGCGGCCGGCTACGACTGGTACGAGGTGTCCAACTGGGCCCGGCCCGGGCACGAGTGTCGCCACAACCTCCTCTACTGGGACTCGGGCGACTATCTCGGGTTCGGCTGTGCCGCCCACAGCCACGTGCAGGGCCGGCGGTGGTGGAACCTGCGCACCCCTGAGCGCTACATCGCCGCCGTGGACGAGGGCCTCCTCACCGAGGCGGCGGGCGAGACGCTCAACCACGAGACGCGTCGGATCGAAGGTCTGCAGCTCGCGCTCCGGACCCGGCACGGCGTCCCGTCGGGTGCGCTCGACCAGGACGACCCCGCGCTCGGCGATCTCCTCGAAGCGGTGGACGATCGCCTCGTGCTCACGCCCACCGGCCGACTGCTGGCCAACGAGGTGGCCATCCGGTTGCGTTGAGGTCGGTCAACCCCGCTCGGGCACCGGCGGGACGTCGAAGACCTGACCGGGGAGGACGAGGTCGGGATCGTCCTCGACCACGAGGCGGGCGCGATTGGCCACGACGAGGGCTCGCCAGAACGGGTCGACCTCGTCTTGGGAAGGTGGCCGTTGCCAGGCGGTCTCCAGGATCTCGGCGGCGATCGACCAGAACGAGTCCCCGGACTCCACCCGCCACGTCGTCGGGCTGGCCGCGGGGTCGGTCCACGGCGCCATCCGCGCCGTGCCCGTCGACGGTCCATCGACGGGCCGCATGGCCGCCGTGCCGACGTCGATGGGTGGTTGTCGCGCCGTGCCCGGTGCGGGGTCGGCGACCCGCTCCATCGTCGGGACGCCTGGCGCCACGACGGGTTCGTGGCCAGCAGTCGTGCCGGCGACGGCCACGCCGAGGCCGAGACCCAGTGTGGCGTGGACGAGCCGCCGCATCCCGGGAAGGGAGAGTGCATCAGCGAGGACGATGACGTTGCGGAGGCGGAGGGCGCGTCCGACGAGTTGGATCGTCGAGAGGCCGAGCGCATACCAGGCGACGATCTCGGACACGAACCGCACCAGGGCGATGGCGGTCGGGATCGGTCCCCGGAGGTCCACCCACGCCTCGAACGCATCGAGCGAGCCGAGCGGGGGTGCAGCCAGCTCTCCGGTGGCGGCGGCGCGTAGCGCGACCAGGACCGCCGCGAGGACCAGGAACCCGGCCGCAGCGCGGCCCGGGCGGATCACGTCCCCGGGCCGGCCACGACGTGCTCGATGCCGGTGCTGTCGGTGACGGTGACGGAGGGGCACGGGCCGGCGCCGGCCTCGATGCCGGCCCCGTCGGGGACGACCTCGGTTGCATCGACCTCCACCGCCTCGTCGAGGCTCCACCCGGCGAACACGAAGAGCTCGCCGGAATCGGGCCGGAACAGAACCGGCGTGGCGATGCCGTCACAGTCGTGGTCGGCGACCACTGCGAGGTCGCCGTCCTGGCCGAGCTCGACCCGGCGATCACCGACGGTGGCGATGCGTCCGTCGATGGCCACGGCCTCGGGACAGCCGTCGCCGTCGACGTCGGGTCCGGGGACCGGTGGGATCAGGCACTGGGCGGGGTACGTCGGTGGCGTGGGCGCGCTGGTGGGTGGCGCGCTCGACGCAGTGGTCGCCAACGCGTCGTTGCTTGTGGCGGCGTCGTCGACGACGGTGACGAGGTTGCGCTCCGAGACGGTGGCGTCGGAGTCGGTGTCGGTGTCGAAGGGCTGGATCGCGCGCGCGATGAGCACGCCGGCCACCGCACCGATCACCAGCACGACGATGGCGATGACGACGAGGGTGCGACGGCGGGTTCCCCCCGTGTTGTCGGGCTCGGCGTCGTCGCGCGGACGGATGCGGATGGGACGGAGCGCGTCGTGTTCGGGGGTTCCGGGGTCGGGTTCTGCGTCGGTGGTCGACCCGGATCTCGTGTCGGCATCCGGCTCCATCTCCGGACCGGTCATGGCTTCGGAAGCAGGGGCAGCGGCGGGGGCAGATGGCGGCGCCGGCGGCGGGTCGGGGTCGGTCAGGGCAGCGAG
>JBPPNA010000031.1:0-2835 GCA_051306355.1 Acidimicrobiales bacterium | reverse complement strand
CCCAGGCCGGCCGGGACTGCGCCGCCGACGTCTACGCCCAGGCCGGCATCACCGACCCCCGGCGTGAGGTCGACGTGGTCGAGATGTACGTCCCGTTCAGCTGGTACGAGCCCATGTGGCTCGAGAACCTCGGCTTCTGCGCCGAGGGCGACGGCTGGCGGCTCACCGAGGACGGCGTCACCGAGATGACCGGCGACCTGCCCGTCAACTGCTCGGGCGGCGTCCTCTCGTCGAACCCGATCGGCGCCTCCGGGATGCTCCGCTTCGCCGAGGCCGCCATGCAGGTGCGGGGCCAGGCCGGCGAGCACCAGGTCGACGGGGCCCGCACGGCGGTGGGACACGCCTACGGCGGCGCATCGCAGTTCTTCGCCATGTGGGTCGTCCGGGACGAGAAGCCGTGAGCGTGACGGAGACGCCGCCGGAGGAGCACCTGCTGGTCGACCGGCGCGAGCACGTGATGGTGCTCACCATGAACCGCCCGGAGCGCCGCAACGCGCTGTCTGCCTCGATGATGCAGGCCATGTCCGAGGCGTGGGACGAGATCAACAGTGACCCGGAGATCCGCGTTGCCGTCCTCACCGGGGCCGGTGGGTCCTTCTGTGCCGGCGCCGATCTGCAGGCGATGAATCAGTCGCCTCCCGGCGACGCTTTCGCGGCCGCCGACGGGCGCAGCTCGGATCTGGCCTGCGGGATCATCAAACCGCTGCTCAAGGGCTTCCTCCTGGACAAGCCCTTGATCGCTGCGGTGGAGGGCGCCGCCATCGCAGGCGGCACCGAGATCCTGCAGGCCACCGACATCCGCATCGCAGGTGAGAGCGCTCGGTTCGGTGTGTCGGAGGTGCGCCTCGGTCTGTATCCCCTGGGCGGGTCGGCCGTCCGGCTGCGCCGACAGATCCCCTACGCCGTCGCCGCCGACATACTGCTGACCGGACGGAACGTCTTGGCCCCCGAGGCCAGGGAGCTCGGTCTCATCAGCGAGGTGGTGGCCGACGGTACGGCACTCGAGCGTGCCCTGGAGGTGGCAGAACGCGTCGCGGCCAACGGGCCCGTGGCAGTGCAGGCCGTGCTCCGCGCACTCCGGGCCACCGACTGTCTCCCCGAGGCAGACGCGATGCGGATCGACTCCGAGATCGGGATGCGCGTGTTCACGAGCGACGACGCCAAGGAGGGTCCGCGAGCATTCATGGAGAAGCGGACCCCGCACTTCACCGGCAACTAGGAGTTCCCTGATGCAGTTGAGCGACATCCACCTCCTCGACCGAGACAAGTTCCAGGAGGGAACGCCACACGAGTGGTTCACGTGGCTGCGCCAGAACGCCCCCGTGTCCCACCATCCCGAACCCGACGGCCCGGGGTTCTGGTCGATCACGAAGCATGCCGACGTGATCGCGTGCAACCGCGACGCCCACACCTTCTCCTCCGACCAGTCCCGTGGTGGCGTGGTCATCCTCGAGGAGCGCCCGCCCGGCGAGTTCGAGGAGGCCGGTGGGAAGCTCATGTTGATGATGGACCCACCGGAGCACACCCGGTACCGCAAGTTGGTCAACCGTGGCTTCACCCCACGGATGATCGCCATGCTCGAGCCCCGGATCCGGGAGCTGACCACGAAGATCATCGACGACGCCATCGCCAAGCGCGACGTCGACTTCGTGGTCGACGTCGCCGCCGAACTACCCCTCGAGGTGATCGCCGAGCTCATCGGCGTGCCCAGCGAGGACCGGCACAAGATCTTCGAGTGGTCCAACCGCATGATCGGCTCCGAGGATCCGGAGTACATCGTCAGCGAGGAGGAGGTGATGGGCGCCCAGGTCGAGATGTTCATGTACGCCCAGCAGCTCGCCGACCGACATCGCGAGAACCCGCAGAGCGACATCATCACCAAGTTGCTGGAGTCCGAGATCGACGGTGACCACCTGTCGGATATGGACTTCAACCTGTTCTTCCTGCTCCTGTCGGTAGCCGGCAACGAGACCACCCGCAACGCCGTCTCCCATGGGATGCGCGCCTTCCTCGAGAACCCGGACCAGTACGACAAGCTGGTGGAGGACCCGGCCGGACGCATGGACGGGGCCATCGAGGAGATCCTCCGGTGGGCCACGCCCGTGCTCTTCTTCCGCCGCAACGCCACCCAGGACTTCGAACTACGGGGGCATCAGATCAGGGAGGGCGACAAGATCGCGCTCTGGTACATCTCGGCCAACCGCGACGAGGACGTCTTCGAGGACCCGTTCCGCTTCGACATCGAGCGCGACCCCAACCCGCACATCGCCTTCGGTGGCGGCGGCCCGCACTTCTGCCTGGGCGCCCAGCTGGCCCGCCTCGAGATCCGGGTCCTGTTCGACGAGCTGGCCAAGCGAGTGCCCCGGCTCCAGCAGCTGGACGAGCCCTCCTTCCTCCGCTCCAATTTCATCGGCGGCATCAAGCACCTCGGGGTGCGCCTCGAAGAAGCCTGACCACAACAGGTCAGGTGAGGTGCCTATTCGGCCGCCACCTTGACCGCGCCGCTTGGGGCCCGTGACACACCTGTGACACGCGAGGTTTCGCGTAGAAGTCGCCCGCCTGCGGTCGGACCTCCTCGTCGTCGACCCAGCAACGCACCCGGCTCGGGTAGAAGCTCACCCAGCCGGCGTCGACGCCCGAGCGCGCAGCACAGAAGCTACCTGGCCGCCCGGCTACCCCGCCGTGTAGGCGTCCAGTTCCCGGCGGACAGCGCGGGAGACCGACGACCGATGACGGTCCGCCGAGCGACCCGGTCGTCCGCCGCAAAGAGAGCGATCACCAGGACGAACGAGACTGCATAGATGGCCCCGACCGTGCGGAGCCATCCCCACGCCA
>JBPPNA010000016.1:0-2202 GCA_051306355.1 Acidimicrobiales bacterium | reverse complement strand
CTTCCGGACCGAGCTGCGCGCCTGGCTGGCCGTGACGCTGCCCACGCTGCCCCCGCCACCTGCGGATCACGACGACTGGGAGGCCAAGCGGGCCTACGACACGAGCTGGCAGCGGCGCCTGTTCGACGCCGGCTACGCCGGCGTTTCGTGGCCGGAGGACTACGGCGGCCGCGGCGCCACGCCGGCGGAGGAGCTGATCTTCCTCGAGGAGACCGAGCTCGCCGGCGCACCGTACGTCGGGTCCAACTTCGTGGGCACACTGCACGCGGGGCCGACCATCGGTGTCGAGGGCACCCCCGAGCAGCGGGCGAAGTATCTGCCCGGCATCCTGCGCGGCGACCACGTGTGGTGCCAGGGTTTCTCCGAGCCCGAGGCTGGTTCCGACCTCGCGTCGCTGCGCACCACCGCGTACCGCGACGGCGGCGAGTACGTGGTGAACGGGCAGAAGATCTGGACCAGCCACGCCCAGATCGCCAGCTACTGCGAGCTCCTCGTCCGCACCGATCCCGACGTGAAGAAGCATGCCGGCATCACGTGGCTCGTCATGCCCATGGACTCGCCCGGCATCGAGGTCCGGCCCATGAAGTCGCTCACCGGTGTCAGCGAGTTCAGCGAGGTGTTCCTCCACGACGTCCGCATCCCCGTCGAGAACCGCGTCGGCGACGAGAACGACGGTTGGCGCGTGGCGATGGTGACGTTCGGCTTCGAGCGGGGCACCGCGTTCGTCTCCGAGCTGCTGGGCTCGATGGCTCTGGTCAGCGACCTGGTCGACGCGGCGCGGAAGACGAACCGACTCGGCGGCGGCGTCTGGTGGGACGACACCGCGGTGCGCCTCGACCTCGCGCTCGTCTCGGCCGAGCTCGACGCCCAGTGGGCCTACACCAAACGCAACGTCAGCCGGGCCGCCCGCCACGGCAACACCGGTGTGGGCGGATCCATCTTCAAGCTCGGCTACCACGAGACCCGCCATCGACTGGGCGATCTGGCCATGAAGATCCTGGGGCGCCAGGGTCTTGCCATGGGTGCCCGGGTGAGTGCCGAAGACCACGTGGAGGAGCGCCTCTACGCCCTGTCGCTGTCCATCGCCGCCGGCACGGCCCAGATCCAGCGCAACATCGTGGGCGAACGCCTCCTCGGTCTGCCGAAGGAGCGTTGAGCCGTGGACCTCGAGCTCTCCGACGACCAGGCTGCCCTGCAGTCCGAACTGCGCCGGTTCCTCGTTGCCCGCGTCGACCACGACCTGCGCACGGCCGCGGCCGGACTGCCCGGTGCCGTGGATCTCGCCCTGTGGTCGGAGCTGGCCGACATGGGGGCGTTCGGCATCTGCACATCGGAGGCCGACGGCGGTGTGGGCCTCGGGCTGGCCGACGCCACCATCGTGTTCGAGGAGCTCGGCCGGGTGGCGACACCCGGTCCGACGATCGCCACGTGCCTCGCCTCCACCATCGGCGTCGCCGGCGCGGCCGATGGCACCTCGGTCGTGGGGCTGGTCGACGCGGAGAGCGGTCCCGTGATCGTCGAGCACCTCGACGCGCTCGACGCACTCCTCGTGGTCCACGGGGATCGGGTGGTGCAGGTCGACCCGCCCCGCGGATCGCTCCTGTCCCGCCCGCTCGACCCCCTGACGCCCGTCTCCCGGATCGACGGGGTCGACGGGCTCGGCGACGGGGCGGTGCTGGCTGACGAGGCGCGGACGGTCGAGTTCGTGCGCCGGGGGCGCCTGCTCGCTGCCGCCTTCCAGGTCGGCCTCGGCCAGGCCGCAGTGGATCTCGGCACCGAGTACGCCGGGCAGCGCCAGCAGTTCGGCAAGATCATCGGCAGCTTCCAGGCCGTGAAGCACCTGCTCGCCGATGCCGTCGTGGCCATCGACATCGCCCGGGCCGGCGTCCACGCTGCCGCCGTCGCCATCGACGAGGCGAGCGGGGCGGACTCGGGCCGGGCCATGACGGTCGACGGCGCCCGCCTGGTCGCGTCGCGCGCCGCACAGCGCGCCACCGAGGCCTGCATCCAAGTGCACGGCGGCATCGGCTTCACCTGGGAGCTCGAAGCCCATCTCTTCCTCAAGCGCTCGCTGGCGCTCGACACCGCCTTCGGCTCGGTCCACGGCTCCCACGCCGCCGTCGCCGCCACCCTGTGACCTCCACCCGCCCCGAGAACCGAGATTCTGGATCAGATCTGTCCTGAGGCTGTCTCTTATACACA
>JBPPNA010000005.1:0-15595 GCA_051306355.1 Acidimicrobiales bacterium | reverse complement strand
ATCGGTCGTCCTCGAGGCGCCGGCGGAGGTCGGTCCGGGCTCGGCTCAGCAACGACGACACCGTGCCGGGCTTGGTGCCGAGGAGGTCGGCGATCTCGGGCTCGGTGAGGCCGGCCACGTAGCGCAGGGCGATGACCTCACGGGTGCGTCGGTCAAGGTCGGCGACCGCGTCGCGCAGGGCCAATAGGTCGCCGTCGATGCCGGGAACGTGTGTGTCACGGCCCGCAGTGAGGGTGTCGATCGCCCGGGTCTCGGTCTGACGGCGACGGTGGCGGCGACGCACCACGTTCAGCCCGACGCGGTAGGTCCAGGCCTCGGAAGACGTCATCGCCCGCACCCGAGGCCAGCGTTCCAGCGCTCGCACCATCGCTTCGTCGGCGGCGTCGGTGGCCGCATGCACGTCGCCCCCGGAGGCCACGACCAACGACCGAACCAGCGTGGGCCGGGTGGCCGCGTACCAGTCGTCGAAACCCGCTCCGCGATCCATCTCCACGACATGTTCGTGGGTGCGGGCCGGCCGTGCCACCACCAGCGGGCCGCGCAGGGAAGGGGAGATGGCGTCGATACCGGGTCAAGTCACGAGTGGGCCGATCCCTTGCAAGGTCGGCTCCCCGTCAGAACTTGGCGTCCGTGGGCAGGCCGGGTCCGACCTGATCATCGGCGACGCGCCGGCGGTACTGATCGTTCTCGAGGAGCGAGCCCTTGGTCAGGGCGAGGCCACCGGCCATGACTGCTCCGTAGATCGTGATGGCGAAGACGATGGCGCCGATGATGAAGAGCGTGGTCTCGCTCATGCCTGCACCGGCGAGGCGAGATCGCGTGCCGCGGTGTGGACCGGCGTGATGAGCAGCGTTCCGAGGGAGTGGATGGAGGGAACCCACAGTCCCACGAAGATTCCTGCGGTGGTCTCGTCGGCCACGAAGTAGAGGTAGACGGAGAAGAGGAAGGAGGCGAACCCGGCCACGAGAAAGGGCAGGCGCACCACGAGATGGCGGGGGAGCTTGGACATGACGATCCTTTGGTTGGGGACATCATGTCTCAACCTGATTTAGTGGGATTTATTCCGTACGCTGCGTCTCGCGTCCTGCACCGCCTCCCGGGCCTCGTGCTGCAGCTCGGCGAGCGTGGAACCGGGGGTGCCGATGAGCGTGGGCACGCCACCCTCGTTGAGGCGTCGGGCCAGAGCGCGTGCGGTCGTGTGCGCGTCGTCGGTCGTCACGGTGAGCACGTAGAGGTCGACGCCGTGCGTGGTACCGAATCCTTCGATGTCGTCGGTCGGGACGTCTGCACCGAGGTGCTCGACGTGCCAGTTGTCGTCGCGGAGGGCGGTGGCGGCCATGGTGGTGGCCAGGCCGTGACGATCGCCGGCGACGGCAGCCACCGCCACCCGACCCCGTCGCCGTCCCCTCGGGTTCGGAGCGTGTTCGCCGAGGATCCGCTCCGCGATTGCCGTGGCCCGGTGCTCGATGGGGATGCTCACCTCACCCTGGTGCCAACGTTCCCCGATGCGACGCATCGCGGGGGCCAGCACCTCCTGTGCCGCTTCGGTCACCCGCACCCCGTTGTCGATCAGCCCGTCGAACAGTCGGCGCGCCGCGACCTCGTCGCCCCTCAGGAGGTGGGTGAGGAGCCGGTCGGCCAGCGCTTCGAACCCGTGCCGAGGCCGGCGCGTGGGCGGCGAGGTGGGACGATCCCGGCGGGCGGCGAACGCAGCGACATCGTCTGCGTCGAGCACGTAGGAGCCGCGGAGCTTGGAGGCCTGCAGTGCGCCGGACCGCACCCAGCGGTACGCCGTCTGGTAGTGGACGTCCAGGAGCTCTGCCGCCTCGCCGAGACTCATCGGACTGCCTGCCACGATCCCCACGGTACCGAGTGGCACCAAATCGAGCTGAACGCTGATGATCACGCCATGTTGCGCAACGGCGCAGCTTGCCGCAACACTTGGAACCACTTGACTGAACGGTCAACTTCACGAGCACTCGTGTCTCAGCATCCAAGGGAGATCCCTCATGGCAACCGCCGTCATCGTTGACGCCGTCCGCACCGCAGGTGGCAAGCGCTTCGGTCAGCTCTCCGGCTGGCACGCAGCTGATCTGGCCGGTGAGGTCCTCAAGGCCCTCGCCGAGCGCAACGATCTCGACCCCGCACTGGTCGACGACGTGGTCATGGGCTGCGTCATGCAGGTCGGCAACCAGGGCCTCAACGTGGGACGCAACGCCGTGCTCGCCGCCGGCTGGCCCGAGACCGTGCCTGCCACCACCGTCGATCGCCAGTGCGGCTCGAGCCAGCAGGCCGCCCACTTCGCGGCCCAGGGCGTCATCGCCGGCGCCTACGACATCGCCATCGCCGCCGGCGTCGAGGTCATGTCCACCACGCCGATGGGTGCGTCGATGACCCCCGGCTCGATCCCGTTCGGTCCCAACGCCCTCGCCCGCTACGCCGATGTCGAGTACATCGAGGGCTGGAAGGGCCTCATTCCCCAGGGCGTGTCGGCCGAGATCATCGCCGACAAGTGGAACCTGTCCCGCGAGGACCTCGACGAGATCGGCCTCGCCTCCCAGCAGCGTGCCGCCGTCGCCCGTGATGAGGGTCGCTTCGACAACGAGATCGTGCCCGTGAAGGTCAAGAAGCTCGACAAGGAGTCGGGCGAGCTCATCGACACCGGTGACGAGATGGCCACCGCCGACGAGGGTATCCGCGAATCCACGCCCGAGTCGCTGGCCAACCTCAAGCCCGCCTTCCTGCCCGAGGGCAAGATCACCGCCGGCAACTCGAGCCAGATCTGCGACGGCGCCGCCGCCGTGCTGATCATGAGCGAGGAGAAGGCCAAGGAGCTCGGTCTCACGCCCCGCGCGAAGTTCCACACCTTCGCCCTCGCCGGGGTCGACCCCGTCACCATGCTCACCGGTCCCATCCCGGCCACCACCAAGGTGCTCGAGAAGTCGGGCCTCAGCATGGACGACATCGACCTGTTCGAGGTCAACGAGGCCTTCGCCTCCGTCGTCGGTGCCTGGCAGAAGGAGCACAGCGCCGACATGAGCAAGGTCAACGTGAACGGCGGCGCCATCGCCCTCGGCCACCCGCTCGGCGGCTCCGGCGCCAAGCTCATGACCACCCTGCTCAACGAGCTCGAGCGCACCGGCGGTCGCTATGGCCTGCAGACGATGTGCGAGGGCGGCGGCCTGGCCAACGCCACCATCATCGAGCGCCTGGACTGAGCGAGCGGAGCGACCGCAGCAACCTGACTGAGCGAGCAGAGCGGCCGCAGCATGGGCACCACCAGTAGCGTGGTGCCCATGCCGCAGCCCCGCTGGATCGCCGTCGGCGCCGTCGTCGTGGTGGCCGTCGCCCTGGTCAGCGATCTCGGCATCCTGCCCCTCATCGTGGCCGTCATCGCCGGTGGGCTCATCTTCAAGGCCGGTTTCGCCATGCTCGGCGGGATGGTGCAGCCCGTGCCCGAACCCCCGCCGGCCGGCGAGCTGCGCAAGGTCAAGATCCAGTACCGCTGCTCCATCTGCGGCACGGAGCTGCGCATGACGGTGGCCAACGACGAGATGCCCGATCCCCCACGCCACTGCCTGGAGGACATGGACCTCGTCGCGCCGGTGGAATGAGTGGTGAGCCCCCGGTCAGGACCGGATCATTTCCACAACTTACGCACAAGTCCGGATGCGCCAAGTACTAGTCAGTTCGGGCCATCCGGCCTATGAGTCTATGGTTTCCACAACCTTGTCCACAGGGTTCCGAACTCCTGTGGACGGCACGTGGACGGCACGTTGACGAACGGGGTCGACGGCCGGATCAGTGGAACTGGGTCGACGTGATGATGCCGCCCAGCACGAAGCCCAGCCCGAGCAGGAGGTACAGGTTGTCGGTGGCGCCGGGCAGCAGGCCCAGGTAGTTGAGGAAGATCACCAGCCCGCCCAGGCCCAGCAGAGCGAACATGACGACCGGCACCCACGTCGGGCTGACCTTGAACTCCTGGGGCACCGGGGGCGTGTACCGCGACGAGGTCGTTTCCGGTTCGTGGGTGGAGTGCCCCTTGGAGATGGCGTTCCGGGAACCGGAGCCGACGCCTCCCTTGGGGGTGGTTCGCCCACCCTTCTTCTTTCGGTCCTGTCGTGCCACGGCGGCGATCGTACCGGCTGTACCGTCTCGGCCGTGAGCCCACCGGACGCCGAGACCGCGCCCGCCGACGACGCGCTGGTCCTCGCCGCCGTCGACATCGGCACCAACTCGGTCCACATGGTCGTCGCTCGGGTGAGCGCCGACGGCCGCGTGGAGATCCTCGAGCGTGAGAAGGAGATGGTGCGTCTCGGCCGGTCCGGCGGCGACATGAAGGAGTTGTCGGCCGATGCCATCGATCGGGGCGTGGCCGCCCTCCGCCGGTGCCGCAGCGTGGCCGATGCCCACGGCGCCGAACTCGCCGCAGTGGCGACCTCGGCCGTGCGGGAGGCCGACAACCGCCGGGTCTTCCTCGATCGCGCCTATGACGAGGCCGGGGTGTCGGTCGACGTCGTGTCCGGCTTCGAGGAGGCCCGTCTCATCCACCTCGGCGTGCTCCAGGCACTCCCGCTCTACGACCAGCGGGTGCTCCTGTGCGACATCGGGGGCGGTTCCACCGAGGTGCTCCTCGGTCGGGAGGGTGAGGTGCTCGCCAGCCGCAGCTTCCGTCTCGGCGCCATTCGACTGACTGAGCGCTTCCTCGCCGGCTCGAAGGGGTCGAAGGGGGAGGTCAAGACGAAGCACCTCGCCGAGTGCCGTCAACACGCCGAGGCGGTGCTGGCACCGTTCGCGCGGGAGGTGGCCCGCACCGGTTTCGACACGGTCGTGGGTTCGTCGGGCACCATCGAGACGGTCGTGGCCATGGCGCTGGCCGCACGCGGGGGGGCCACCGGTGCGCGCACGCTGAACGCGGAGCGCATCTCGGCCGACGAGGTCGGCGAGGCCGTCGAGCGGTTGGCTGCCGCCGCCGACATCGATGCCCGTGCCGCTCTACCTGGGGTCGATGCCAAGCGGGCCGACATCATCCTCGCCGGCGCCGTGATCCTGGAACAGTTCGTCCGGGTGTTCGACGTCTCGGAGGTCGTCTTCTCCGACTACGCCCTGCGCGAAGGTGTTCTGCTCGACCAGGCCCGCCGGCGGGCCGGCGCCACCCTCCACCACCTGCGCGACCTGCGCCGCCGTTCCGTGGTGCACCTCATGGAGCTGACCGACGAGCAGCCGGACCACTCTCGTGAGATCTCCCGCTTGGCGCTGCGGCTCTTCGACGAGCTTCAGCCCCTCCTCGGTCTCGACGACTCGGCGCGAGAGTTGCTCGAGGCCGGCGCCCTGCTGTGCAACGTCGGCGTGTTCATCTCGCACTCCGGTCACCACAAGCACAGCTACTACGTGATCCGGAACTCCGAGCACCTCACCGGGTTCACCGATCGTGAGATCGAGCTCGTGGCCCAGGTGGCCCGCTACCACCGCAAGTCGGCACCCAAGCAGAAGCACGAGGAGTGGGCCGCGTTGCGCCGCTCCGACCGGGAGCTGGTGACGAAGCTGGCGGCCGTTCTGCGCGTGGCGAGCGGGCTCGACCGATCACACGGCTTCCGGGTGACCGATCTGTCCGTGGACTACGACGACGAGCGCGTCGAGATCCGCCTGCACCCCGCCGACGGAGCGTCGGTGGAACTCGAGGCCCACTCCGCCGAGCTGCGACGGAGCCTGCTCGAGACCGTGCTGGCACGCGATGTCGGTGTCGGGGTGGCCGCTGCAGCGCCTGCCTGAGCCCCTAGCATCCCATCTCGTGCCTGCCCGTGTGCTCGTGGTCGACAACTACGACTCGTTCACCTACAACCTCGTCCAGTACCTGGGTGAGCTCGGCGCCGAGCCCATCGTGCGACGCAACGACGAGATCGATCTGGCCGGGATCGAGGCCCTCGCCCCCGATGCCATCGTCATCTCACCCGGCCCCGGTACCCCGGATGACGCCGGGATCTCCATGGAGGTCATCCGCGCGTGGGCCGGCCGACGACCCGTCCTCGGGGTGTGCCTCGGTCATCAAGCCATCGGCCAGGTTTTCGGTGGCACCGTCGTGCGGGCCGGCCGAGTCATGCACGGCAAGACCTCGCTCATCCACCACGACGGCACCGGTGTCTTCGACGGGTTGCCCAGCCCGCTCGAGGCCACCCGCTACCACTCGCTGGTGGTCGATCCCGGTTCCCTCCCCGACACGCTGGTGGTCACCGCCCGCACCGACGACGCCGATCCGGTGATCATGGGGTTGCGCCACCGCGATCTCGACGTCGAGGGCGTCCAGTTCCACCCCGAGTCGATCCTCACCGGGGCCGGCCACCAGCTGCTCGGACGCTTCCTCGCCCGGGTCCCAGTCACCACCTGAAGCGAACGGCTCAGCCACCGAGGTCGACGGCGCGGCCCACGGTGATGGTGACAGTCGAACCGCGATTCGCCCGCGTGCCGCCCGGAGGATCCTGGGCCAGCACCCGTCCGTCGTCGGGGTCGCCCGGTGGGATGGCCTGATCGACCACCTCGACCTCGAAGTCGGCGGTCGACAGTTCGGAGACCGCCGTCTCCTCGGTCTTCTCGGTGACCGACGGGACGGTGATCTGCTCCGGGCCGGACGAGACGACGATGGTGACCGTGGCTCCCTCCTCGAGGGTGGTGCCCCCCGCCGGATCGGTCCGGATCACGGTGTCAGCCGGTACCGACGTGCTGTTCTCGGACTGGCGGACCACCGTGAAGCCCTGCTGGGTGAGGATCGCTTCCGCGTCGTTGGCTGCCCGTCCGGGGAGATCGGCAGGAACGGTGCGCTGGTCGGGCCCCTGGGAGATGCGCAAGGTGATGGGCGCCGAACGGGGCGCGGTCTGACCCTCCGCAGGATCCTGCTCGACGACACGACCCGGCTCCACCTCGTCGCTGAAGACCGGTTCCGAGGTGATGTCGGTGAAGCCCGTGTCGCCGAGGAGAGATCTGGCGTCCTCCTCGGTGAAGTCGATCACGCCGGGGACCTCGAGCTGCGGCTCGCCGCTGGAGACCGTGAGGCGCACGGTCTCGCCCACCTCCAGCTCGGTGTTGCGTGCAGGGTCCTGGCTGATGACCTCGCCGTCGTCGAAGTCGGGGTTCTCCTCGAATTCGGTCTCGACCACGAAGTTGTAGGGATCGCTCTCGAGGAGTGTCTTCGCCACGTCGATCTGTTCGCCCACCACGTTGGGCACCGTGACCAGCTCGCCCTGGGGTTCGCCGTCGTCCGAGTCGAGCACGCCCAGCGCTTGGGCGAGCAGGTAGAGCACCCCACCGAGGACGAGCAGCAGCAGCAGGAGGATGGCGATGAAGGCGCCGTTGCGGCGGGGGGGTTCGTCGTAGGCGTAGTCGTCGTAGCCGTCGTAGCCGTCGTCGTACGTCGAGGTCTGCGCCATGGTGACCGGTATCGCTGCGGTCTGCGCCACCGTCGCAGCGGGGGCGGGAGCCGACGCCACGATCTGGTTGCCCTCGCGATAGCGCCGCAGGTCGGCGCGGAGATCCTCGGCCGACGGGTAGCGGGCCTGGGGGGACTTGGCCAGGCACTTGAGGATGATGGCCTCGAGGGTGGCCTCGACATCACCGTTCAGCTGCCGGGGCGGATCGGGCTGCTCCTGCACGTGCTGGTACGCCACCGCGAGGGCGTCGTCGCCCTTGAACGGCGGCCGTCCGCACACGCTCTCGTAGAGCACCACGCCCAGGCTGTAGACGTCGGAGCGCGGGTCCACCGGGCGTCCCTGGGCCTGCTCCGGGGAGAAGTAGGTGGCCGTGCCCATCACCAGACCGGTCTGGGTCAGGTTCTCGTCGGCGCCCGCGGCCATGGCGCGGGCGATTCCGAAGTCGGCGACCTTCACCTGACCGTCGGTGGACAGCATGACGTTGCCCGGTTTGACGTCACGGTGGACCACGCCGTTGCGGTGGGCGAACCCGAGGGCGGCGGCGATGTCGATGCCGATGTCGGCCGCCCGGGCAGGAAGCAGCGTGCCCTCCTGTCCCAGCACGTCGGCCAGGCTCCGGCCGTCCACGTACTCCATGACGATGTAATAGGTCTCGTCCTCCTCCCCCCAGTCGTAGACGCCCACGATGTTGGGGTGGTTGAGGTTGGCCGCCGCCTGGGCCTCCCGACGGAACCGCTCGACGAAAGCGGGGTCGGAGGCGTACTGCGCGAACAGCACCTTGACGGCCACGGGCCGATCGAGCAGCTGGTCACGGGCCAGGTAGACATCGGCCATACCGCCGCTTGCGAGGCGACGGTGCAGCTCGTACCGACCGCCGTAGATCACTGGTCCGTTGTCAGACATGGCGGGCCGCACTCTACGGCACCCGCCCGAGCCGTCCGGGTTACGCTGCCGGACGCAGCGCGCTCAGTCCGTGACGGCAGGCACCGGTGGGTCGCGGTGGGCGAAGAGCACCTCGGCCGTGATCGGACGGACCAGCTCGCTCAGGTCGGCCACCACGTCGACGAGCAGGTCGTCGATGCTGATCACCCCCGCGAACCTGCCGGCCTCCGTCACGGCGAGGCGCCGGATCGCGTGCTCGTGGAAGATTCCGAAGGCGTCCCGGAGATCTGCTTCGGCGTCGATGGTGACGACTGGGCTACTCATCACACCGTCGATCCGGGCGTGGGGATCGAGACGACGGGCCAGGCCGCGTCGGACCAGGTCTCGGTCGGTCACGATGCCGACGAGGTCTTCACCGTCGACCACTGCCACGGTTCCCACCCCGGCCGATTCCATGAGCTCGGCCACCGATGCGAGCGTGGACTCGCCCCCGACGGACACTCCACTTCGGCGTACCGCATCCATGACTCGCATGGTTCCTCCTCTGTCTGTGGTTGCCTCCATCCTCCGCCCGGTCCCACCCCCTCGACAGGGCCGAAGGTCATCTCCGACGAGGAGGTGTGGTGCTAGGCAGCCAATGGGCCGTTCCGTGGGCGACCCAGGCAGGGACATCCGCGCGACCCGAGGTGTCGATGGTGATCGACTGTGGCCAGGGGTCGGTGGCGTCGGCAAGGAGATCGACCGTCTCCTCGGTGGCCTCGGACGTCGCCCCGGCCCGCGCTCGATGCCGTATCCGCTCCTGGCACAGTTCCCGGGGCGCATCGCATCGCAGCTCGATCACCATGGCGTGGTGGCGGTCGCCGAGCACCCGGGCCGCTTCCCGGCGATCGTGCGTGGTCCAGGACGCGTCGAGGATCACCGAGGAGCCGAGCGCGAGCAGGTCGCCGGCCTCCTCCAGCAGCCGCTCGTACACCCGTACGACCACCGCAGGCTGGTAGGCGTCTGTGCCCACATCGGCCCGGCGCAACGCGAGGTCCCGGCGGATCTCGTCGGTGCTGAGCACCATCCACCCGTACTCCGAGGACAGCGATTCCGCCAGCGTCGACTTGCCCGATCCTGGGATGCCACCGACGAGCACGACCCGGGTTTCGGACCGGCGCAGGTGGTCGAGGCACTGATCGAGGAAGGTGTCGGCCATGGCGTCGGACGCGATATCGGCGTCGGGCTCCTGTCGGTGACGGATGGCGGCCACCTTGGCTCGCACCAGAGCTCGTTGGGCGACATGGAAGTGGGCGAGCGATCCAGGATGGTGCTCGTCGCTGAACTCGCAGTAGTCGCGCAGGAAGGCGGTGGCGAGCTCTATGTGGCCCAGTCGTTGCAGGTCCATGACCAGGAAGGCCACGTCGGCGAGGACGTCGACGGTGCGCAGGCGGACGTCGAAGGCGAGGCAGTCGAGGATCCGGGGCCCGTCATCGAGGCAGAAGATGTCCTCGGCCAACAGGTCGCCGTGGACGTCGCGCACCATCCCCCGCTCGATGCGCTCGTCGAAGAGGCGACTCCGGCCCGCGAGGTAGGCGTGCGCCGACCGTTCGATCGCATCGAGCTGATCCCGGACCGCGGGGTCGGGACATGCCGCCCGGATGCCGGCGAGATCGTCGTCCCACCGTCGGCGCAAGGCTGCGGCGCCGGCCACGTCGGCCGCACGGATCGGGTCGGTGGCGGCGACCGATTCGTGGAAGCTGGCCACCCTCCGGGCCACGTCCCGGACCAGCTGTCGGGCCTCGTCAGTGTCGAGCAAGGCGGTGAGCCGGCGCTCGGTGGGCATCCGGCGCATCACGACGACGGGCTCGAGCTCCTCGCCGTCGAGGGTGATGGCCCCGACGCCCAGGTAGACGTCGGGGGAGAGGCGGGCGTTCAGCTCCACCTCGTCGACGCACGCCTGACGGCGATCGGCGACGGTTCGCCGGTCGAGGAAGTCGGTCTGGATCGGCTTGTGGATCTTGTAGGCGTGGTCGCCCGACAGCAGGACCCACGAGATGTGGGTCTCCGCCAGCGTGTCCGAACGGTCCGGTGGCACCCTTCGATCGTGCGCCCGTTCGGCGGCGGTGGCCAGGGTCGTTGGTCGGTTCGGTGCGAGCTCAGCCGCCGCCGGACTGCGCAGCCAGGATCGTCTCCATGACCGCTCGGGCGATCGGCGCCGCCACTCGGCCGCCGGTCTGCTCCGAAGCGCCCTCCTGGCCCTCGACGATCACGGCGACGGCCACGGTCGGCACACCGCCGGCGGGGCCGGCGAACCCGATGATCCAGGCGTGCGAGCGGGGCGGGTCGGTGCCGAGCTGCGCCGTGCCCGTCTTGCCCCCGACCTCGAACCCGGGGATGGCCAGGTTCCGGGCCGTCCCACCCTCGGCCACGCCGATCATGGCCTGGCGCATGATCTCCGCAGTGGCGCCCGACATGGCCCGGTGCCACACACTGGGCTCCGGATCCTCGACCACGGTGCCCTCGTCGTCGGTGACGGTGTCGACGACCCGGGGCGTCATGATCTCGCCCCCGTTGGCCACGCCGGCGGCCACGAGGGCCATCTGCAGGGGCGTGGCCGACACGTCGTTCTGCCCGATGCCGGACTGGGCCAGAGCGGGCAGGTTCTGATCGAAGTCGGTGGGGAAGACGCTGGCAGCGGCGGACGGCAGGTCGATCGGCGGGGTCGAGTTGAAGCCGAAGTCCTCCGCAGTGTCGATCATGGGACCGGGCCCGACGTCCACCGCCATCTGGGCGAATGCCGTGTTGCACGAGACCCGCAGGATCTCGACGAGCGTGCCACCGCAGGTGGAGCCGCCGAAGTTTCGCAACGGCCGCGTCGTCTGTGGTGGCGTGTAGCTGTCGGTCACGGGATAGGACGGCTGATCGACCGAGACCGCCCCGGATTCGAGTCCTGCGGCCGCGGTGACCACCTTGAACGTGGACCCGGGGAAATACCGCTCCCGGTACGTCTTGGGCAGGAGGGGGTCGGTCTCGACCTCGGACAGGAACTGGAACGCCTCGTTGGCCGCCACGAAGTCGACCGTGGCGATGCTGTTCGGGTCGAAGGACGGGAAGTTCCACATGGCGAGGAGGTCGCCGCTACGGGGGTCGATCGCCACCACCGACCCCTGCTGCTCGCCCAACTGCTCCTTGGCGACGCGCTGGGCGTCGGAGCGCAGGGTCAGGGTGAGGTCGCCGACCCGGTCGCGCTCGACGAAGAGGTCGTCGAAGTCGCGGAAGCTGAGGTCGAGCGTGCGCCCGGCCAACTCGGCGTTGTAGCTGTCCTCGACTCCGGTGGCGCCCAGGTTCAGGGAGTAGTACCCGACCGTGTGGGCGAACAGGTCGCCCTCGGGGTACTGGCGGGTCCGTTCGAAGCGCGAGCCCTCCGGGGCCGCGACCGAGCGCGCCACGACCACACCGTCGGCCGTCGCGATGGCGCCGCGAGGGCCGTCGAAGTCGCGCAGGATGGCCCGGTTGTTCTCGGGGTTCTCCTTCAGCCGCTCGGCGCCGAACACCGTGAGGCGATTCAGCTGGGCGAACAGGAGCAGGTAGCAGATGAGCAGGCCTGCGCCGAGCTTGGCGATCTGGCGGTTCACGGACGCGACCTCATCGGGCGGCGTGGTCCATCACCGGCGTCGTGTGGGACTTCTCGCTGTTGTCGGAGATGCGCAACAGGAGGGCCAGGAGCACGTAGTTGAGGACCAGGCTCGACCCGCCGTAGCTGACGAAGGGCAGGGTCACACCGGTGAGCGGGAGCACCCGGGTGATGCCACCGATGATGATGAAGGCCTGGATGCCGAGCAACGAGGTGAGCCCGGTGGCGAGGAGGGTGTCGAAGGCGGAGCTGGCCCGCAAGGCGATGCGGAGCCCGGCGCCGACCATGAGGAGATAGGCGCACAGCACCGCCGTACCACCGAGCAGTCCGAGCTCCTCGCCGATGGCGGCGAAGATGAAGTCGGTCTCCACCTCGGGGATCCGCGTGGGGCTACCCAGACCGATGCCGGTTCCGGCGATGCCACCGTCGGCGAGGGCGAAGGCCGATTCGACCACCTGGAACCCCTCGTCCTTCGACAGCGGCCAGGGGTTCAGCCAGACGTCGACCCGTTGCTGGACGTGGGAGAACATGGTGAAGGCGATGAACGAGCCGAGGGCGAAGAGCGACGTGCCCACGGTGAGGTAGGTGGTACGGCCGGTGGCGACCCAGAGCATCACGATGAACAGGAAGAAGAAGAGCAGCGAGGAGCCCAGGTCACGCTGGGCCGTCATCACGATGAGCGACACACCCCATGCCAGGGCGATGGGACCGAGATGCTTGAGATCGGGGAGGTGGAGCGGGCCGACGCGGAACGTCGACAGGGCCAGCAGCTCGCGCCGTTCGACGAGGTAGCCCGCGAAGAAGATGGCCAGCACGATCTTGGCCACCTCGCCGGGCTGGAAGTTGACCGGCCCGAGCGCCACCCAGATCCGGGAGCCGTTGATCTCTCGCCCGATCACCGGGAACAACGGGAGGACGAGGAGGAACAGGCCGAGGGCGGCGAACGTGTAGCGGTAGCGCTCCAGGTCGCGGGCCCGGCGGACGAAGGCGAGGGTGGCGATGAACGCCCCGATGGCCACGGCGGTCCACAGTGACTGCAGGCCGGCCAGACCGCCGCCGTCGTCCTGGGCCTCGTCGAGTCGGACGATGAACACGTACCCGATGCCGTTCAGCAGTGCGGCGAGGGGCAGCAGGATGCCGTCGGCGTTCGGCGCCAGCCGGCGCACGGCGATGTGGGCGGTCACGAGCAAGGCCAGGACCACGCCGAGGAAGGGACCGATGTTGGTTGGAATCTCGGCCTGCTGGCCGAGCCCGGCGAGCGCGTACGCGCCGACGGTGATGAGCACCGCCACCACGATGAGGCCCAGTTCGGTCCGGCGGCGCAGGAGGTGCATGGCTAGCCCGGCTGCGTGGTGGTGGGTGCCGTCGTGCTCGAGGTGGTGGAAGTGGTGGTGGTCACCGGCGGCGTCAGCTCATCGATGCGTTCCTCGAGGTTGGCCACGTAGCGTTGGGCGGCCGCGAGGCTGGACTGGTTGACGCCGCCCTCGAGCCGGTCCCGGAAGGTGCCCGGGACGTCCTCGGCATCGATCCCGGTGCGCTCCTCGAGGGACGGGTCGAACCACAGCACGCCACCGGCTCGACCGCGGAAGATCGTGACCTCGTCGTCGTCGAGGATGACGTGATACGAGTTCCGGGCGTAGTCGTTCACGAGGTAGGCGCCGGCGCCGAGCAGGCCGAGCACCACCACGACGAAGGCCACCGACCGGATCGTGATCGCCCGCTGGGGCTTCGGCTCGGAATCGTCCTGCGGGGGCTCCCGCCGGGCCGTGGTGCGCTGCTCGTGGGCCCGGTCGTCGGGGACGGCAAGGAACGTCTGGGTGTCGTCGTCGGAGTCGGAGAAGTCCTCGGCGTCGGGGACCGACGACGCCGCCGACGCCGCAGCGCGATCGGACATGCCCCCGTCGTCGACCACGTCGACGATCACGATGGTGATGTTGTCGCGCCCCCCGTGCTCGTTCGCCCGGCGGACCAGCTCCTGCGCGGCCTCGTCGGGGTCGTCGATGGTCCGCAGGACGACCGCGATGTCGCCCTCCTCGACCTCGTCGGTGAGGCCGTCGGAGCAGAGCAGGTACCGATCGCCCGTGTGAGGGATCACGACGAAGTCGTCGACCTGGACCTGCTCGTCGATGCCCACCGCCCGGGTGACGATGTTCTTCTGTGGGTGGGTGCGGGCATCCTCGCGACTGAGTCTCCCATCGCGGACGAGCTCGCCGACGAGGCTGTGATCGTCGGTGATCTGGGCCAGCTGCCCGCTGCTCAGCTGGTAGGCGCGCGAGTCGCCCACGTTGACGATCCCGAGCCGCTCCTCGCCGTCGACCTCCACGATGGCGATGCCCACGAACGTCGTGCCCATCCCCGAGAGCGCCGGGTCCTGGGTGCTGCGCTCGAAGACGGTCTCGTTGGCGTCCTCGACGGCGGTGATGAGCTCCCCGACGTCGGATCCGACGGCGCGGTCGGACACGGTCTCGATGGCCAGGGCCGAGGCCACCTCGCCACCTTGATGACCGCCCATGCCGTCGGCGACCACGAAGATGTCGGGGCCGAGGAGCATGGAATCCTGGTTGGCGCTGCGGAGCTGACCCACGTCGGTGGCCCCACCCCATCGGAGCCGCACGGCGCGCGCCGTCACGAGACCTCCATCACGGTGGACCCGATCTGGACCTGGTCACCCCGGCTCACGACCATGGGCGCGGACACCTTCCTCCGGTTCAGGTAGGTGCCGTTGGTGGAGCCGAGATCCTCGACGTAGAGCTGGTCGTCCCGCGTGAACAGGCGGGCGTGGACCTGTGACGCGTAGTTGTCATCGAGGGTGATCTCGCACCCCGCGGCGCGGCCGACGGTGAGCTCGTCGCCGAGCGAGTAGGTCTGTCCCGCGATCGACGCCGGTTCGAGGACGGTGAGCTTCGGCGGCTTGCGCTCCCTCGACCGGATTCGTCGCGTGCCCTTGCGGTTCCCGGTGGGCGGCGCCGCGGTCGACTTGGCCAGGTTCACCTCGGCCCACACCGCCCGCAGAACGCGGAAGAAGAAGAGGTACAGGAGCACCAGCAGGCAGATCTTGAGGACGTTCAGCAGGGGCTCGGGCACCGGCGGCGACTCTAGTGACGCCGTCCACCTCACCGTCGACACCGGCGCGAGCGAGGACTCCACCATGACGATCATCGAGACCGGTCCGGGTGCGATCCGCGGGATCGAGCGCGAAGGCGTGCTCGAACTCCGCGGCGTCCGGTTCTCTGGCCGACCAGATCGCCGCCCTGGAGTGGATCCGCGACCACATCGCCGACTTCGGCGGTGACCCTGCCAACGTGACCATCGCCGGCGAGTCCGCCGGTGCCCTCTCGGTCATGGGCCTGCTCGCCTGCCCGACTGGCCTGAGCTCTAGCTGGCCTCGAAGCGGAAGGTCGTCGAGCCGAAGGTGATCTCGTCGCCGTCTTGGAGTTGGCGTTCGCTGATCTTGACCCCGTTGATCTTCGTGCCGTTGGTGGACCCGAGGTCGACGAGGACGAAACCCTCGCCGGCGGGACGGATCTCGGAGTGGTTGCGGCTCACGTTTGGATCCTCGAGCGTGATGACGCTGTCGGGCATGCGGCCGATGGTCACCACGGTGTCGCCGAGGACGAAGCGATCGCCGTTGGGCAGCACGAGCGAACCAGCGCCCGCGCCACCGCCGCCCTCCCGG
>JBPPNA010000003.1:0-3450 GCA_051306355.1 Acidimicrobiales bacterium | reverse complement strand
TGCGCGCGTAGTGGGGTTCGTTGACTCATCTAGGAATGCGCGCGTAGAGCGCGCCTACCGGCTCCGGCTGGAATCACCGGTAGGCCCCGATCATGGGACTGTCGATGAGCCAACGGCGAGCGGTGACCAAGGCGATCGCGACGCGGTACAAGCGGGCTGACAAGGCGGCCAAGGGTGTGATCCTGGACGAGTTGTGCGCGACGACGGGCTGGCACCGCAGCCACGCCCGCAAGGCACTGGCGGCGGCGTTGAAGCCCAGGCTGGTGAGGCCGGGACGCAGGCCTCGGACCCCGGTCTATGACGAGGACACTGTTGCTGGGCTGCGGTTCTGCTGGGCGGTGCTCGGCGCGCCGACCGGGAAGCGGCTGGCCCCGATGATGGGTGAGCTGGTGCCCACGCTGCGTCGGTTCGAGGAACTGGCCGTCACTGATGAGGTCGCCGACGCTCTGGTGGTGATGTCGGCGGCGACCATGGACCGCCGGCTGGCTGAGGACCGGGCGAAGCTGGTGCTCAAGGGCCGCTCGCACACCAAGCCCGGGTCGCTGCTCAAGGACCAGATCCCGATCCGGACGTGGGCTCAGTGGGATGATGCGGTCCCCGGGTTCGTCGAGATCGACCTGGTCGGTCACGAGGGCGGCAACGCGGTCGGTGATCACTGCTACACGCTCACGGTCACCGACATCGCCACCGGGTGGACCGAGAACCGCAGCGTGCCCAACAAGGCCCGCCGCTGGGTCATCGAGGCCCTCGAGGAGATCGCCAAGATCATGCCGTTCCCGATCGTGGGGGTCGATTCGGACAACGGGAGCGAGTTCATCAACCATCACCTGCTCGACTGGACCCACCGGCGCCAGATCACCTTCACCCGGTCCCGGCCCGGCAACTCCAACGACGGTGCCCACGTGGAGCAGAAGAACTGGGCCGTCGTGCGGACCGTGGTCGGCTACCACCGCTACGACACCGCCGCAGAGCTGGCTCTGCTGAACGAGATCTGGGCCCTGCAGTCACAGATGACGAACTACTTCCTGCCCCAACAAAAGCTCATCTCCAAGGTCCGCGACGGCGCGAAGGTCACCAAGAAGTACGACAAGGCGACCACCCCGCACCGACGCGCGGAGCGACACGATGCCGTCACCGTCGAGGACAAGGCGATCCTCGCCGAGGACTACCACGACCTGAACCCCGCCGCGATCCAACGCCAGATCCAGGCGCTCACCGCCGAGCTCTTGACCCTAACCACCAGCAAGGCAGGAGCAGTCGTCAAGCCCGTCACCACGCGCGCACCCGCACATGAGTCAACGAAGCTGACTACGCGCGCATCTTGACGTGAGTCACCGGGCATGGTCGAACTAGTGTCCCGGATTTCCAATCCGTTGGATAAGTCGGCCGAGGCTGGCGAGGATCTGGTCGGCGGTCTTGGTCCACACGAATGGTTTGGGGTTCTCGTTCCAGGCGTTGACCCAGTTGCGGATGTCGGCTTCGAGGGCTTGGACGCTGCGGTGGTCTGAGCGTTGGAGCAGGTCGGCGGTGACGTAGCCGAAGAACCGCTCGACCAGGTTCAGCCACGATGAGTAGGTCGGCGTGAAGTGCAGGTGCACCCGCGGGTGATCGTTCAGCCAAGTCTTGATGATCGGGTGCTTGTGAGTGCCGTAGTTGTCACAGATCAGGTGAATGTCGAGATCGTCGGGGACCTCGGCGTCGATCTTGACCAGGAACTTCTTGAACTCCGTGGCCCGGTGGCGCCGGTGCAAGCTGGTGATCACCTTGCCGTCGACGACGTTCATCGCCGCGAACAAGGTCGTGGTGCCGTGTCGGACGTAATCGTGGGTGCGGCGCTCGGGCATGCCGGGCATCATCGGGAACGCCGGCTGTGAGCGCTGCAAGGCCTGGACCTGGGACTTCTCGTCCACGCAGAGCACCACCGCGGCTTCGGGCGGGTTCAGGTACAGGCCGACCACGTCGTAGAGCTTGTCGATGAACAGCGGATCGGTGGACAGTTTGAAGTGGTCGACCCGGTGCGGCTTGAGGCCGAAGTCCTTCCAGATCTTCCCGATCGTGGTCTTCGACAAGCCCGTCCTTTCGGCCATCTTCGACCGGGTCCAATGCGTCGCGTTCGCCGGGGTCGACTCCAAGGTCGCCACGATCACGTCCTCGACCTGATCCACGCTGATGGTGCGCGGGCGACCGGGACGCTCCTCGTCCAGCAGCCCGTCGAGCCGATTCTCGACGAACCGCCGGCGCCACTTGCTGACCGTGTTCTCCGAACACCGCACCTGCTCGGCGGCCTTCTTGTTGTCGAGGCCATCAGCGCACGCCAACACGATCTTCGATCGCAGGGCAAGCGCTTGGGCCGAGGTAGCACGACGGGCATCGCGCGTCAGCTGCTCTCGCTCGTCAGTGGTCAGGATCAGCTCGGCCTTGGGACGTCCTGTGCGAGGCATGCCCCAGTCTACGACTTACCTTGCGCATTTCGCGTGCGCCACACTAGTAAGGTGTGACTGTCCGTGGCCGAGCCATTGGCGGCGGCTCAGCGCCGACTCAGCCCCTTTCAACTCCGGCACCGCAGGAGCGGGCACGCTCACCGCCACACCTGACTCGATGAGGAAACCATGGCAAATCCTAGTCCGGGCTACTCGATCACGGTCCGGATGGAGGTCCCCTCCTCGGCTCGTGCGACCGGTGAACTCGTTGCTGCCGTCACCGAGGCCGGCGGCTCACTCACCGCACTCGATGTCGCTGAGTCGCACCCAGACCGCCTCGTCGTCGACGTCAGCTGCGACGCCGCCGACGCCGATCACGCCGACCTGATCACCGAGGCGCTCGACCGGGTGGAGGGGGCGAGGGTCCGCAAGGTCAGCGACCGCACCTTCCTCCTGCATCTGGGCGGCAAGCTCGAGGTCGTGCCGAAGGTGCCGCTCAAGCACCGCGACGATCTCTCCCGCGCCTACACGCCCGGCGTGGCGAGAGTGTGCCTGGCCATCGCGAAGAACCCGGAGGACGCTCGTCGGCTCACCATCAAACGCAACACGGTTGCGGTGGTGACCGACGGCTCTGCCGTGCTGGGCCTGGGCAACTTGGGCCCGGCGGCCGCCCTGCCCGTGATGGAGGGCAAGGCCGCGCTCTTCAAGCAGTTCGCCCGGGTCGACGCTTGGCCGGTCTGCCTGGACACCCAGGACACCGAGAAGATCATCGAGATCGTGAAGGCGATCGCGCCGGTGTATGGCGGCATCAACCTCGAGGACATCGCCGCGCCACGGTGCTTCGAGATCGAGGCACGGCTGCGCGCCGAGCTTGATATCCCAGTCTTCCACGACGACCAGCACGGCACCGCGATCGTCGTCCTCGCCGCACTCACCAATGCGCTGCGGGTGGTGGGCAAACGCCTAAGCGACGTGCGCATCGTGGTCAGCGGGGTCGGGGCCGCCGGCCACGCGGTCATTGCGCTGCTGC
>JBPPNA010000294.1:0-7084 GCA_051306355.1 Acidimicrobiales bacterium | reverse complement strand
TCGTTGGTGAGCCGTCGCATCGACCGCAGCGTCATGATGGCGTCGAGGAGCTCCATCTCATCTCCCCTCGAACCGCGGGGTCCGCTGCTCGGTCATGGCGGCCAGCGCCTCGGTGTGGTCGGCCGACGTCATGGTGGTGAGCTCGAGTGCCTGGGCCAGGTCGAACGGCACGGCGGCCGTGGCCTTGATCCAGGCGTTGACCGCCTGCTTGGTGAACTGGACCGCGAGCGGCGCACCGGCGGCCAGGCGGTGCGCGAAGGCCAACGCCTCGTCGTGGAGCGCTTCGTCGGGGACGCTGCGATAGGCCAGGCCCAGCTGCACCGCCTCCGCTGCGGAGACCGGGTCGCCGGTCAAGAGGAACCGCTTGGCAAGCATCGGCCCCAGGGCCAGGGCCCAGGCGATGGTGCCGCCGTCGCCGGCGACCAGACCCACCGACACGTGCGGATCACCGATCCGGGCCGACTCGGCAACGAAGACCACGTCGCTCAGCAGGGCGATCGATGCGCCGAGCCCCATGGCGTGGCCGTTGACGGCGGCGACCACCGGGAGGTGCACGTCGAGCAGCTCCCAGATCATCGACCGGGCATCGTGGCGCAGCGCGTGGCGAGCGTCGGGGTCCTGCAGCTCGGGAAACCAGTCGAAGTCGCCCCCGGCGGAGAACGCACGGCCTCGCCCGGTGAGGAGGACGGCCCGAGCGTCGCGCTCGGCCCGGAGCCGGGGGAAGAGCGCGGTGAGGTCGCGGTGGAGGTCGTGATCCACGGCGTTGACCGGGGAGGACGGGTGGTCGATGGTGACGATCAGGACATCGCCGTCCCGATCGAAGTCGATGGTCGAGAACTCGTGGCTCATGGGGTCTCCGATGGGGGCGACGCGATGGCCGGCGGGCGGGGTTCGCGGGGAAGGCCGAGGAGCTGCTCCGCGATGACATCGGAGAGCACCTCCGTGGTCCCCCCACCGATGGTGAGCGCCCTGCTGAACAAATACGCCCAGTGCCACGGGTCGAGCTCCTCGGCGTGCTCGTCCTGGATGCCGAGCGTTCCTGCGGGACCGCGGAGGTCCTTCACCAAGGTCATCAGCTCTTGGCCGTGCACGTCGGCCAGCCGCTTCTTCAGCGACGCTGCCGGCGTGGGGTCCTCGCCCCGCTCCACCGCCTCCACGACTCGTTGGCCGAGCAACTCGACCAGGGTGGTCTGGGTCCACAGGCGGGCGGTCTCCTGCCGACGTCGGGGATCGGCGACGCGGCCGCCGGAGCGGATGTGGTCGAAGGTCTCCTGGCTCGTCGGCCCCATGCCCCAGCACACACCGCCCTCGGACAGCGACACCCGCTCGTTGCCGAGGGTCACTTTGGCGAGGCGCCAGCCGTCGCCCTCGTCGCCGATCCGGGCGTCGACCGGTATCGACACGTCGGTGAGGAAGACCTCGTTGAAGTGGGATTGGCCCGTCATCTCCGTGATCGGCCGCACCTCGACGCCTGGTGTCGACATGTCGAGCACGAAGTAGCTGATGCCCCGGTGCTTTGGCGCCGATGGATCGGTGCGGGCGAGGAGGATACCGAAGGCCGAACGGTCGGCCCACGTCGACCAGATCTTCTGGCCGTTCACCACGTAGCGGTCTCCGTCGCGGGATGCGCTGGTGCGCAGTGCCGCGAGGTCGGAGCCGGCCTCGGGCTCGGAGAAGAGCTGGCACCAGAAGTCCTCACCGGACAGGAGGCCGGGGAGCCACCGCTGCTGTTGCTGCGGTGTCCCGCCTGTCACCAGGGTCGGACCGGCCCATCCGAGACCGATGGGGTTGTCGGGGAGCGTGATCCCCGCCCGGGCCAGCTCCTCGTCCACCGCGAGTTGCAGGGCGGGGCTGGCCCCGAGTCCCCACGGCTCCGGGTAGTGGGCCGCGACCAGTCCGGCATCGGCCAGGAGGCGCGCACTCGGGTCGTCGTGGGCGTCGAGCCATTCCTGCACATCGACACGGCTGGCGAGGGCTGCGCTCACAGCTGGGACACGTCGGTGGGGAGACCGAGCCGGGCGCGGCCCACGACCTCCATGGTCCGGGGCGCGACCATGGCGTGCTGCGTGGCCACGTGGACGTCCCGGAACACGCGCTGGAGCGGCGACGTCTCGTAGACGGCCGAGCCACCGCCCGCCGTGTAGCAGGCGTGCACGGCGGCCGCCGAGGTCGTCATGGCGTGGGTGGCGGCCTGCCGGAGCGCGATCCGGATCTTCGTCTCATCCAGCGCAGCGTCGCCCTCGGCCAGGCGCCAGGCCTCGGCCACCGAGTGGTCGAGGAGATGGCGAGCGGCGCGCCGGCCGGCATCGGCCTCGGCCAGCGCCGCCTGGACCACCGGTCGCTCGGCCAGTGTCTTGGCGGACCCCTGCGGTCGCTTCCCGCCCGCCATGGCGACGAGCTCATCGGCCGCCCGCCGGGCCAGTCCGAGGCCGATGGCGGCCACACCGACCGCCAGCGCGCCGAGGAAGCTGAACCGGTACAGCGGCCGATCGATGCGGGCCCGACCACCAACCTGCACCCATCGACCGGCGGGGACCGGCTCCTCGGTCACGGAGTAGTCGCCCGAGCCGGTGCCCTTCAGGCCGGCCACGTGCCAGGTGTCGTGGAGGGTCACGATCTCGGCGGGGAAGAGGACGAACGGCGCCACGGTCCCGTCGGCGAGCGGTGCCGGGTCGTCGTTGGCGTCGACGATGAGCGCACCGCCGCCGATCCAAGTGCAGTGATGCGTCCCCGACCCCCACTGCCACCGCCCGGAGACGACCAGACCGTCGAGGTCGGCCTGCGCACGGCCCACTGGCGCGGCGAACCCGCCGGTGTGGGCGCCGGCCGGTCCGTAGATGGTCTCCGCCCACTCCTCCGAAAGGTGTCCGGAGATGAGCGAGGTGGTGGCGGCGATCATGCCGCACCACGCCGTGGCCCCGTCGTGGTAGGCCAAGCGCTCGACGGCGTCGACGGTGTCGGCGACCGTCCACTCCCCGCCGCCGAGCTCATGGGGGACCATCGCCCGGGCGAACCCGACGCTGCGCAGACCCTCGGCCAGTTCGTCGGGGAGGCGGCGCAGCTGCTCGGTGGCCGTGGCCCGCTCGTCCGCGGCCGCACCGAGGTCGCCGATGCTGGTGAAGGCCTTCACCGCACCCACGCGTTCACGTCCCGGATGATGCGGTGGATGGCGCTCTGCTGCCACTTGTCGTAGTGCATGACGATCCGCGCCAGGTCCACCTGGTCCTTGCTCGACCGCTCGGCCGGCGTGGCCTCGGTTGTCTCGATGGTGCCCTCCACGAGCAGGCCGGCGTGGCGTTCGTTCAGGGCCGCCAGTTGCTCGTCGGTGGGGCCCTGGCGCATGCGGACGATGAGGCGTTCGCCAGCCCACCGGATCGAGTGGTAGTTCCGGTAGAAGCCGATGATCTCCTCGCAGGCCACGTCGACGTCGTCGGTGATGAGGAACAGGTCGAGGTCGCCGGGGCTGACGAGGCCGTTGCGGACCAGTTCGGTCTGCACGAACTCGAGCCAGCCGTGCCAGTAGGTCCCCCCTGGGGTGTCGAGGAGGACGACGGGCGCAGGCACCGACTTACCCGTCTGCTGCAGGGTGAACAGCTCGAAGGTCTCGTCCTGCGTGCCGAAACCGCCGGGCAGGGCGACGAAACCGGCGGACTCCTTGACCATCATCAACTTGCGGGTGAAGAAGTACTTCATCGCCACGAGCTTGTCGTCGCCGTCGATGAACTCATTGGCCGCCTCCTCGAACGGCAAGCGGATGGTCACCCCGAAGGAGTTCTCCCTTCCGGCCCCCTCGATCCCGGCAGCCATGATCCCCGGCCCCGCACCGGTGACCACCATCCACCCCTGCTCGGCGAGGTCGGCGGCCAGGTTGCGGGCCTGGTCGTAGAGGGGGTCTTCCGGGCGCGTGCGGGCCGATCCGAAGATCGTCGCCTTGGCGGTGCCGTGGTACGGGCGGAACATGGCGAATGCCATCCGCATCTCGCGCAGCGCCGACGCGGTGATCTTGAGGTCGAGACGGTCGACGTCGTCGCCGGCGAGGCCCACCGCGGTCCGCAGGATGTCGACGAGGAGGTCTCGGTTTCGCTCGGCGCCAGCCAGGTCCAGCAGCTCGTCGAACTGCGCTCGGGAGATGGGCACGTCGGTCATGGTGCGAGCTTGGCACGCCGGGAAGGCGCCGGGCCGCTGCCCTACGCTCCCGTCATCGCCCCGAACACCTGCCATCGCTGTGGGACCGATACGGGATCCGACGAGGCCGTCCCGCTCGGCTGGTCGACGTCGGTCCCCGACGGCGGCGACGGTGCCCAGGTCCAGATCCTGTGTCCACGCTGCACCCGCGAGCACGTCCGCGACATCGAGGCCAAACTCGACGAGGCGTGGTGGCCGTGATCAGGCGACCGGGGCGGGCGAGTAGAGCGTGGTGCGCTGCTCGAGGGTCCGGCCGAGGGGCTCGACGATCGAACGGAAGTCGTCGCCTTCCATCATCTGGCCGTGGTTGGCGCCCGCCGCCCGGCTGATGTTCTCGTCCATCAACGTGCCGCCGAGATCGTTGACCCCGGCCTGCAGGCACTGCGTGACACCCGAGCGGCCCATCTTCACCCAGGAGACCTGGATGTTGTCGATGGCGCCGCGGTAGGCAATGCGGCCCACGGCGTGCATGAGCAGCGCCTCCCGGAAGGTGGGACCGCGACGCGACTTGCGTTGGAGATACATGGGCGCGGCCATGTGCACGAAGGGAAGGGGCACGAACTCGGTGAACCCGCCCGTCTCCCGCTGGAGCTCGCGAGTGCGCACGATGTGGCGAGCCCAGTGCACCGGATTCTCGATGGCGCCGTACATGATGGTGACATTGGAACGCAGCCCGATCGAGTGGGCGGTGCGATGGGCGTCGAGCCACTCCTCGGTGTCGATCTTGTCGGGACAGAGCAATGCCCGCATGTCGTCGTCGAGGATCTCCGCCGCCGTGCCCGGCAGCGTGGCCAGGCCCACGTCCATGAGGCGCCGCAGGTAGTCGGCCAGGGGTTCGCCCAGTCGCTTCGCGCCCTCGGTGACCTCGAGTGCGGTGAACCCGTGCACGTGGATGCCCGGTACCGCCTCCTTCACCGCCCGCGTGACGTCGATGTAGTAGTCGCCGTCGAAGTCAGGGTGGATGCCGCCCTGCAGGCACACCTCGGTGGCGCCCATGTCCCACGCCTCCCTCACCCGTCCGGCGATCTCGTCGAGCGTGAGGAGATAGGGGTTGCCACGCAGGTTGAGCGACAGCGGGCCCTTCGAGAAGCCGCAGAACCGGCACTTGAAAGTGCACACGTTCGTGTAGTTGATGTTTCGGTTCTGCACCCAGGTGACGACGTCGCCGACGTCCTGGCGTCGGAAGTCGTCGGCCACGTCGGCCACCGCTGCGACCTCGGGCCCGCGCGCACTGAACAGGGTGGTGATCTCGTCCTCGCCCAGCTCCTGGCCGAGCAGTGCCCCGGCGAGGACCTCGCCGACGGCGCCACCGGCGGACGGCCGACCCGGCACGAGCACCGGGGGCGCGTCCTCGTGGCCCGAGTACCAGCGGTCGTCCCGTCCGAGGCCCTCGGCGTCGGAGCGGTCGAGCACCGGGAAGCGCAGCTTCTCGTCGAGGAAGCTGTGCGCCGGCGGGGCAGAACGCTCGACGACCGCACCAGAGAACTCCGGGTAGATCGTGAGACGGGGGGCGAGGACATGGCCACGGCTCTCGGTCACGGACCGAAGCCGCTCCAGGGCGGGCCAGGGCCGTTCGGGGTTGACGTGGTCGGCGGTCACGGGGGACACGCCGCCCCAGTCGTCGATTCCGGCATCGAGCAGCACGCCGAAGTCGTCGGAGAGGTTGGGCGGAGCCTGGAGGTGCACGTCGGCCGGCAGGATCAACCGGGCGAGGGCGATGGCCTGGACGAAGTCGTCGTGCGGGCACGGCGGCTCGCGGTGCATCCCGGTACCGCGCTTGGGCAGGAAGTTCTGGACGATGACCTCCTGCACGTGACCGTGGCGGCGGTGGGACTCGGCGATCGCCTCCAGCGCGTCCACGCGATCGATCGGGTCCTCCCCGATGCCGACGAGGATGCCGGTGGTGAACGCGATGCCCAGCTCGCCGGCAGCCTCGAGGGTGGCGAGCCGACGCTCGGGTGTCTTGTCGGGTGAACCCCGGTGGCAGTCGAGGTCGCCTCGTAGCGTCTCGATCATCATCCCCTGGGACGGGGCGACCTCGCGAAGCTGCGCCAGCTCGCCGGCGTCGAGGGCGCCGGCGTTGGCATGGGGGAGCAGGCCCGTCTCGTCGAGCACGAGTTGACACATCGCCGCGAGGTAGTCGACCGTGGACCCGTAGCCGTTGGCTTCGAGCCACGCCGCGGCGGCCGGATAGCGCAGCTCTGGACGTTCACCGAGGGTGAAGAGCGCCTCGTGGCAGCCGGTGTCGGCACCGCGACGGGCGATGTCGAGCACTTGGTCCGGTGTGAGGTACGGCGCTTCGAGACGTGCTGGTGGCTGGGCGAACGTGCAGTAGCCGCACTTGTCGCGGCACAGCATGGTCAGCGGGATGAAGACCTTCGGCGAGTAGGTGATCCGCGTCCCTGTGCGCGACGCCCGGATCGACCGGGCCTCGGCCTGCAGGTCCTCGAGCGGGCGGTCGAGGAGTGCACGACCGGAACGTGGATCCACCATGCCGCGCACCCTATCGGCGGGCCTCATCAGATCGGCTCGACGCCTGTGACCGCGATGACGGGCAGCGGTCCGTAGATGTGCGGGAACCCGTCCTCGACCACGATCTCGGCCCCGACGAGGGCGGGATCGATGGTCAGGAGCACCAACGGCTCGTCGCAGTCCGCGTAAAAGCGCTCGAGGGTCGCCGGCCAGGCCTCCGTCGTGGAGCAGTGGATGTAACCCACGTCGTCGAGGGACTGGCCGAGTGTGGACCGCCGGTAGGTGCCGGTCTCGCGTGCCGCCTGCCATTCGTCGACGAGGGCGATGTGGTGGATGGGGGTGGGGACGGCCGTCATCGTCCCCACGGTAGGCAGGCGTCTCCCGAACCCGAGACCTCCCACCAGGTGTTCACCCTGGTGCGGTGACG
>JBPPNA010000289.1:0-2898 GCA_051306355.1 Acidimicrobiales bacterium | reverse complement strand
GTCGGAAGTAGGAGCGGTACCCACACCGAGTTGGGATTACGGAGCGCCTCCACCGACGAAGACGCTCCGCTCCCATCGCCTATCGGTGGTGGGTGGTGTCTCCTCTGCCAAGTCGCCCAGCTCGCATGGATGTTGTCGAGCCCATCACCCCACGAATCGCCCCGAACCACCAGAGCGTTCCCACTCCAAACCGGGGCATCTTTGGAGATCGGTCCTGGTCACACCGTGGTCACAGATTGGTCACGGATTCCCCAGCACGAGACGTCACGGGGCAACACCCGACGGACGCCGAAATCGCGTTTGCCCAGGTCAGCGACACTGACGGACATCAGCGAACACTGACGGACATGGGGTTGGCGAGAGTTCGAGTCCCACCTGGTGCACGTGTCGGCTTCGCCGACCCCGAGTTCCTCGGCAGAGCCTCGGAACATTGCACGTGTCGGCTTCGCCGACCCGCGGGTGACGTGTTGTTCCCGGGCAGGATGTGACCATGCCGGAGGGCCACACCATCCATCGTCTCGCTCGGGAGCTCGCCCGGGACCTGGGTGGCCATGTCGTCGCCGCGGAGACCCGCCAGGACCGCTTCGCCGACGGGGCGCAACGCATCGATGGACGGGTCCTCGAGGACACGTCCGCGTGGGGCAAGCACCTGTTCCTGCACTGGGCGGCGTCGCACGATCACGGAGCCGAGATCCTCCACGTGCACCTCGGCCTCTTCGGCACGTTCGTCCGCCGAACGCTCCCGGCCCCCGAGCCATCCGATGCGCTGCGGGTGCGCCTGACCGGTCCGGAGCGGGCCTGGGACCTCACCGGCGCCATCATCTGCGACCTGCGCGAGCCGGGCGCCGACGCCGAGGTGGCGGCCAAGCTCGGACCCGATCCCCTGCGGCGGGATGCGGACCCGCAGCGCTTCGTCGACCGCGTCCTGCGGTCTCGTAAGTCCATCGGCGCACTCCTCCTCGACCAAACGGTGATCGCCGGCATCGGCAACGTGTACCGGGCGGAGCTGTTGCACCTGCACGGGATCCATCCCGATCGGGAGGGACGATTGCTCGACGAAGCCGAGGTGCAGGCGCTGTGGGCCTCGGCGGTCGAGCATCTCCGGCTCGGCGTGAAGCGCAACCGGATCGTGACCGTCCCGCTCGCCGGGAGATCGGCATCTGCGATCCCTCGCGACGAGGCCGTCCACGTCTACCGACAGGAGAGGTGCCTGTCCTGCGGATCTGCGGTCGAGCGCACCGATGTCGGGGGACGCAACTCGTTCGCATGTCCCTCCTGCCAGCCCCGTTGAGCGCTCCCTCAGCCCTCGAGATGCGGGAGCAGCGCCCGGAAGGCGCGGCCCCGATGGGACAGGACATGCTTGTCCTCCGCGGACATCTCCGCGAAGGTGCGGCCGTCGGCCTCCTCGGGGACGAAGATCGGGTCGTAGCCGAACCCGCCGTGGCCGCGAGGCGCCTCCGCCACGTGGCCCTCGACCGTGCCCCGGACGACGGCCTGGCGCCCATCGGGCCACACGACTGCGGCTGCCGCCACGTATCGGGCTCCGCGGTCGGAGCCGGTCACATCCACGAGCTCTCGCAACACCCGTGGGATCCAGTCGTGCTCCTCGGTCCAGCGGGCCGAGTGGATCCCGGGACGCCCGCCGAGGAAGTCGATCTCGATCCCGGAGTCGTCGGCCATCGCCGGCAGACCCAGTACCTCCACGATCGCGGCCGCCTTCAACAGCGCATTGGCCTCGAACGTGGTCCCGGTCTCCTCGACGCCGGGATCTCGTGCCTCCACTGCCCACGCCGGACCGAGGATCTCGGCCACCTCGGCGACCTTGTGGCTGTTGCCGGTGGCGAAGACGATCCGGCGGGGTGCGTCAGGCGCCACGGGGTGGCGGCGCCTCGGCGACGTAGTCGCGCTGGAACTGCACCAATTCGGCGATGCCGCCCTCGGCCAGGTCGAGCAGCCGGTCGAGCGCCGGGCGGCCGAAGGCCATGCCCTCCGCGGTGCCCTGCACTTCGACGTAGTCGCCGTCGGAGGTCATGACCACGTTCATGTCGACATCGGCCCGGGAGTCCTCGACGTAGGGGAGGTCGCAGACGGGGGTGCCATCGACGATCCCCACGCTGACGGCAGCGCAGAACGAGGTCAGCGGGTTGGTCTCCAACAGACCAGCACCGATGAGGCGGCTGAACGCGTCGTGGAGGGCGAGGTACCCGCCGGTGATGGCCGCCGTCCGGGTACCACCGTCGGCTTGGAGCACGTCGCAGTCGACGATGACCTGGCGTTCACCGAGCAGGGCCATGTCGCACACGGACCGCAGCGATCGTCCGATGAGCCGCTGGATCTCCTGGGTTCGACCGCTCTGCTTGCCCTTGGCCGCTTCCCGCCCGATCCGCTCCGGGCTCGCCCCGGGGAGCATCGAGTACTCGGCAGTCACCCAACCGGTTCCCCGACCCTTCATCCACCGCGGGACGTCCTCGTCGATGGAGGCCGTGCACAGGACCCTCGTGCGTCCGAAGCTGATCATGCAGGAGCCGGCCGACATCTCGGTCGGGTCCCGCTCGATGATGACCGGTCGGAGCTCCTCGGGGGTGCGGCCATCGGGTCTGGTCACGGTCACGGTCAGTACCTCTCGTCGATCCGGGCGACGGCAACGGAGCCGTCGAAGGCGGCGCTCGCATCTGCCACCCTCGCATCGGGGTCGGAACCGGGAGCGAGGTGGGTGAGGACCAAACCTGCCACACCGGCCCGGGTGGCCTGCGAACCGGCCTGACTCGCGGTGAGGTGCTGCACGATGTCGGCGTCGGCCTCGTCGAGGGTGGCCTCCACCACGGCGACGTCGATGCCGGGGCCGAGCGACGCCAACTCCCAGGCGTTGCCGGTGTCGGACGAGTACGCCACGGATCG
>JBPPNA010000282.1:0-4977 GCA_051306355.1 Acidimicrobiales bacterium | reverse complement strand
AGCTGGGCGTCATGGCCTGGACGAACGAGCGATCCAGCTTGAGCGTGCTCACGGGCAGATCCACGAGGTACTGCAGTCCGCAGTAGCCGGTGCCGAAGTCGTCGATGGCGGCGCAGACGCCGAAGTTGCGCAGTTCGCGTAGGCGGTCGGCGACGAGCTCGACGTCGTCCACGGCGGCGCTCTCGGTCAGCTCGACCACCAGACGCGTCGGGTCGGCGCCCGACTCCCGGAGGGCCGCGGTGATCGACGACACCAGGTCTTGGCGGAAGTGACGCGGGCTGACGTTCACGGTGACGAAGCGGTCACCGCAACCGAGCTGGGCCCATCGGGCGAGTTCGAAGCACGCCGCCCGGATCACCCATTCACCCAGCTTGACGATGAGGTCCGACTTCTCCGCCACCGGGATGAACTCGCCGGGCGAGATCATGCCGCGCTCGGGATGGTTCCAGCGCACCAGTGACTCGGCACCGCAGGTCCGGCCATCGGAGCCCTCGACGATCGGCTGGTAGTGGAGCACGAGCTCCTCGTTCTCGATCGCCTCGTGAAGGGCGGTCTCGAGGGCGAGGCGGGTGACGGCGTGCTCATGGCGCTCCGCGCTGAACAGCGCGATGGCAGCACCCCCTTCGTCCTTGGCCCGGTACATGGCGGCGTCCGCGGCGTTGATGAGATCAGACGGGGTCAGGCCGTCGTCCGGATAGACGGCGACGCCGACACTTCCACCGTTGCGGATCGTCTTGTCCCCCACCTGCACCGGCTCTCCGAGGGCGGCGAGCACCCGGTCGGCGACGATCATGATGTCGTCGGCGGATGCCAGGTGCGGCAGGAGCACGGCGAATTCGTCGCCGGCCAGGCGGGCCACGGTGTCCTCGTACCGGGCGCAGCCGGTGAGGCGCTTGGCTGTCTGCCGCAGCACGTGGTCGCCGGACTCGTGGCCGAGCGTGTCGTTGACGTCCTTGAACCGGTCGAGATCGATGTAGAGCACGCCGACCGGCGACCCGTTTCGCTCGGCATGAGCGATGGCCCGCTCCAGGCGATCGGTGAAGAGGAGCCGGTTGGGCAGTTCGGTGAGGGCGTCGTGGGTGGCCTGGTGCTCGCTGCTGGCCCGCTCGTGCAGGAGGCTCACCACATGGCCGGCCAGGACCAGTCCGATGAGGGCCGCGCCGGCGGCGACCGCGCCGGACACGGACAGGCCCCAGACGAACTGGACGCCGATCAAGGTGGGCGGGGCGAGCATGGCGACGACGACGACGCCAGCGTGCCCCGAGGAGAACAGCGGGACCTCGTCGGGCACCTCGGTCGGTCCAGGGACGATGGCGGCAAGGAGGGAGCTGACACCCACCACGGTGAAGGCGGCCGCGATGACGATCTCCACTACGAGGCCGGGAACGGCACCGTTGGTGATCGCGATGGCAGCCAACAGGTGCCCGATCGTCAGCAGGGCGGTCGAGACCGCCACGACGAGGACCGGCGTGCGTCGCATCGTGGAGGCCGTCACCGACCGAACGATCACGACGATGAGCGCCACGTCGAGCCCCACGAGGAGGATGGGGACGGCCGAACCGACCGGGCCCAGAGGGGTGGCGGCCAGGTCACGGGTGGTCGACCACCAATCGATCGCCACCTGCACGGCGATGGCGACCGCAGCGCCGACGAGCACGGCTTCGACGATCACGTCCGTCGGTCGGAACAGCCGGTAACGGCCCACGACGCTCATCAGGACCCGGCCGAGCACCGGATAGGCGACCAGGGCGGCCAACGGCCGCCACATGGTCACGACATCGTCAGGATCGACCAGTCCGCCGTCGGCGACGGCCAAGACGCACAGTCCGGCGGCCGCCACCACCAACCGCCGGGTGAAGGAACCGTCCCGGCCGACGGCGACGCCGATGGCCATCGCGACGACCCCGAGGGCGGCGCTGCCACGGACGAGGGTGGGTGCGAGGAAGGCCGAACCGACGGCGAGTGCGGCGAGCGCCACGACGAAGACCGTCTCGATCCCCCATCGCGGGACGCGCCCGCCCGCCGTCGGGCCCGACAGGACCCGATCTGCACCAGAGGCGCTGTTCGACACGGAAGTATTCAACACAGTCAGGATGGAGACATCGGCGGCATCGTCTGGTCACCCAATGGCCCAATCGGGTCATTCATGCGCGCGCGCACCGCCGAAAACGGCCGATACCGGAAGCATGCGCAGACTTCCGGTCCAGTGGGTCGATGGTTCAATCAGGGGTCGGGAGTTCGATACGCACGGTGAGTCCTTCGCCCGGGGCCGAGTCCAGCGTGACGGCGCCCCCGTGGGCCCGGATCGTGGCCTCGACGATGGCGAGTCCGAGACCGCTGCCACCACGATGTCGAGAACGCGACGGATCGGCCCGGTAGAAGCGCTCGAAGGCGCGAACTGCGACCTCCGGCCCCATCCCAGGACCCTCGTCGGCGACCTCGAGATGGGAGACGCCCGTGCCGGTCCCGGTCGCGATGGTGATCGACGTGCCCGCTGGCGTGTGCACGAGAGCGTTGCCCACCAGGTTGGCGACGACCTGGCGAATCTTGGCTTCGTCCGCGACCACGACCGCAGGACCGGTCGCGGTGACCTCGACGCGCCGCCCCGGGTCGACGGCTCTGGCGTCATCCGCTGCATCGTGGGCGATGGCCGTGAGGTCGACCGGGACGATCTCGAGCGGCCGAGCCCGATCGAGTCGCGCCAGGGTCAGGAGGTCGTCGACGAGGCCACCCATGCGGATGGCTTCCTGTTCGGTTCGCCGCATGGCGTCCTCGATGGCGTCGTCGTCCTGTAGTGCCCCGACCCGGTGCAGTTCGGCGTACCCACGGATGGTGGCGACCGGTGTCCGGAGCTCGTGCGATGCGTCGGCCACGAATCGCCGTAGACCCTCTTCGACCTGCTTCCGTTCGGCGAAGGTCGTCTCGATGCTTGCGAGCATGGCGTTGAGGGCCGCACCGAGCTGCCCGGCCTCCGTGGCGCGGTCCGTGTCGGGCACCCGTCTGGTGAGATCGCCGGCTGCGATGGCGGTCGCCATCTCCGTCATCGACCGCACCGGCCGCACCCCCAGCCGGATCACCCAGATCGCCACGAGAGCCAGCACGATCAGGATGACGCCCGCACCGATCAACTCCAGCACCACGAGGTCGGAGATGGCGTCGTCGACGGTGTCGAGTGGCAATCCGATCACGGTGATCCACGCCCCGCCGATGCCGGGACTGGCCCGCAGACGCCACCGCAGATCGGAACCGTCGCTCGGGACGGTGAACGGCTCACCGGCCTGCGCCGCAGTCCGGACGTCGGACGCGTCGATCAGCGGGAGCGCCACGTCCTCGTCGCGCAGCCCGGGCGTCACTGCCGTGGTCACGGTCCCGGCGCGGACGAAAGCGACATAGAGTGACGACAGCTCCCGCCGGCCGGGCCGGGCCGGTGCGTCGACATCGTCACCTTGGGGGGCCCGGCCCCGATCGGGCAGGAAACCGACGTCTCGGACCGGGCGCACCGCAGCGATGAGCTGCTCGTCGACCTGCGCGATCAGGTTGGACTCGGTGATCCGCGCCACGAAGACCAACACGCCCACCAGCACGAGCGCGATCAGTACGACGGCGGCGACGACCCGATTCCGCAACGACACGGCGGTCAGGGCTCCCGGATCGTGTAGCCGAACCCTCGGACCGTCTGGATCAGCTTCTGCTCCCCGCCATCGACCTTCCGGCGGAGGTACCCGATGTAGGTCTCGACGACTCCCCCGTCGCCGTCGAAGTCGTAGTGCCACACGTGATCGAGGATCTGGGCCTTCGACAGCACGCGCTCCTTGTTGACCAACAGGTACCGCAGGAGGTTGAACTCGGTCGGCGACAGGGACACCTCGTTGCCGGCCCGGCGGACGCGGTGGGCATCTTCATCCAGTTCGAGGTCGGCGCACCGCAGGTGTGTGCTGTCGCCCTTGACCAGGCCTGCGCGGCGCAGCAGGGCGTGGGTCCGGGCGACCAGCTCTTCGAGGCTGAACGGCTTGACCAGATAGTCATCCCCTCCCAGCGTCAACCCGCGCACCTTGTCCTCTGTCCCGTCCTTCGCGGTGAGGAACAGCACGGGAGTGTGGTCGCCGCGGGCGCGGAGCCGGCGGCACACCTCGAATCCGTCGAGCTCAGGCATCATGACGTCGAGCACGATCACGTCCGGCCGGGAGTCGGCCACCCGATCGAGCGCGTCCCGTCCGTTGGCCGCCACCATCACTTCGAATCCATGGTGTCGGAGCGCGGCTTCGAGCATCGAGCGCAGATTCTCCTCGTCGTCTACCAGCAGCAGCTGCTCCCCGGACACGGGGACAGCTTCACCCATGGACCTGAGAGTTCGCTGAGAACGAGGCGGGAGATCGGCGCAGATGCTGCGGGATCTCCCGCCTCACCCTCAGCTGGCTCTGAGGCCGGGGCTCGATGCTTCTCGCGAAGTCCGAGACACGGACCCGATCAGGAAGAGGAACCCATGAACAAGAAGAACAGGAAGTCCATCGCCGCTGCGGTGCTGGCAGCCTCCGTCGTCACCGGTGGCCTGGCTGGATCGATGTTCGGTGGCCCAGCCGCCGCCGGTGCTGCCGGTGCTGCCGGTACGGCCGCCAGCGCGGTCGGTTGGGTCGAAGACGCCCTCGGCGGCCTCGTCGATGACGGCACCATCAGCCAAGAGCAGGCTGACGCAGTCGAGACCGCGCTCGTCGAGGCCCGGCCGGAGCGGGGTGATCGGCTCGGTCGCCACGGTGGGCTGACGGCCATCGCAGAAGCGCTCGGGCTGTCGGAAGCGGAACTGCGGGCAGAGGTCCGTGACGGTTCGAGCATCGCGGAGATCGCCGAAGCGCAGGGCGTCGACATCCAGGAGGTCATCGACATCCTGGTCGCCGCCCACGCCGAGCACCTCGCGGAGAAGGTCGACGCCGGCGAGCTCACCCAGGAGGAGGCCGACGAGATCCTCGCCGGGGCCGATGA
>JBPPNA010000272.1:0-16887 GCA_051306355.1 Acidimicrobiales bacterium | reverse complement strand
GTCCCAGTTGGCGTCGTGCGTGGGCGCTCGGCGACCGTGGTCCCCGACGCCGGCGGCGGGCCACCTGGCCGGAACGCTGACGTCGGTGATCAGTCCCTGATCGGAACGGGCGCCACACGCCGCCCCGACCGTTCGGCGGCGAGCCCCACGGCCCGCAACACGACGGCGAGCTGTGTCGTGGCCTCGATGGGCGCCGGCGCAGCGACCTGACCGGGCGCGCGGCCGAAGCCGAGCGGCTCGACCCGGACCCGGCTCGGCAACCGTGATTCCATCGGCGCGCCGGCCCAGGCCACCTGGAACGACTCCAGCGCGGCCGCGCCCAACCATGCGAACGCTCGACCGGCGAGGACGACCGGGATGTCGGCAGCGTCGCCCGCACCCAGCATCCGCTCGGAGTCCGCTCGATCGTCCAGACGCAGCGAGATCCGCAGGTCGGTGCAGGCGAGCAGCTCCTCGTCCAACTGCGCCGGCGACCGGGCCGCCACGATCAGGTGCACGCCCAGCTCACCGCCGCACTCGGCGACGTCGGCCAGGCCGGGGAACGAACCGCGGAAGTCCTCGACGACCACGACCAGGCGCGGCGGACACGCCGGATCGGCGGCCGCCACCTCTGTGAGGTCTCGCCCGCCGAGCAGCGCGGTCCGCCGGTCGAGCTCGTCCCGCAACCATCCCTCGAGGTCCGAGACGCCGATGTCGAGGGGAAGGCCGACGTCGTGGGGCAGGCCGGCCAGCGACGACGCCGCATCCCCATCGTGGTCCGTGAACAGGAAGGTCACCCGCTCCGGCGGGTGGCGGGCGGCCAGGACGGCCACCCAGGTCCGGAGCAGCTCGGTGGTGCCCGAACCCGCCGCCCCGGTGACGAGCGCATGCGGTCCCTGATCGACCAGGTCGACTGACACGGGCCCGTCGGCATTCAGCCCCACCGGCGCATCCAGGAATCCGACATCGCTCACCGACCAGGCCGATGCGATGTCGGCCGGTGCCGGCGGACCACCCAGCACGTCGGTCAGCCCGACGATCCGCGGCATGGAGCGGTTCCGAGCCGCGAGGTGGCGGGCCAGCACGTCGAGCGTCCGGACCTCCACGCCATCGGCCCGGAACGTCTCGTCGGACACGAAGATGACCGCTCCGCATCCCGATGGCACGCGGTGCTCGTCACGACCGAGCCAGACCACGCGGATGCCCCGGTCCCCGGCACCGGCGAGGAGGCGGTCGCGCGCCTCCGAGTCGATCTCGGCGTCCTCGTGGATCACCAGCACGATCCTTGCTCCCTCCCTGCCCGCTTCCAGGTCGAGGAGCGCCGTCACGATCTCGGCGATCGCGTCCGGCCACGCCGCCAGGTGCTCACCGGTGAGCGGCGACGACGGCGATCGCACGTGCGGGAGCCAACGCAGCCACTCGAACGCTCGCAACGCCGACGGCGCCAGCAGCGCCACCACCGCGACGTCATCCGGCCGGTGATGGATCACGATCTGGCCGAGCACGGACCGCACCAGCCCGTCGACGTCGCCGACGTCGCCGTGGAAGCTGACGATCACCGCCTCGTCGAGGTCCAGGTCCCGGGGGACATCGACCACGACGTCGAGGTGAGGAGCCGGTCGCAGCTCGCTCGTGCCCAACCGGACGGTGAGGAGGTCCTCGCCGTCGCGGGACCGCAGCCACAGCGGTGGTCGGCCGGTGCGCGCCACATCGACCAGGTCGGCGAGCGCGGGCAGCGCCCGGTCGCGCGCGGCCCGCTCATTCGCCGCCCAGCGGGCGAGTGCAGCCGTGTACTCCTCCATCTCAGCCCGGTACCGACGACGGGCGAACCGCCCGGCAGGAACCGGCGGCTGTGGCATCGGCGCCCGGAGGGACGGGACCGCAGGCGGAGCCGAACCGTCGTCGGATGCTGATGGCGCCGGGGCCACGTCTTCAGGCTCAGGCTGCCGGTTCGTCAACCAGATGCGGCTCCCGGAACAGAGACCGCAGGCGCTGACGAGGTGGTCGTCGTCGAGCCTGCGGCCATCATTCATCCACAGCGACGCATTGGTCGGCGGCGGCAGCTCGCGAGCCGCGACGTGATCGGCCAAGGCACGGCGCAGGTCACCGACCGTGGCGGTGGGCGTGACGTCGGCGCGACAGTCCAGGCGGGGGGCTCGCCGGTCGTGACCGACCCGGAGCTCGAGGAGCAGTTCGATGGCGCGAGGCTACGGTCGAGCCGACGGTGGCGCGTGACCTGGATCAGTCCACGAGACGAAGTCCCGCCGGCGACAGGGCCCCCTCGTGCGATGGCAGTTCCACCACGAACTCGGTGAGGTGCGCCGGGAAGCGGTGCTCGGAGACCAGGATCACCGCACCCTCGTCGTCGTGGCTCACCCGTTCCACCACCAGCATCGGCGACCCGGACGGCACACCCAGAAGCTCGGCATCGCGGTCGTCGGCCAGTGCTGCCCCGATGGTCTGCGTCGCACCGCCGAAGTCGATGGGCAGCAGCTCGTAGAACGTGGCCGACTCCACGTCATCGCGGCTCAGTGAGGACCCGAACCGGGCCGGGCACCAGACCGTCACCAGGGCGAAGGGCTGACCGTCGGCCAGGTTGAGCCGGACGGCCTCGAGCACCTCCTCGCCGGAAGGAGCGAACACGAACCCGAAGGAGAGGACGCGCCGCTCGGCGACCCGGCCCTGCTCGGTCAGCTGGCCCTCGATGGTGGACAGTGCGCCGAGCGACTGTCGGACCCGGTCGCCGGCCACGAACCAACCGAACCCCTGCCGGGACGACACCAGCCCCTCGTCGCGCAGCACCTCGAGCGCCTTGCGGACCGTGACGCGGCTCACCCCGTAGGCTCGGGCCAGTTCGGCCTCGGACGGCAGGACGGCACCTGGGCCCAGTTGGCCACCGGCGATCTGGTCCCGGAGCTCACCTGCGATGGTCCGGTATCGGATCTCCCGTGTTCGACTCATGGAAACTTGTACTATACTTGCATCATGGCTGTCACCTCGTCCACACCCATCGAACTCGTCCGCTCGGTCTACGACCGCCTGCCCGAGTCGGCCGCCATCGGCCGAGAGCGCCTCGGACGGGCTCTCACCCTCGCGGAGAAGATCCTGATCAACCACCTGCGTGACCGAGAGGGTCAGGAGATGGAGCGGGCCCGCAGCTACGCCGACTTCGATCCCGATCGGGTCGCCATGCAGGACGCCACTGCACAGATGGCGCTGTTGCAGTTCATGACGGCTGGCCTCGACGAAGCAGCCGTGCCGTCCACCGTGCACTGCGACCACCTCATCCAGGCCAAGGTCGGCGCCCTCAAGGACCTGGCCGTGGCCGTGGACACCAACCACGAGGTGTACGAGTTCCTCGAGACGGTGTCGCGCCGCTACGGCATCGGGTTCTGGAAGCCGGGCTCGGGCATCATCCACCAGGTCGTCCTCGAGAACTACGCCTTCCCCGGCGGGATGATGATCGGGACGGACTCCCACACGCCGAACGCCGGCGGTCTCGGCATGGTGGCCATCGGCGTCGGCGGCGCAGATGCGGTCGACGTGATGACCGGCTTCCCGTTCAACGTCCGCTGGCCCAAGCTGATCGGCGTCCACCTCACCGGACGGCTCTCGGGGTGGACCGCGCCGAAGGACGTGATCCTGAAGGTGGCCGAGATCCTCACCGTGAAGGGTGGCACGGGCGCCATCGTGGAGTACTTCGGGGAGGGCGCCGACTCCATCACCGCTACCGGCAAGGGCACCATCTGCAACATGGGGGCCGAGATCGGCGCCACCACGTCGCTGTTCCAGTTCGACGAGAACATGGCTGCCTACCTGAAGTCCACCGGGCGCGAGGCCATCGCCGACGCGGCCAATGCCGTCTCGGGCGACCTGCGGGCCGATCCCGAGGTGCTGGCCAACCCCGGCGAGTACTTCGACCAGGTGATCGAGATCGACCTGTCGACCCTCCCGCCGATGATCAACGGCCCCCACTCCCCCGACCGGGCCCACACCGTGAGCCACGATGCCGACGGGGTCGGGCCAGCAGCCGAGGAGGAAGGCTGGCCGCTCGAGATCAGCGCCGCCCTCATCGGGTCGTGCACCAACTCCTCCTACGAGGACATCACCCGTGCCGCCTCCATCGCCCGCCAGGCCGCAGCCAAGGGCCTCGAGGCCAAGACCGAGCTGCTCATCACCCCGGGTTCCGAGCAGGTCCGCGCCACCATCGAGCGCGACGGTCTGCTCGCCGACCTCGAGGCCATCGGCGGCGAGGTGCTGGCCAATGCGTGCGGTCCGTGCATCGGCCAGTGGTCGCGCCCCCAGGTCAAGCTCGACCAGGTCAACACCATCGTCAACTCCTACAACCGCAACTTCCCGAAGCGGAACGACGGTTCAGCCAACACGCTCAGCTTCGTCACCTCGCCCGACACGGTCATCGCCCTCGCCCTGGCCGGTCGCCTCGACTTCGATCCCCGCACCGATGTGCTGGTGAACGATGCCGGCGAGGAGGTCCGCCTCGACGAGCCCGTCGGCATCGACCTGCCCCCGGGCGGGTTCGACCCCGGTGAGGACACCTTCATCGCGCCGCCCGCCGATCTCGCCGACCGGTCGGCCGTCGAGGTGGTCGTCAGCCCCACCTCTGACCGGATCCAGCTGCTCGAACCCTTCGCACCATGGAGCGGCGAGGACTTCCTCGGCCTGCCCATCGGCGTGAAGGCCCAGGGCAAGTGCACCACCGACCACATCTCGATGGCCGGTCCGTGGCTCCAGTACCGCGGCCACCTCGAGAACATCTCCGGCAACCTCTTCCTCGGAGCGGTCAACTCGTTCTCTGGAGAGGCGGGAACCGGCAAGGACCCGGTCGACGGTGAGGTCAAGCCGTTCCCCGAGGTGGCCAAGTCGCTCCACGCTGCTGGGCGCAGCTGGGTGGCCATCGGCGACGAGAACTACGGTGAGGGCTCGTCCCGCGAGCACGCCGCCATGGAGCCCCGTTTCCGGGGCTGCGCCGCCGTGTTCGCCCGCAGCTTCGCCCGCATCGCCGAGACCAACCTCAAGAAGCAGGGCGTGCTCGCCCTCACCTTCTCGGACCCAGCCATCTACGACGCCCTCGGCGAGGACGACACCGTCAACATCGGTGGCCTGGCCGATCTCGCCCCCGATCAGCCGGTGCGGTGCCAGATCACCAAGCCCGACGGCGCCACGGTCGACTTCGAGACCACCCACACCCTCAGCCCCGAGCAGATCGAGTGGTTCCGGGCCGGCTCGGCCCTCAACATCATCCGGGCCCGGGGCGCGGCCTGACGGCCGGCAGTTCAACTACCGTCGCCGGCGCACTTCCCCCGCCGGCCGGCGCCGACGAACGCTGATCCTGGCCAGCCCGGGCGAAGTCGTCCCCCCGAGGGCCGTTTCTGCCCGACCTGGACGTGGTGTTCGACCAGCCCGGGCGGAACCGACCCTCTGCGGTCGCTTGCTGCCCGGGCAGCCGAGATTCGAGCACCAGGGGAAGCCATGTCCACCCGTGTCACCACGGACGCCATCATCGACGACCTCGCCCAGCGGCAGCACGGCGTCGTCCATCGCCGCCAGCTGTTCGCCGCCGGCGTCACCGCCAAGCAGATCACCGGCCGGATCAGTCGGGGCCGACTCATCGCCTTCAGCAACGGTGTGCTCGCCGTCCGGGGGCATCCTGCAACCCACCTCCGTCAGTACAAGGCCGCAGAACTCGCCATCCCCGATGCCACCGTGTTCGGATTGGCCGCCGCCCACCTCCAGAGCCTCGATGCGACGCGCAGCGCCGCCCCGGAGATCGTCGTCCATCCCGGCGCCAGCCATCGGTGCGGGTTCGCGCGGGTGCACCGCCGTACCGACGTGCACGCCACCTCGGTCTCCGGCATCCGGGTGACGACGGTTCCGCAGACGCTGGTGGACATCACCAACCGCCTGCGATCCACCAAGCTCGAGGACACCTGGACGGGCGCCCTGATCCGAGGTCGGACGACGCTCGAGCGCCTCACCGACCGGGTCGAGGCGGCCGAGGCGCAGCGGCTGGCCCATCGAGGGCTCGCTCGGGCCATGCTCGACTCGCTGGTGAAGGGTGCCGAGCTCGCCGAGAGCGAGTTGGAGACGCTCCTCGTCGACCTCGTGCAGCAGGTCCCGGGGATACCCGGGATCGAACCGCAGATCGCGCTCCCTTGGTGGAAGGCCGGCCGGGGGCGAGGTGACGTCGGGGTCCCGAGCTGGCGCCTCATCCTCGAGGCCGACGGTCGCGCCTGGCACGCACGACTGCAGGACTTCGACCGGGACCGCGAACGGGACAACCGGGCGGTGGCGAACGGGTACGTCGTCCTCCGGTTCAGCGCCGTGCATCTCCGCCAGCAACCCGAGTCGGTGATCGACCTGATCCAGGACACCGGCCGGCACCGCTCCACCGCCTGAGTGGGGTCCAGCCCGGGCAGAACACGACCTCTCAGGGTCGATCCAGCCCGGGCTGCGCCTCGCTCGAACCCCAGCGTCAGCCCGTGTTGCGCATGCCGGCGGCGACACCGTTGACGCTGAGGAGGAGCGCCCGCTGGAGGCGCCGACCCTCGACCGAATCCCCGTCACGCTCGCCGGCTCGCACCCGTTCGAGCAGCGCCACCTGCAGGGCGTGGATCGGGACGAGGTAGCGGTCACGAACGCGGAGGGTGCGGGCGATGGTGGGGAGGTCGCCGAGGAGCTCTCGACCGGTCAACCCGGTGACGGCGGCGATGGTGCGGTCGTGCTCGTCACGCACGGAATCGAACAGCCGGTGTTGGTCGACCGGCACGAGCGCATCGACGTAGCGGCCGGCGATACCGAGATCGGTCTTCGCCAGCGTCATCTCGACGTTGGAGACGAAGGTGCGGAAGAACGTCCACTCCTCGAGCATCTCGGTCAGCGTGTCGCCGTGGCCGGCAGCGACGGCAGCCTCGAGTCCCGTCCCGACCCCGAACCAGCCTGGGATGATCTGGCGGGACTGGGTCCAGCCGAACACCCACGGGATGGCCCGCAGCCCGGAGAGACCCGCGCCCCCGTCACCTTCCGTCGAACGCCGCGCTGGGCGGGAACCGATGTTGAGCTGCGCCAGCTCGTCGACGGGCGTGGACGCACGGAAGTACTCGGGGAGCAGCGGATCCTCGACGAAGCGGCGGTAGGCGGCGAAGGCGGCGGCGGAGATGGTCTCCATCACCTCGACCCAGCGCTCCCGGGTGGCGGCGTCGTGGCGGGGCACCCTCCGGGCAACGGTGGCCTCGAGCACAGCCGAGACGGCGAGGTCGAGGTTTCGTTGGGCGAGCACGGGCACGCCGTACTTGTCGGCGATGACCTCACCCTGTTCGGTGATCTTGATCTCCCCTTGGATGACGCCGGCGGGCTGGGCGAGGATCGACGCATTCGTCGGCCCCCCGCCGCGGCCCACGGTGCCGCCCCGACCGTGGAAGACGCGGATGCGGACGCCGTGCCGCCGCGAGAGGTCGCGGATCACGCGCAGGGCCTTGTGGACCTCCCACTGGCTGGTGGCGATGCCGCCGTCCTTGTTCGAGTCCGAGTAGCCGACCATGACCTCCTGGACCCCGCCCCGCAGCTCCACGATGCGGCGGTACGCCGGGATGGACAGCAACCGGTCGAGCACGTGGTCGACGGCGCGGAGATCGTCGATGGTCTCGAACAGCGGCACCACACCGAGCCGGGCCACGCCGGCCGACAGGTCGACGAGACCCACCTCCCGGGCGAGCACGACGGCGGCGAGAACGTCGTCGACGCCCTTGGTCATCGAGATGATGTAGCTCTCGACCGCGCGGTCGCCGCGCGCGTCCATCTCGTTGCGCAGGACCCGGAACACCTCGAGCGGGTCGTTCTCGGGGAGCGGCGTGCCGGGCGGCGCCAGGGGACGGCGGCTGCCGAGCTCCGAGACGAGCAGTGCCTCCCGGGCGGCCGGCGTGTCCGGATAGGTGGTCCCCGCGGCGGCGAAGAGCTGGCCGAGCGACTCGTGCAGGCGGGCCGAGTGCTCCCGGATGTCGAGGGTGGCGTGGTGGAACCCGACCGCGGCCAGCAGCCGTCTCACGCGAGCCAGTGGACCATCGGCGAGGAGGTGGCCGTTGTTGGCCCGCAGCGAGCGATCGAGCACACGGAGGTCGGCCTCGAACTCGGCCGGGTCCCGGTAGGCGCCGGCGGACGTCGGTTCGGTGGCCGCCAACCGGAGGCGCTCGGCCAGCACGGCCAGGGCCAACCGGTACCACTCGCCCTCGTTGCGCCGCCCCACCCGGTCGAACACCTCGGGGAAACGGCTGCGGAGCGCCTCCACCAGTTCCTGCAGCTCGACGCTCGGCCGGCGGATGCGGTCGGACGGGCTGAGCTCGGCTCGCAACCGGTCCAGCTCCTCGCCCAGCAGGCGCAGGGCCCGCCCCCGGTGGAGCCCGAGCACCTCGGCGGTGGTCTCGGCCGTCACGTGGGGATTGCCGTCCCGGTCGCCTCCCACCCAGCTGCCGAACCGGATCGGGGCTCGGTCCGGCGCCAACGAGCCACCGGCGTCGGCCATCGTCAGGGCCAGGTCCTCGAAGAGCGCGGGCAGGGCGTGGCGGGCCACCTGATCGAGGTAGTACATGGTGGCGAGGGCCTCGTCCGACGGACGGGGTCGGGCCCGGCGTAGCTCGTCGGTCTGCCACATCCCGTCGATGAGCTCGTCGATGCGCCGATCGATCCGGCGCCGCGCCGCCGCCGTGATCCCCGCCGACGATCGGCGTTCCAACAGGGACGAGATCTCGTTCAGCTTGTCGAGGATCGAACGCCGCGATGCCTCGGTGGGGTGGGCGGTGAAGACCGGCCGGAGCTCGGTCCGGGCCAGGGCGTCCTCGATGGCCGAGATGTCGTGGCCGTCGGCGAGCAGCCGCTCGACGGTGTCGGTGACCCGACCGGTGTCGGCCTTGCGGAGGTTGAGCAGCTCGATGCGGTGCACCTGCTCAGCGGCATTGGCCAGGTGGAAGTAGATGGTGAACGCCCGGACGAGGCGGATGGCGTCGACGGTGGACACCTCGGCCAGCACTCCGGCCAGCTCCCGCTCGGCGGCCGCGGGTTCGGCGTGCATCCGCCCAGCAGCGACCCGGACCCGCTCGACGAGGTCGAGCATGGGCTGGCCCTCCTGGCGGACGATGGTGCGACCGAGCTGGGTCCCGAGGCGCCGGATGTCGGCGCGGATGGCTGCATCAGCAGTGTCGGCATCCACGTTTTCGAGGGTACCGAGGCGCCGTGAACGGCACATGTCTCGGATGCCAGACTCGTTCGATGGTCCAACTCGTCACCGGGGTCGCCGGGTTCATCGGGTCGCAGCTGGCGGAAGCCCTCGTCGGCACGGGCGAGACGGTGCGCGGCATCGACTGCTTCACGCCGTACTACGGCCGGGCCGCCAAGGAGGCCAACCTCGCCTACCTGCAGGCCAGCGACCGGTTCGAGCTCCACGAGGTCGACCTGCGCACTGCGCCCGCCGGGCAGCTGTCGTCGCTCCTCGACGGCGTCGACGTCGTCTACCACCAGGCCGCGCAGCCCGGTGTGCGACTGTCGTGGTCGGACGGGTTCCAGACCTACGACGAGTGCAATGTGCTTGCCACCCAGCGTCTCCTCGAGGCCGTGCGGACCGCTGCGCCGGCCGGCGACGGTCCCCGCGTGGTCTACGCCTCCAGCTCCTCGGTGTACGGCAACGCCGGACGGTACCCGGTGCTCGAGACCGATCTTCCCCGCCCCCACTCCCCCTATGGCGTCACGAAGCTGGCCGCCGAGCACCTGTGCAACCTCTACGCCGGTAACCACGGGCTCTCCACCGTCTCGCTGCGCTACTTCACCGTGTACGGCCCCCGGCAGCGACCCGACATGGCCCACCATCGCCTCATCGAGGCCGCCCTCGACCAGACCCCGTTTCCCCTCTACGGCGACGGCTCCCACGTACGCGACTTCACCTTCGTGGGCGACGTGGTCAGGGCCAACGTGCTCGCCGGCACAGGCGACATCGCCTCGGGAACCGTGGTCAACATCTGCGCCGGCGGGTCCGCCGTGCTGCGTGATCTCATCGATGCCGTCAGCGGGGCTGTGGGCCATCCCGTCCCGATCGAGGTGCACGACGAACAGCCCGGCGACGTCTGGCGCACCGGCGGCAGCAACCAGCTCGCCGCCATGGAGCTGAACTGGACCCCCCAGACCTCGCTCCTCGACGGCATCGGCGCCCAGGTCGACTGGCACCGACGCCGGCGCGCCCCCTGAGCAGAAGCCGGAGACGACGGGCGAACGTGCAATCGTCGCGCCCTGGGCCCTTCGCCACGTTCGAGTGGACGCAAGCACGACGGTACGAGGACCCGGGTGACAAGAACCCGCCGGGGTCAGGAGACGGTGCTGTAGTGCGCCCGGTTCTTGCCGTCGCCCTTGGCCCGGTAGGCGGCGGCGTCGGCTCGACGCAGGACCTCCATGGCGCCGTCGCCGGGGCTGGCGATGCCGATCCCGATGCTGGCCCCCACCACGATGGCGTCCTCGGCCACGCCCACCACCGGGGTCCGCACCGCACTGAGGATGCGTTCCACCAGGAGCGACACGTCCGGCGCCGTGCGGAGCGCACCGGTGACGATGACGAACTCGTCGCCCCCGTAGCGGGCGACGATCTCGTCCTGGCGGGATGTGTTGCGCAGCCGGCGGGCGACGGTCCGGAGCACCTCGTCGCCCACCTGGTGGCCGTACCGGTCGTTCACGGGCTTGAAGTCGTCGAGGTCGAGGAACATGACGACGAGACGGTCCTCGGCCCGGCGTCCGGCGGTCAGCCTGGTGGCGAGGTGGTTGTCGAGGTACCGACGGTTGGGCAGGCCGGTGAGGTGGTCGTGCGTGGCCCAGTAGGCGAGGTCGCCGGCCGAATCCCCCAAACCGAGGGCGACCTTGCGGGCCGTGATGTCCTCGACCGTGGACACGAAGTGGCTGATCTCGCCGTCCACCCCTCGCACTGCCGCCACCGTCAGCTCGGCCCACACGTCGTGTCCCGACCGATGGAGGTACCGCTTCTCCATCTGGTAGCCACCGCGGCTCCCGGCCACGACCTCGTCGAGGAGCTCCTGGTCCACGGCCAGGTCGTCGGGATGGGTGAAGTCACCGAAGTGACGACCCACCAGGTCGTCGGGCGCGTACCCGAGGATCATGGCGAAGGCCTCGTTCACCTGGGCGAAGCGCCCGTCGAGGTCGACGATGGCGGTGGCGGCCGGGGAACCGTCGAACACGGCCCGGAACAGACCCTCGGCCGCAGCCTGCGCGGCCTCGGCGACCCGGAGACCGGTCACGTCCTCGAGCGAGACGACACCCAGCACCAGGCGGTCGTGGCCGTCGACGTTCGGCACGACCCGGAGCCGGAGCGACTGCCCGGCCACGTCGATGTCCTCCACCAGTTCGGTTGTGCCCGTCAGGCCCTTCTCGACGAGGGCATCGATCTCGGCCCGGGCGGCCGCAGCCAGCGCGGTGAACCGCTCGTTCTCGAACGTGACCGAGCCGTTGGCGCTCCGCAGCTGCAGGCCCACCGGCACCGAGGCGGCCAGCGATGACATGTCTCCGGCGGTGTCGGCGTCGACCGCGGCAGTGATGTCGATGTCCACCAGCCAGGCCTGGATCAGGAGACCGCCGGCGACAGCCGAGTCCACGTTGTGGATCGACAGGAGCAGCGATCGGTCGGCCAGCTGGTCACGGTCGGGGTGGATACGGACCGACGTGGAGCGGGTCCCCCCTTCCCGTGCGACGTGGGCGAGGATGTCGAGGATCCCGGGGAGGTCGTCGGGATGGACCCAGGTGATGATGCGCGTCTCCGGGGCACCCAGCGGGAGCTTGCTGTGGACCGGGTCGTACCACCGCCGGACCGTCTGGCCAGTGGGCGCGTCGATGAGGACAGTGACGTCGGCGGCCATGGTCAGCAGGCGCTCCATGCTGGCGGGGTCGACCGCGCCCGCAGCGGGATCGGCCTTGATCACGACCTCCGACACAATCGTGCCCCTCGTTCGTCCGCCAGACCCGTTCCCATGTCCTTCCATCGGCACGAAAGAACGGACACTGAAGCAAGAGACGAAGCACGGCGCGTGCTCGAAGAGCGGTCAGCTGGCGGCCCATTCCGCTGCTGGGAGGCGGGAGACCTGGGCCGTGCGGGCGGCGCGGAACCGGTACCCGGCGCCACGCACGGCCGTCACGTGTCGGAGCCGGGACGTCGCTCGGCCTCCGACTCGGGGTCGCCGGCGTAGCCGGGCGGGTAGGTGCGGGCCAGCTCCTCCGGGGTGGGGTCGTACGCCTTGCGAGCTTCCTTCGGCAGGAGGGCGGAGATCGCTTCCATGATCCGCTTCGTGTCTGCGTTGGGTGAGCGGTGCTTCAAGTCCACCTCTTTGCCGACCCGGATGGTGATCAGCGGTGGGTCGGTGATGTTGAGCATGTTCGGCAGCCGGGACGAGCGGGGCCAGACCTCCTCGGTGCCCCACATCCCGATGGGGATCACGGGAACCTTGGTCATGGCGGCCAACTTGGCCGCACCCCAGCGGCCCTTCAGTTCGGGATCGAAGAACGCGGGACCGCGCGGAATCGTGCCCTCGGGCATCATCGCCACCAGCTCGCCGGCCTCGAGGGCTTGGGCTGCGGCGCGCAGGGGCTCGTCGGAGCCCGTGCCTCTGTCGACGCGGATGCCGCCCATGGCGGTGGCGAGCTGGCCGACCACCGGCGCGTCGAACACCTCCTTCTTGCCGAGGAAGCGCACAGGACGGCCGGTCTGGGAGACGGTGAGCGCCATGGCCATGGTGTCGAAGTACGAGCGGTGGTTGGCCACCACGATGCAGCCGCCGTCGGCAGGGATGTTGTCGGTGCCGTCGATGTCGAACCGGGCGTAGGGGACGAGCTCGGGACGGGCGAAGTTCATCATCGCCTCGGCCGGCTCCAACCCCAGCAGCTTGGGCACACCGGGGGGCTTGTCGAGCCAGCGGGTGGGCCAACGCCGCAGTGCCGCGACGACCCGCATGCGGGGGTCGGGGTTGACCACGAGCGGGTGGGCGACGGTGGAGAGCAGGGGGATGTCGTAGAAGCTGTCGCTGTAGGCCCAGGAGTCCTCGATGTCGACATCGTTGTCGTCGCACCAGTCCTCGACGGCAGCCAGCTTGCCGGGTCCCCAGACGAAGTGGCCGTCGATGGTGCCGTCGTAGCGCCCCTCGCTGTTCACGCCATAGCGGGTGGCGATGGCGTCGTCCATGCCCATGGCGTCGGCGAAGGGTTTGACCAGGTCATAGGGACTGGTGGTGGCCAGCACGACGGGACGGCCGGCGTCGTGGTGCTCCTCGATGATGGGCCGGGCGTAGGGCTCGACCATCGTGCACAGCATCTCGCCCGCGATCTGGCCCGCTTCCTGGACCATCTTGCGATCCTGTCCGCCACTGAAACGGGCGCCCTGGCGGGCCAGCATCATCGACGGACGGGTCTCACCGATGAGGTTGAACAGGGCGTAGACGAGGTTCTCGCCGGGCAGTACCCGGTCGGAGAGCACGCCGGCGGAACGCAGCGCACCGGACAGCACCGGCCCACTCGCACCTCGCAGCAGCGTGCGGTCGAGGTCGAAGAAGGCCGCAGGATTGGACACGCTGCCAAGGTAGTTGCTCTGGCAAAACGAGGGGAGCCGACCAGGGGGGACAGGTCGGCTCCGCACCTCGTTTCGGTGCTACCGGTCGGAGGGGGGATTCCTTCCGGGCACGCTGTGCGCTCGATGGGGTCGTTGGGGGCAACGACCCGCATCGGCGATGTGCTGCTCAGTAAACCAAGCTGTCAACGATCTGTCCAACAGTTCTCAGAGATGGCTACCATCTGGTACCGAGATGGACCTCAAGCAACTTGCCGCCCTGCTGGCGGTGGCCGAGCACGGGTCGTTCACCGCTGCGGCCCACGCCATCCACACGGTGCAGTCGAACGTGTCGACCCACATCGCTCGCCTCGAGACCGAGCTGGGAGTGACGCTGGTCGACCGGGCCACCGGCGTGATGACCGAGGAGGGTGAGGCGGCAGTGAGTCGGGCCCGGCGGGTCCAGGCTGAGCTGGCCGCCCTGGCCAGCGACGTGTCCGCCCTGCGTGACGAGGTGGTGGGCAGCGTCCGGGTGGGGGTGATCGGCTCGATCGGTCGGTGGCTGGTCCCCGATCTGCTGCAGCAGATGCGAGACCGCCACCCCAACGTCGACCTCGTGATCGTCGACGCCACCACCACCTCGCTGCTCCCCCAGCTTCTCGAGGGCGGGCTCGACCTCGCCATTGTCAACCTGCCGGTGAGCGACCCGGCCATCAGCGTCGAGCGCCTGTTCGAGGAGGAGCGCATCCTGGTCGCGCCCACCAGCCACCCTCTGGCCGATCGAACCGAGCTCCGCCTCGCCGATCTGGTTCCCCACGAGCTGATCCTCGAACCCCGGGGCACGGCGTTCCGCGACGAGCTCGACCAGGCGGCGCGGGCCGCCGGCGTCGACTTGAACCCACTGGCCGAGGTGGACGGCATGACCCTGGTGGCATCGCTGGCCTTCGGCGGGTTCGGCCCCGCCATCCTTCCCACCACCGCCACGCTCGACGAACCGCCCGGCGCCTGGGTGTCGATCCCCGTGACCGACCTCCACCACCGCGCCGTCGGACTGGCCCGCCGACGGTCCGGTCGGCTGGCCGCCCCGGCACGCGTCCTGCGCGACATCGTCTTCGAACTCATCGCCCGGGAAGCGCCCCGGCACCATGGTGTCGAGATCGACGTGACCACGACATGACCACGTAGTCTCCGAGACGTGGCTGAATCCATCACGATCACCGACAACCGAACCGGCGAATCCGTCGAGATCCCCATCGAGTACGGGGGTGTGAGCAGCGAACAGTGGCGCAAGCTCCTGCCAGGGATCTGGTTCGAGGACGAGGCGTTCACGGCCACCGCCGCCACCCGCAGCGCCATCACCGACATCGACGGCGAAAACGGGATCCTGCGCTATCGCGGCTACCCCATCGAGCAGTTGGCCGAGAACTCCACCTACATCGAGGTTGCCTACCTGCTCATCTTCGGCGAGTTGCCCACCGAGGACGAGCTCGCCCAGTGGGCCCACGACATCACGTATCACACCTATATCCACGAGAACATGCGCAAGCGGTTCCTGGAGGGCTTCCACTACGACGCCCACCCCATGGGGATGCTGGTCTCGTCGGTGGCCGCGCTGTCGACCTTCTACGACAACGCCAAGGACATCCACGACCCCGACGTCCGGTACAAGCAGATCACCCGTCTGATCGCCAAGATGCCGACGCTGGCCGCCGCCGCCTACCGCTTCAGCGTGGGCATGCCCTTCGTCTACCCCGACAACAGCCTCAGCTTCTCGGCCAACTTCCTGTCCACCATGTGGAAGGTGGCCGAGCCCCACTACGAGGCCGAGCCCGCCCTGGCCAAGGCCCTCGACCTGCTCTTCATCCTCCACGCCGACCACGAGCAGAACTGTGGCACCACCGCCATGCGCGTCGTCGGCTCCTCGCACGCCGATCCGTACTCGGCCACCGCAGCCGCAGCCGCAGCCCTCTACGGGCCCCGCCACGGTGGCGCCAACGAGGCCGTGATCAAGATGCTCACCCAGATCGGCTCACCCGACAAGGTCCCCGCCTTCGTCGAGTCGGTCAAGAACGGCGAGGGACGGCTCCAGGGCTTCGGCCACCGGGTGTACAAGAACTACGACCCCCGGGCGCAGATCATCAAGCAGACCGCCGACGAGGTGTTCGAGGTGACCGGGCGCAACCCGCTGCTCGACATCGCCCTCGAACTGGAGAACGTCGCCTTGAACGACGACTACTTCGTGTCCCGCAAGCTGTACCCCAACGTCGACTTCTACTCCGGGCTCATCTACCAGGCCATGGGGTTCCCGACGTCGATGTTCACCGTGCTCTTCGCCATCCCTCGTACGTCGGGCTGGCTGGCCCACTGGGTGGAACTGCTCGAACAAGATCAGCGCATCGCCCGGCCCCGCCAGCTCTACACCGGTGCCGGCGTCCGCGACTACGTGTCCATCGACGACCGCTAGCGGCTCGCCGTGTTCGCCAACACCATCGTCGACAAGACCCTGTCGTGGGGCGAACGCCCGACCCCGGAGCCCGCTGCCGGCGAGGTCCTGGTCCGGGTTCGAGCGGCAGGCATCAACGCCGCCGACCAGCTCCAGGTCAAGGGGTTCTACCCCGCCCCGGCCGGCTCGCCACCCGACATCCCCGGCCTCGAGCTGGCCGGGACGGTCGAGTCGACGGGACCGGGGGCGAGGCAGTGGTCCGAGGGCGACCGGGTGATGGCCGTGGTCGGCGGGGGCGCCATGGCCGAGTACGCCGTGGTCCACGAGCGCCACCTGCTGCCGGTGCCCTCGACGCTGTCGTGGGAGCAGGCCGGCGGGTTCGCCGAGACCTTCACCACCGCCCACGACGCGCTGTTCACCCAGGTCGGGTTGTCCATGGGCGAGCGGGTGTGCGTCCACGGGGCCGCCGGCGGTGTCGGGTCGTCTGCCGTCCAGCTGGCCTCGGCCGCCGGGTGCACGGTCACGGCGACGGTGCGGAACGCGGATCATCACGAGGCCGTGCGGGAGCTGGGCGCCGACGTGGTGATCGAACCCGACGACCTCGTCGACGCCGGCCCGTTCGACGTGGTCCTCGAGCTGGTCGGCGCCCCCAACTGGCCCGGCAACATCGAGGCGCTGGCCACCTGGGGACGGATCATGATCATCGGTGTCGGCGCCGGCCCCAAGACCGAGCTGTCGCTGCTCGACCTCATGGGCAAGCGGGCCACGATCCGGGCGTCCACGCTGCGGGCCCGCCCGCTGGAGGAGAAGGCGGCCGCGGCGCAAGCCATGATCCGCCACGTCCTGCCGCTCGTCTCGTCGGGCCGGCTCA
>JBPPNA010000264.1:0-2215 GCA_051306355.1 Acidimicrobiales bacterium | reverse complement strand
TGGTGGGCGCCGAGGGACTCGAGCGTCTGATGGGCGGTGAGGGCGTCGAGGTGGACGTCCCACTCGGCGTCGCCTTCGCCCGACGGCTCGGACTCGACGGCGCGCAGGGTGCGGTCCTCCCGCTCCCGGCGCCGCCAGTGGTCGACGAGCTTGTGGCGGGCCACACCGATGAGCCACCCCACCGTCAGGTCGGGGACCCCGTCGCGGCGGGTGGCGTCGACGGCGGCGAGGAACGTCTCCGAGGTGAGATCCTCGGCCACGGTCGCGGACCCGCAGCGGGACGCCAGGTAGCCGTACACCTCGGGGAGGGCGGTGTCGTAGAGCGCCATCAGCATCGGGCCCTGATCGGTCGTGGGGAGTTCGCTCACCATCTCCTCCATCGTTCGGGCGGCCCGAAGTCCTACACCCAGTTTCGCCGGGCCGCACGGGAGGATGCTGATTCGTCCGGAAAGTGCGAAGCTCCGCCCATGACCGATGCCTGGACCGGGGACGCCTGCTCGCTCGTCGATGCCTTCCGTTCGAAGGAGCGATCCCCTCTGGAGGAACTCGACGCCACGCTGGCCGCCATCGAGGGGTCCGACCTGAATGCGTTCTCGTTCCTCGATCCCGAGCGGGCGCGCGCCGGCGCCGAGGCGGCCGACGTCTCCAAGCCCTTCGGCGGCGTGCCGGCCGGCGTGAAGGAGCTGGAGCCGGTGCGGGGCTGGCCGTACACCGAGGGATCGGTGGTGTTCCGGGATCGGATCGCCGATCACACGTCAACGGTGATCGAGCGGCTTGTCGAGCGCGGCGGCGCCGTACCCGTCGGCCTGACCACGTCGAGCGAGTTCGGCGGGCTCAACGTGAGCGTGACCAAGCTCAACGGCGTGACCCACAACCCGTGGCGTCACGGCCGGACGGTCGGCGGGTCGTCGGCGGGATCGTCGGCAGCGGTGGCCGGCGGGTTGGTGACCCTCGCCACGGGGGGCGATGGCGGCGGCTCGATCCGCATCCCGGCCGGGTACACGGGGCTCCTCGGCATGAAGGGCACGTTCGGCCGGCTCCCCCGCAGTCCCAGCGCGTACTCCCGACCGAACACCGTGGTGCTCGGGAACCTGGCCCGCTCGGTCCGAGATGCCGCCCGCTACTTCGATGTGTGCAGCGGCTACCACGGCGAAGACCCCACGAGCCTGCCGAAGCACGCCGGGTTCGAGGCCGGGCTCGGGACGCACGACCTGGCGGGCAAGCGCCTGGCGATCGTGCCTGCGCTCGGCGGCGTGACGCTGGAGGCCGGCGTGGAGGAGCGGATCCGCTCCGAGGCGGAGGCCCTGGCCCGTGACTGCGGGATGACCGTCGTGGAGATCGACGTCCGTCCTCCGAACCTGTCGGCGCAGTGGATGATGGGGAACCTCGCCACGCTGTTGGCCGACCTTGGGGACCGCTGGCCGGGTTGCGCGGGCGACCTCACCGGTGAGGTGGCGATCGGCCTGCGCTTGTCGACCTCCCTCTACAACCTCCACACCGCTGCGGTGGCCGAACAGCTCCGTGTCCAGGCCAACGAGGTGATGGCGGCCGCCTTCGACGAGGTCGACTTCATCGTGGCCGCCACCAACCCTGGGCCCGCGTTCGCCGCTGATGCCACCACGTCGAACCCGACCGACAGCTTCCTCGAGTGGGCCCAGACGAATGCCGCAGCGCAGTGGGGGTTCCGGGGCCTGCTCGGCGGCGTCCGTCTCGTCAGCGCGATCGCCCCCAAGGTGCCCGGCTGGCTGCTCGAGCTCGCCAGCCGCCAGTTCCCCGACCTGGTGAACATGGGCGCGCTGACGATCATCTCCAACATCTACGGGAACCCAGCCGTGTCGATCCCCGCGGGCACAGTCGACGGCCTCCCGGTCGGCATGCAGGTCCTCGGCCGCCACCACCAGGACGGACTCCTCTTCGATGTGGCACTCGCTGTCGAGCGTGAGCGGCCGTGGCCTCGGGTTGCACCGACGGTGCACGCGAACTGAGCCGGATGCCCTTGGCCACCCTCTGTGGTCACCGCTACGCAGAGCGCCCGAGGCCAACACGTTGCGTGAGGTTGCGCGCACTCGGTGAAGCAGTTTGCGGAGCGGGCTTCCGGATCGCGCACTCTCTGAGCACAACGGTCGGGAAAGTGGTCATTTCCCCGTGGCGGTCGGTGGTGTATCGCGGTTGAGTGATGCGTGACGGGAGTGTGCAGGCGATTGCGATCCCTGGA
>JBPPNA010000243.1:0-2966 GCA_051306355.1 Acidimicrobiales bacterium | reverse complement strand
TCCGCCTTCTCCTGCGGGCTCCGTTCCCGACTCTCCCAGTCGTCCGGGAGGTTCTCGTCGAGCCAGGCCCGGATCTCTGTGCGGAACTGCTCGGCCTCTTCGGGGTAGGTCAGGTCCATGGCGCCATTGTGCCCGAGGCACTTCGGTCGGGCTCAAGTCGCCGACAGCTCTGAGACCGTGACCGCGCAGACCTAGGATCCGGCCATGGCCCTCACCGATGTCGTGACCGGAGAGTCCGAACGCTGGACGAACCAGTGGTTGGAGCTCAAGGCCGAGGTCATCGACTCCAAGCTGTGCACCGGCTGTGCCGGCTGCGTCATCGCCTGCCCCCATGACGTCATCGGCTACGACCACGAGGCCGGCGGGTACACACCGTTCCACCTCGAAGATGAGCTGGGTCCCGACGACTGCATCCACGGCCAGAAGGGCTGCACGTCCTGCACCCGGGCCTGCCCTCGGTTCCGGAACTGGGAGCCCGAGGCCGACGAGCACCTCTTCGCCCGCCGCCGCGCCGCCGAGGAGCTGTCGGGCATCTACCAGGACATCATGTTGACCAAGGCGAGTGACGCCAACGTGCACCAGATGGGACAGGACGGCGGGCTCGTGTCGGCCATCCTCCTGTGGTTGCTGGAGGAGGGCTACATCGACGGCGCCCTCGTCAGCTACTTGGAAGGCGACGGCAGCGGGTGGAAAGCGGTGCCGGGCGTCGCCACCAACAAGGAGGAGGTGCTGGCCGCCGCCGGGAGCCGCTACACGTACTCGGCCAACACCCTCGCCATCGACGAGGCGATGGAGCGCGGCCTGAAGGACCTCGCCCTCGTCGGGATGAGCTGCCAGTCCTCGGTCCCTCCGGTGATGTGGCACCGAAAGATCGGCAAGATCAGCAAGCCGATCAAGTTCAACATCGGGCTGCTGTGCTCGAAGACGTTCGACGACGCCATCTTCGAAGAGCTCTTCTGGACCAAGTACAGCCTGCCCAAGCAGGAGATGGTCAAGATGAACATCAAGGGCGTCTTCCAGATCTGGATGAAGGACGGCAGCTACCACGAGATCCCGCTGAAGGAGTGCCACGCCTGGACGCGGGAGGGATGCAACCACTGTCCCGACTTCGCCGCCGAGCACGCCGACATCTCCACGGGGGGCATCGGCGACCTGAACGATTGGACCCTGACCATCGTGCGCACCGAGCTGGGACGCGAAGTGATCAGCCGGATGATCGACGCCGGCGTGATCGACGCCCGCCCCGGCGACGAGGACCCCGGTGCCATCGCGCTCATGCACAAGCTGGCCGAGAAGTCTCGCAAGCGCTGGCCCGACTTCGCCGTCGAGTTCCCGAAAGCCCCAGCCAAGCGCTAGCGGAGAGCCCAGCCCAGCGCGAGCGAAGAGCCCAGCCAGAGCACTAGCCGGACGACAGCTCCCTCGCCCGTTGGAGCACAGAGTCGAACATCGGCTCGGTCAACTTCCCGGTGAAGGTGTTCTGCTGACTCACGTGGAAGCTGGCCACGATCGAGCGGCCGTCGCCCACGTCGACCTCGATGCCGTGGCCGAACTTGGGTCGGGGCCGAATGCCAAGGAAGCGGCACGTCGCCTGATAGCCGAACTGGCCGAGGGGCACGAAGACCCGGGCTCGGTCCAGCAACGTGAGCTCGCGGTGGAGGAACCCCGCGCATTCGTCACGCTCGGCGGGCGTCGGCTTGTTGGCAGGTGGGGCGCATTTCACCGGTGAGGTGATCCAGGCATCGGTGAGCTCCAGTCCGTCGCCGGGCCGGATCGACTCCGGTTGGTTGGCGAAACCGGTGCGGTGCAGGGCGGCGTAGAGGAAGTCGCCGCTCCGGTCACCGGTGAACATTCGGCCGGTTCGATTCGCGCCGTGGGCGGCCGGCGCCAGACCCACGACGACGACCCGGGCCCGGGGATCGCCGAACCCGGGCACACCCCGCGCCCAGTACTCCTCGTCCCGGTAGGCGGCCCGCTTGTCGACCGCGACCTGCTCCCGCCACGCCACCAACCGGGGGCAGAGCCGGCAGTCGGCGACGTCGCCCGCCAGCGTCTCGAACGAATCCACGGCCGATAGCGTGGCAAATCGCATGGCTGCCAAGCGTACGACTCGTTCGAAGAAGCAGAAGGCCGAGGCGGTGAGCACCGCACCCACGCTCGTCCTGCTCGTCCGCCACGGCAAGACGCCCACGACGGGCTCCGTACTGCCCGGCCGTGCTGCGGGGCTGCACCTGGCCGACGAGGGCGTCGCGCAGGCGGAGTCGGTCGCCGAGCGGATCGCCGAACTGCATCGGGCCCGCGCGGCCAAGAAGAACGGCAAGGGCTTCGTCGCCGTGTACGCCTCTCCCATGGAGCGGACGCGGGAGACCGCCGCGCCCATCGCCAAGGCTCTCGGCCTCCGGGTCCGCCAGCGCCCCGGGCTCATCGAGTGTGACTTCGGCCAATGGACCGGCCGGAAGCTGGTCGATCTCAGCAAGCTGCCCGAGTGGAAGACCGTGCAGCGCCATCCCGCTGGGTTCCGGTTCCCGAAGGGCGAGTCGTTCTCCGAGATGCAGACACGGATGGTCGACACCATCAACGCGCTCGTCACCGAGCACCCGGGCGAATCGATCGTGGCCGTGTCCCACGCCGACACCATCAAGGCCGCCGTCGCCCAGGCCCTGGGAACGCCTCTCGACCTGTTCCAGCGCATCGTGGTCGGGCAGTGCGCGGTCTCGGCCATCATGTACGGCCCCACCGGCCCCACCGTCCTCGCCGTCAACCACACCGGCGACCTCGTCTCCCTGGTGCCGTCATGACCAGCTACGAGGACCCCGACGGCTTCACCACCGGTGCCATCGGCCCTCCGGGAGAACGCGTCTTCTACCTCCAGGCCCAGGAGAACGCTGCCCACACGGCGGTGAAGCTGGAGAAGCAACAGGTGCTGGCGCTCGCCGAGTACCTCGCCGGCCTGCTCCACGACCTCCCCG
>JBPPNA010000229.1:0-6147 GCA_051306355.1 Acidimicrobiales bacterium | reverse complement strand
TCGACGGTGAAGCCCACCGCCCCGAGCACCCCCATGCCACCGGTGTTGCACACGGCGGCCACCACGTCACGGCAGTGGGTGAAGGCGAAGATGGGGAACTCGATGTCGAGGCGTCGGGCGATCGGAGTCTGCATGGACCCAGTCTGCCAAAGCACTGGAACACGTTCTCGTTTCTGGGTGATCCCAGCGAGCAGGCGGCACGTGGCGCTGCGGAGCAGAACGCCATCAGCCGATCACCACGGTCATGGCCGTGGTCCCGATCAGGGCGATGGCCGTGAGCGGGAAGCCGACGCGCACGTAGTCGCCGAAGCGGTAGCCCCCGGGGCCGTAGACCATCGTGTTCGTCTGGTAGCCGATGGGGGTGAGGAAGCTCGCCGACGCGGAGATGGCGACGGCGATCGCCATCGACCGGGGATCGATCCCGGCGGGCTCGGCCGAGGCGATGGCGATCGGGAACATGACCACCGCGGCGGCGTTGTTGGTCACCAGCTCGGTCAGCACGGAGGTGGCCAGCACCACACCGAGCACGATGCCCACCGAACCGAGACCATCGAGGACACCCACCAGACCATCGGCCACCCGAGCGGCCAATCCTGTGGACTCCATGGCGGCACCGAGCCCGAACGCGGCAGCGAGGAGGATGATGACGTCGAGGTCGATGGCGTCGCGGGCCTCGGCGAAGGTCAGCGTCCTGGTGGCGATCAGGACGGCAGCGCCGAGGAGCGAGCCCTCGAGCAGCGGCAGCACGTTGGCGGCCGCGAGGCCGATGACCGCCAGGGTGGTGATCGCCACGATCGGAGCCTTGGCCGTAGCAGACGGCGATTCACCACCCACCTTGGCCACCAGCAGGAAGTCGCGCTTTTCCTGCCAGTTGCGCCGGAACCCGGGTGCGGCGAGGAGCAGGAGGGTGTCGCCGTGCCGGAGCCGGATCTCACCCAACTTGCCCTCGATGCGATGCCCCGAGCGGTGGATGGCGACCACGGCGGCCTGGTAGGTCCCACGGAACTCCACGTCGCGCAACGACTGGCCGATGAGCGGCGATGACCGGCTCACCACGGCCTCGAAGAAGGTGGTGTTCGGCGAATCGACAGCCAGGAGGTGTCGCTCCTCGGTCGAACGCAGTCCGCGGATTCGTTGGAGGTCGACGATGTTGTCGACGTTCCCGACGAAGGTGAGCACGTCTCCACCGTCGATGCGACGATCGGGCGCCACCGGGGACACGACGCCGTGGTCGTCTCGGTCGATCTGCACCAGGAACACCCCGCTGAGGTCGCGGAGGCCGGCCTCGGCCACGGTGCGCCCGTCGAGCGGTCCACCGGGCGTGACCTGCATGGTCATGGAGAACTCCCGGACGTGTTGCTCCACCGACTCCGGTGGCGTGAGGCGCTCCGGGACGAGCCGATGCCCCACGACCACGAGCATCACCGTGCCGACGACGGCCACCGGCAGCCCGACCGCCGTCATCTCGAACACGCCCAGCGGTTCACCCGAGACCTGGTCGAGGAGCCCCGAGACGACCAGGTTGGTGGAGGTCCCGAGGAGGGTGACCACGCCGCCGAGCAGCGCCGCGAACGAGATCGGCATCAGGTACTTCGACGGGGAGACGCCCCGGTTGCGGCACCACGTGATCACGTCGGGCATGAGCATGGCGACGAGCGGCGTGTTGGGGAACACGGTCGACGCTGCGGCCGTGGGGACCAGGAGCCGGGCCATGGCGCCCCTGCCGGTGCCGTCACCGAGCAGGCGGGCGGTGAACGAGGCGAGCATCCCGGTCTTCTGGGCGCCGCGGGCCAGGATGTAGAGCGCGGCGACCGTCAGCGGGGCCGAGTTCGAGAATCCGGCGAAGGCCGCATCGGCGTCGATCACCTCCGTGAGCAGGAGCGTGAACGTCGCCCCGAAAACGATGCCGGCGGGGGGGAACCGATCGACCGCCAGGATGCCCAACATCGCGACGACCACGCCGAGCGTGATCCATGCGTCGGCGCCCACCACGACAGACTGCCAGACCGGCGTCGGGACCCGACGCATTCCGCATTCGTGCCGCGCTCACCAGGTGGCGTCGCCCCGCAGTACGGCGTCCGCGCCCCCGTCGACGAAGACGACCTGGCCGGTGATGTGGGTGTTCTCCTCGTGAGCCAGGAAGCCGAGCACGGCAGCGACGGTCTCGGGGCGGGCGTGACCGTTGAGCGGCATGGGAACGGCCGAGTCGACGAGGTCCCGACCCGCATCGCTGGCCAGCAACTCGGTCGTCATCGGGGTGAGCACCGTGCCGGGGGCGACGGCGTTGAGCGGGATGCCGGCGCCGGCCCACGCTGGGGTGGGCGCCACCCGGCGGACCCACCGGGCCAGCGCCGTCTTCGACGTGAGGTAGGCCATCGACGGGTTGTCCTCCATCAGCCGGCAGGCCTCGACCTCGTCGTCGGCCAGGCAGGCCTCGACCACACCGGCGTCGGCCCCGAGGAGCGAGGCGACCGAAGCGACCACGACGGCCCGGGGGGCCTCACTGCGACCGAGGAAGGGCCGGAGGAGCCGCAGCGTCGCCACCGCGCCGAAGTAGTTGACCGAGATGGTCAGCGGGGATTCCTGGGCGATGCCGGCGCAGGCCACGATGCCGTCGACGGCGCCGTCGGCGAGCTCGCCCACCTGATCGACCATCGCATTCCGGCCGGCGTCGGTCGACAGGTCGACTTCGACATCGGCGTCCCCCAGGTCGATGCCGATGACCCGGTGCCCCGCCCCTCGGAACCGTGCGCTCGTTGCCGCGCCGATGCCCGACGCCGACCCGGTCACCACGTAGGTCCGCATGGCGGCATCCTCGCAGAGATCTGACACAGCATCAGATCCGAGGTGCTCCGACGGCGGCGAGGCCTTCATAGACTGCGGACGACCGACAGCGACCGGGCGCACCCGAGACCAGACACCAGGGACCATGCACACCAGAGGGGACGACATGAGCGAGGAGACAGCCGACGACCGGGCGCAGTGGCAGCGGGACTACGACGCTGCCGCGCTGCGGGAGATGCCGTTCTCGACGCTCTCCGGTGTGGAGCAGGACGCAGTGTTCGGCGAGGCGCCGTTCCCGGGGCAGTTCCCGTACACGCGCGGGATCCATGCGCCCATGTACCGGTCGCGGTTGTGGACGATGCGCATGTTCGCCGGGTTCGGCACTGCACACGACACGAACGCCCGGTTCAAGGACATCCTGCGCAACGGCGGGACCGGGTTGTCGACAGCGTTCGACATGCCCACGCTGATGGGGCGTGACTCCGACTCGGCGTGGGCGTTGGGTGAGGTGGGCCGGGCCGGCGTGGCCGTGGACACGCTCGCCGACATGGAAGACCTGTTCGCCGACATCGATCTCGGTGCGGTGTCGACGTCGATGACCATCAACGGGCCCGCCCCGATGGTGATGGCCATGTACATCGCGTTGGCGGAGAAGAACGGCGTCGACCACGCCGCCCTGTCGGGGACGATCCAGAACGACATCTTCAAGGAGTACCAGGCCCAGAAGGAGTACATCTTCCCGCCCCGGCCGTCGGTCCGGTTGATCACCGACATGATGCGCTTCACCACCGCGGAGATGCCTCGGTGGCATCCGATCTCGGTGTCCGGTTACCACATCCGCGAAGCCGGCTCGACCGCCGCGCACGAGCTCGCCTTCACCCTGGCCAACGGCTTCGCCTACGTCGAAGCCGCCGTGGCCGCCGGGCTGGACGTGGATGCGTTCGCCCCCCGCTTGTCGTTCTTCTTCAATGCGCATTCGGACTTCTTCGAAGAGATCGGCAAGTTCCGCGCCGCCCGGCGCATCTGGGCCCGCTGGATGCGCGACCGTTACGGGGCGAAGAGCGAGAGGTCGCAGATGTTGCGATTCCACACCCAGACCGCCGGTGTGTCGCTCACCGCCCAGCAGCCCGAGAACAACATCGCCCGGGTCGCCATCCAGGCCCTGTCCGCCGCGTTGGGTGGGACGCAGTCGCTCCACACCGACTCCTACGACGAAGCCCTCGCGCTCCCAACGGAGCAAGCAGCCCGCATCGCGCTGCGCACCCAGCAGATCGTGGCGCATGAGACCGGGGTCACCAACGTGGCCGATCCCCTCGGCGGTTCCCCGTACGTGGAGTGGATGACCGATGAGATGGAACGAGCGGCCGAGGAGGTCTTCGCCCACCTCGATGAGCTCGGCGACGGATCCATCCTCGAAGGCGTCTACGCCGGCATCGACGACGGCTACTTCGTCTCCGAGATCGCCGAAGCCGCCTACCGCTTCGAACGCGAGGTCAACGCCGGCGACCGCATCATCGTCGGCGTCAACGACTTCACCGACGGCAACGACGAAGGCGACCAGAACCTGCTGCGCGTCGACGCCGCCGTCGAAGAGCTCCAACTCAAGAGGTTGACCGAGGTCAAACAGGACCGCGACGACGCCGCGGTGGCCGCGACACTCGAACGGGTTCGCACCGACGCCGAGGACCCCGACACCAACCTCATGCCAGCCTTCATCGACGCCGTGAAGGCCTACGCCACCGAAGGCGAGATCGTCACCACCCTCGAATCGGTCTTCGGCACCCACGTCGAGAAGACCGTCATATGAGCGACCAGGAGAGCATCAGGATCGTGCTGGCCAAGCTCGGCCTCGACGGCCACGACCGTGGCCTGCGCGTCGTCACCCGCATGCTCCGCGACGCCGGCTTCGAGGTCATCTACCTCGGCCTGCGCCAGACGGCCGAGATGGTCGTCGCCGCCGCCGTCCAGGAAGACGCCGACGCCGTCGGCCTCTCCCTCCACAACGCCAGCCACCTCACCCTCGCCCCCCGCATGGTCCAAGCCCTGCGAGACGCCGGCGTCGACATCCCCGTCATCGTGGGCGGCATCATCCCCGACGAAGACATCCAACCCCTCCACGACGCCGGCGTCGCCGCCATACTCGGGCCCGGCGCATCAGCCACTGACGTCGCCACCGCCGTGCGCGACGCCGTCAGCGCCACGCCCGCCTGACCACCGCCGGTGCGTCGCCGCCGGACCCTGCTGGTCCGTCAGTCGAGATTGGCCGGGACGTGGTCGCGGTCGAGCGGTCCGGCAGCCCGGGCCTCGCCCAGCACCTGCTCCCGGAAGTCCTGCACGCTGTAGGACGTGGCCCGCACGTCGGTGCCCGCCAGCGCGGTGGCCGATCGGGGGAAGCCGAGCAGCGGACCGAGCTCACCGAAGTACTCGCCGTCGGACAGCGACGCCAGGGCCTCTTGTGACCCGTCGGAGCGCCGACGGACGATGTCGACGCGGCCGGACTGGATGACGTAGACGAGCTCGCCCCGGCTCCCCTGCTCGAAGATCGTCTCCGAGGCGCCGTACTCGACCGTCGTGGGCGGCTGCTCGTCCTCGCGGAACTCGGGCACGAGGTGGACCACCCGATCGGCGATGGGCACGAGCCGGTCGTCGTGACTCGACACGATGATCGACCGGCCGTCGGATCGCAGGTCGCGCAGCAGCGAGATGATCCCCTCGGCCTGGATGTAGTCGAGGTTGGCCGTGGGCTCGTCGGCCAGCAGGACGAGCGGGTCAGCCGCCAGACCGCGAGCCACGGCAACCCGCTGCTGCTGCCCACCGGAGAGCTTGGCCGGCTTGTTGCGGGCCCGGTCGGTCATGTCCACCCGCTCGAGGAGCTGGTCGGCACGGTCGAAGGCGCGACTCCGCTTCACGCCGGCCATCAGCAGCGGCATGGCGACGTTCTCGCGCGCGCTCAGCGACGGGATGAGGTTGAAGGCCTGGAAGACGAACCCCACGGTCTCCTGGCGGTAGGAGGCGAGGGCCGATCCTCGGAGGCCGTCGACCTGGACGCCCCCGACGGTGACCCGCCCGGCCATGGGCTGCAGGATCCCACCGAGCACGGACAGGAGCGACGTCTTGCCGCAGCCCGACGGGCCGAGCAGGACGACGAGCTCGCCCGGGGCGGCATCGAGGTCGAGCCCGTCGATCGGCCGGACGGCGTAGCCGCCGCTGCTGTACTCGATGACGAGATCTCGGACGGTGACGTGTGCATTGCTCATGAGCCGGGCCCTGCGAACGCCAGCGCCGGATCGGTGCCGACCGCCTTGCGCAGCCCGATGGCGCCGGACAGGAGCGAGACGATCACCGCGATGAGGGGTACCTGGT
>JBPPNA010000204.1:0-5179 GCA_051306355.1 Acidimicrobiales bacterium | reverse complement strand
GCCAGCACCCATGCACTGCGGTACAGCTCGACCAGCTCGTCGTCGTTGCACCGGCCCCGGAAGTCGATCCAGGACGAGCCGTCGACCTCCTCGGCGACGCGATCCAGCTCGATCCGTTCGTAGCCGTCGCCGACGATGACCAGGCGCAGGTCAGGCACCTGCTCGCGTGCTCCGGCAACCGCCCGGATGAGCTGGTCGAAGCGCTTGGCGGGCATGAGCCGGCCGACGGCCATGACGGTCGGCACCGGAGCCTCGTCGCCGCCGGGGGAGAAGCGCGCTTCGATGCCCGGCGGGACGACCGCGATCCGTTCCGGGCGGAAGCCGAGCTGTCGGATCATGTCGTCCTTGGACGACTCCGACAGCGTGACGATCCGGCTGCGCCGGTAGATGGCGGGCGCGATGCGCCGCTCGATGGTGTCGCCGACACTGGCGAGGTTGGGGGGCAGCACCATGTTCCACATCGCGCCGTGCACGTGGTGGACGAAGGTGAGCCGTGGCCCGCGTGCCCACAGCGGGGAGAAGAACGGCATGCCGTTCCAGATCTCGACCAGAGCGTCGCGCGGTCCCGTACGTCCGGCGATCTCGGCCATGGCGGCTCGAGGGAACACCAGGTACCGGCCGGCTCTGCGGATCACGCGATAGCCGTCGCGGACGACCTCGGGTGGGTGACCCTGGGCGAATGAGGTCCGGACGGTCACGTCGACGCCGGCCTCCGCCCACAGACGGCACACGTGGGCCGCATGGATCTCCGAGCCCCCGGCCTCCACGTCCGCGAGGTCGCGCCAGGCCACCACGTGCACGTGGCGGATGCCGGCATCGGCGGCGAGGTCGCCGATCTTGGCGACGGCGTCAGGGGAGCGGTGGGTCACGAAGGAAGGGGGTGCGGCACAGGCGATGACAGCCTGCGTACCCTACCGATCAGGGGTCGCGGTCCACGGCATTCCCACGGTCGTCCCCGAGTCCCCACGGTCCTGACCGCTCCCCTCTAGCATCCCGCCGTGCCCGAACCTCACGAACCCGATCTCGACCACGTCCGCCGGACGGTGGCCGATGTCGAGGGTTGGTTGACCGACGACCAGATCACCCGGCTGCATGTCGCGGCCACCGCATCGCCCGCCGGCGGCCGCATCGTCGAGATCGGGTCGTTCCGTGGTCGGTCCACGATCGTGCTGGCATCGGGGGCCCCGGAGGGCACGGAGGTGGTGGCCATCGATCCGCACGCCGGCAACGACCGAGGCCCCCAGGAGATCGACGGCTTCGAGGCCGAAGCCGCCACCGACAACGAGGTGTTCGAGGCCAACCTGCGGACCGCGGGCGTGCGCGACCGCGTCACCCACCATCGCCGGTTCTCCGACGACGCGCACGGTGAGGTCGCCGACCCCATCGACGTGCTGTTCATCGATGGCGCGCACCGCTTCGCGCCCGCCCGCGCCGACATCCGCGATTGGGGTGCGCGGGTGGCGCCGGGAGGCCGCATGCTGATCCACGACTCGTTCAGTTCGGTGGGTGTGACCCTCGCCATCCTGGTCGAGCTCGTGGCGTCGGGGCAGTGGCGCTACGACGGACGCTCCGGATCGCTCGCCGAGTACCGCCGCACGAGACAGGCCCCTGTCGATCGCCTCCGCAACGCCGGTGTGCAGCTCCTCCAGCTGGGCTGGTTCGTCCGCAACGTGGCCATCAAGGCCCTGATCGTGGCCGGTCTCGGTCGGTGGACGCGCCTGCTCGGTCACCGCCAGGAGACCTGGCCCTACTAGCCCCCCGTAGAGTCCCGCCGTGCGCACGCTCGTGGTGATCCCGACCTTCAACGAGGTCGACAACATCGGTGAGGCCATCGCGGGCGTGCGGGCCGCCGTGCCTGCGGCCGAGGTCCTCGTGGTCGACGACGCCAGCCCCGACGGCACCGCCGACGCCGTCGAGCATCTGGGTGCGGACGACGGCCACGTGCACGTGCTGCGCCGCCCCGGCAAGGCGGGCCTGGGGTCGGCCTATCGGGCCGGCTTCGGGTGGGGTCATGACGCGGAGTTCGAGGTCATGGTGGAAATGGACGCCGATCTCTCGCATGATCCCGCTGCGCTGCCGTCGTTGCTCGCAGGCATCGACGCCGGCGCCGACCTCGTCATCGGGTCGCGCTACGTCCCCGGGGGCTCGATTCCCGACTGGGCCTGGCACCGCAAGGCCCTGTCCCGGTGGGGGAACCGCTACGTGACCGCCATGCTCGACCTCGGTGTGGCCGACGCCACTGCCGGCTACCGGGCCTACCGGTCCACCATGTTGGATGCACTCGACCTACCGTCGATCCGAGCTGATGGCTACGGATTCCAGATCGAGATGACCTACCGAACGGTCGAGGCCGGCGGCCGCATCGTGGAGGTGCCCATCTCCTTCACGGACCGCATCAGGGGGACTTCGAAGATGTCGGGCCGCATCGTGGCCGAGGCCCTGCTGTTGGTCACGAAGTGGGGAGTGGTCGATCGGCTTCCCGGTCGGGGCGCTCGCCGGCGCGCCGGCCGCTGAGCGACCGCACCACGGCATCGATGCCCACGGCGGCCAGGACGACGAGGGCCACGTCAGCCGGGACGCGGTAGCGGGTGAGGCCGAACGTCAGGGCCGCCGTCGTGGTCACCATGATGGCGATGGCGACGTAGGGCCAGACGTCCTCTCCCCGCCGTCGCAGGCTCACCAGGCCCACGATGCCGAAGGGCACGAGGGCGTAGTAGACGGCGAGGCCCGCTCGGGAGGCGAAGGCCCCGCGCTGCTCGGTGCGGATGTTCTCCTCCAGGTTCTGGGCCGGACCCCACAGATCCCAGGCCCTGGCGACCCGCACCGTGGCCACGACCGGGAGGCGGTCGCGGTTGGCGCGCAGGTAGTCGACCGCCTCATCCCGCACCAGGGCGTCCTGTTGCGATTCGTCGAACCCGGCCGGCACCTCCACGTCCACATCGCAGTAGATGAACAGGGCCAGTGGTTCGCCGTAGAAGTGGCGGTCGCACGCGGATGCCGCCAGGACCGACCCGGAGGCGGAGGTCATGAACACCCGCTCCTCGAACTGGGCGTTCAACCACACGTTCCACGGGACCACGAAGGCACCGGCGACCGCAGCGGCCCCGACGGCCACCGCCACGCGCTGACGCCGGTCGAGGCTGCCTGCGCGCAGGATCACCACCGGAACGAGCAGGACCAGCAGCATCGCCGCTTCGGCTCGAGCGAACATGGCGGCGGTCACCACCAGGGACAGCAGCGCGCCACGGAACACGGTGGGACGGTCACCGAAGGCGACCGACGTCAGCAGGGTGGCTGCGATCAGCGGCGCATAGATGGCCTCGGAGAGCAGCATCCCGTCGTTGATCCACAGCAGTGGATGGACGGCGGCGAGGAGTCCGGCCACCACGCCGGCCGGTTCTCCCGCGAGGCGCCGGGCGAGGAGCGCGAGCAGAGGGATGGTGGTCAGGCCGACGATGGCGGAGGCGTGGCGCTGGGTCTGGCCGCTGTCGAGACCGACGGCACTCAGCGCACCGAGGAAGGTCTGGTAGAGGGGCGGATCCCCGACGCTCCGCTGGAGCTCGCCGTCCGGCTGGCGCTCGTAGGGGTTGACGAACCAGTCGCCCTCCCCGATGAATCGGCCCTGGAGGTGCCCGTACAACCAGTCGCTCGGACCGGCGTAGAGCGGGAAGCAGTCGTCGGACTCGACCGGCGGTTCGCAGACGGGCCGCACGACGGCGATGTCGACCCACCGGACGCCGAACCCGACGATCGTGCAGACCAGGAGTGCGGCGAGGAACCAGCGCGAGGGCCGAGTGGTGGTCACCGACCTCTGGCCGCCACGGCGTGGGCCACTGCGTCGGCACCGACCGCTGCGAGGGGGATGAGGGTGATGTCGGCCGGGATGCGGTAGCGCGTGAGGCCGAAGGTGAGGGCTGCGGTCACCGTCACCATCACGGCGACACCCAGGTAGGGCACCACCAGCTCCTTGCGACGCCAGAGCGAGACCACGCCGACGATGGCGAAGGGCCAGAGGGCGTAGTAGACGGCGAGGCCCGTGCGGGACGCGAAGGCACCCCGATCCTCGATGGCGATGTTCATGGAGAGGTTCTCGGACGGGCCGTAGAAGTCCCACATCCGCCCGACGCGCAGGGCGGTGACGACCGGGATGCGGCGGGCGTTGTCCTCGAGGTACTCGACGGCGGCGTCGCGCTTGCGGGCGTCGCGCTGTGACTCGTCGAGGCCGGGCGGCAGGTCGACGTCGACGGCGCAGTAGATGAACAGTGCCGTGGGCTCGCCGTAGAAGTGCTCGTCGCAGGCCGACGTCGACAGCACCTGGCCCGATGCCGATGTCATGAACACCCGCTCCTCGAACTCGCTGTTGAGCCAGAGGTTCCACGGGAGGAAGAAGATGCCGGCCACGCCGGCGGCGATGGCGGCCAGCCCGGCACGCGTGCGCCACGGGACGGAACGGGTCAGCAGCACCACGGGCGCCACGAGGACCGGTAGGAGGATGGCGGCCTCGGCGCGTGCGAACGCGGCCAGCGTGACGACGAGGGACAGGACGACCACGCGCCGGACCGATGGCGTGTCGCGGAACGCCACCGCTGCGAGCAGCGATCCGGCGATCAGCGGTCCGTAGATCGACTCCGACAGCAGCATGGCGTCGTTGATCCACAACAACGGGTGCAGGGCGGCCACCACGGCGGCGCCGGCACCGGCGAGATCGCCGGCCAGGCGCCTGGCCAGGAGCGCGAGCAGGGCGATGGTGGTCAGGCCGACGATGGCGGAGGCGTGGCGCTGGGCCTGGCCGCTCTCGATGCCGACTGCGCTCAACGCGCCGAGGAAGATCTGGTACAGCGGCGGGTCGCCCACGCTGCGCCGCAGTTCGCCCACCGGTTCGGCGGCCAGGGCGCGTGCCGGTTCGAACGACGTGTCGGTGCCGCCGATGGCGTGGAACGGGTTCACGAACCACTCGCCCTGGGCGATCAGCCGGCCCTGGAGGTGGCCGTACAGCGGTTCGCTGATGCCGGCGTACAGCTCGTAGCACTGCGGGTCGGGGTCGGCGCGGGGCGGATCGCAGATGGGTTTGACCACGGCGATGTTCGCCCACCGCACGCCGAACCCGACGAGCATGCTGGCCAGCACGACGGCCAGGAACCAACGCTTCATCGACCGTGGTACCGGCGGAGAAGGGCAT
>JBPPNA010000142.1:0-6745 GCA_051306355.1 Acidimicrobiales bacterium | reverse complement strand
GGGACGGTGACCGATGGCAGGTCCTTGGCCGAGTGCACCGCGAAGTCGGCTCGACCGTCGAGCACGGCCTGCTGGACCTCTTTGGCGAAGGCGCCCTTGCCCCCGATCGCGGAGATGGGCTGGGACAGGTCGGTGTCGGGCGCAGCCGTCATCGGGACCAGCTCCACTTCCAGTCCGGGGTGGGCGGCCTCGAGTGCGGCCCGTACGTGCTCGGTCTGCCAGAGCGCGAGTGGCGACTGCCGGGTGGCCGCCCGGAGGATCAAGTGGGTTCGATGTCGAAGAGGTCGCGCAGGGCCTGGACCAGGCGATCGCCCTTGGAGCTGCCGGCGGCGTCGCGCAGTGCCACGGTGGGAGCGTGTAGCAGCTTCGCGACCATCGACTGCGTCAGCGCCTCGACGGCGGCGAGCTGCTCGTCGTCGAGACCGCCGAGACGGCTCTGGGCTCGCTCGAGCTCGGCGGCCCGGGTGGCCTCGGCGGCAGAGCGGAGTGCGACGATGACCGGCGCCACGGCGCGAGCCGAGGTGGCCGAAAGGTACCGCTCGAGCTCGGTGTCGAGCAGCGTGCGGACGGCCTCGACCTCCTTGCGCCGTTCGGCGAGACCCGCCTCGGCGAACTCGCTGAGGTCGTCCATATCGAGGACGGTGACCCCGGGGATGCCGGCAATGGTGGGATCGATGTCGCGGGGCACGGCGATGTCGACGAGCAGCAGTGGTGTGCCCTGGCGGCGCTCCACGACGGCGGCGACCTCGTCGCGCGTCAGCAGCACCGAGGCCGCCCCGGTGCAGGTGAGCAGCACGTCGGCGCGGACCAACTCGTCGGCGAGGTCCGCGAAGCGGATCGGCCGGGCATCGATGCCCCGAGCCACCGCCTTGGCCTTGTCGAAGGTCCGGTTGGCCACGACGAGATCGGCGACGTCGGCGTCGGCCAACGATGCCGCCATGGACGCGCCCATCTCCCCGGCCCCGAGCACGATGGCCCGACGGCCGGACAGCCCTCCGAGGTGGGCATCGGCCAGCGCCACTGCCGAGTAGGACACCGATGCGGTGCCTCGGCCGATGGCGGTCTCGTGCCGGACGCGCTTGCCGGCCTCCAGGGCGTGCCGGAAGAGCAGGTTGAGCGTGGGTCCGACGGCGGCGACACCCTGTGCCGCCTCCCACGCGGACTTGACCTGCCCCTGGATCTCGTGCTCACCGAGGACGGCGGAGTCGAGGCCGGACACCACGTCGAAGAGATGGGCGACCGCCGCCGTGTCGTGGTGCACGTAGAGGTGGTCGGTGAAGTCGTCGGTGTCGAGGAAGGCCAGCTCGGCGAGCACGGACCGGACGTCGCCATAGCCGCCATGGAACTTCTCGGCCACGGCGTAGACCTCCGTGCGGTTGCACGTCGACAGCACGACCGCCTCGGAGAGGTGCTCCGTCGAGAGCAGGGCGTGGAGGGCCTTGTCGAGGGTGCGGGCGTCGACCGTCACGGCCTCGAGCACTCCGAGCGGAGCGGTCCGATGGTTGAGACCGATTACGACGACAGGCATTTGCGCAGCACTTCCCGTGCTTCGGCGGTTCGTTGGTTTCGCAGCAGATCCACCAGACCGGAGTCGAGCGCTTCCTGCCACGGCAGTCCTTCGGTGGAACGTCCCGAGGCCTTGATTCGTTCCCTCTCGGCCGAGAGCAGCTCCAGGAGATCATCGTATTCGGGTCCGAACTCTGCTTCGAATCGCCTCCGCAGCCACGAGGCGACCGCCGGGCTGTGACCGCCGGTCGCGATGGTGACGAGGAGACTTCCGCGACGCACCCGGGCGGGCAGGGTGAAGGTGCAGTTGGCGGGGTCGTCGGCGGAGTTCACCCACACGCCGGCGGCGTCGGCGTCGAGGAACACCTGGTGGTTGACGACGGGATCGCTGGTGGCGGTCACGACCAGGCGGTGCCCGGCGGCCTCAGGGCTGCGGTAGGGGCGTCGTTCGATGGTGACCGGCATGGCGTCGAGCTCGGCGGTCACGTCAGGAGCGACGACAGTCACCACGTCGGCGCCGCCGTCGAGGAGACCCTGGACCTTCGAGGTGGCGACGGGCCCCCCGCCCACGACCAGCACCGAACGGCCCCGCACCACCAGGTTCGCCGGGTACTGCGGTCCGTCAACGGGCATCTCCAACCACTCTATTTCTGGCGCTGCTGGTAGAAGCTGAGGATCTGCATCTCGACGGCGAGGTCGACCTTGCGGAGCGACACCTCGTCGGGCACCGAGATGACGGTCGGAGCGAAGTTGAGGATCGATCGCACACCGGCTTCCACGAGCGCGGTGGCCACGGACTGTGCTGCGCCGGCCGGCGTCGTGATCACGCCGATGTTGATTCCCCCATCGCGGACGACGTCACCGAGGTCGTCGACATGGCGGACCGTCAACCCGCCGAGCGTCTTGCCGACCACATCGGGATCAGCGTCGACGAGCGCTGCCACGGGGTAGCCCCGATCGCCGAAGCCGCCGTAGTTGGCCAGGGCGGCGCCGAGGTTGCCGATGCCCACGATGACCACGGGCCAGTCGTGGGTCAGGCCCAGAGCCCGCCGCATCTGGCCCTGCAGGTACTCGACGTCGTAGCCCACGCCCCTCGTGCCGTAGCTGCCGAGGTACGAGAGATCCTTGCGGACCTTGGCGGCGTTCACCCCGGCGGACTCGGCCAGTTGCTCGGAGCTCACCGTCATCGTGTCGGCAGACACCTCGAGGAGACTTCGCAGGTAGATGGGCAGGCGCGCCACGGTCGCATCCGGGATCCGCTTGGCGTCTCGCCCGCTCGTCGGAGAGTCAGCCACGCCGGAAGGGTACGACCCTCGTGCACTCGCTCACAAAGTCCGGGCGGCGGCGGCGGGAGCCGTCAGCGCAGTTCGCGACGCAGGACCTTGCCGCCGAGTCCCTGCGGGATCTCCTCGACGAAGAGCACCTTCTGGGGGCACTTGTAGCGGGCCATGCGGGCCTCGCAGAACAGGATGACGTCGTCCTCCTCGATCGACATCCCGTCCTTGACCACGACGAACGCCTTGACCGCCTCCCCGGAGTGGGGATGCTGCACGCCGACGACCGCGGCAGCCTCGACCGCCGGGTGCTGGATGAGCGTCGACTCCACCTCGGCCGGGTACACGTTGAAGCCGGACACGATGATCAGGTCCTTCAGGCGATCGACGATGAAGAGGAAACCGTCGTCGTCCACCACGGCGAGGTCGCCGGTCCGGAGCCACCCGTCTTCCGTGAGGGCGTGGCCGGTCGCCTCGAGGTCGTTCCAGTACCCCTTGAACACGTTCGGGCCCTTGACGTGGATCTCGCCGGCGTCGCCGACGAGCACGTCGTGGCCATCGCCGTCGATGAGCCGGATCCGGACACCGGGCAGCGGCGCACCGATGCTCTCCGGCGGAGCCGGGATCCCCGTGGCGTTGGTGACCACTGGCGACGCCTCCGTGAGGCCGTAGCCCTCGGCCACCTCGAGACCGAAGCGCGCCAGCATCGCCTCACGGATCACCGGATCGAGCTTCGACGCACCCGAGCCCGCGACCCGAACGCTGGCGAACGCGTCGGCGGGTGCGCCGGGCAGGTGAGCCCACGCCGTCCACATGGCGGGGGCACCGGCGATGAGCGTGATGCCGTGATTGACGATGGCGTCGAGGGCGGATTCGGGGTCGAAGCGTTCGACGGTCAGGATCGAGCCGCCGGTGTAGAGCGACAGGCCGAGGGCCACATTGAGGCCGAAGATGTGGAAGAAGGGGAGCACGCCGAACGCCACGTCGTCCTTCGACTGCGATCGGTGGGGCTGTGCCTGCATCTGCTCGAGGTTGGACCGCAGGTTGCCGTGGGAGATCATGGCCGCCTTGGGATAGCCGGCCGTCCCGCTGGTGAACATCAAGAGGGCGAGGTCGTCGTCGGACCGTTCGGCGATGGGCACCGGATCGGAGGCGAGGAGATCGTCGAGGGCGACGGCGCCCTCGATGTCGGGTCCGCCGCCGGGTGACGCCACCACCATCGTCACGGTGGGGATCGAGGACCGGTCGATGCCGGCGAAGGACCGGCAGCCGGTCGGACCGAGGAACACGGCGACCGCATCGATCGCAGACAGCTGCTGGATCAGTTCGGGGCCGGGACTGGCGGGGTTGAGTGGCACCGCCACCGCGCCCGTGCCGAGGACGGCGAGGTAGCTCATCACGAAGTACCAGTTGTTGGCCGCGATGATCGCCACTCGGTCACCCGGGACGATCCCGGACTCGACGAGACCACCCCGCACCCGGGCCACCTGGTCCCGCAGCTCGCCGTACGTCGTCGTCCGGCCTCGGGAGATCAGGGCGACGTCGTCGGCAGGGTGGTCGGCGCAGATCTCGGCGAGGTTCAAACCAGCTCTCCCTGGGGATCGTCCCCGGTGACGGACCGAGACAGTTGACCACGTCGGCGACCCACGGCGCACCGTCCACCCGCATGCCCAGACGCACGCCGTCTCGATCGGTCGAGGCTCGGCGGGCCGTGGCCAGGCGGCAGAATGGCTCGATGGACGCCGGAATCGTGACCGACGGCTTGACCCGCCGATTCGCCGGTGGTGTCGGCCTCGACTCCCTCACCATCGATGTGGCCCCCGGCGAGGTCCTCGCCCTGCTGGGCCCCAACGGCGCCGGCAAGACCACCACGGTCCGGCTGCTCAACGGCGTCCTCACCCCCGACTCCGGATCGGCGCGGGTCCTGGGACTCGATCCAGTGGCAGACGGCGACCGCCTCCGGGCCCGGACGGGAGTGCTCACCGAGCACGCCGGGCTCGACGACCGCCTCACCGCCCGGGAGAACCTGCGGTACACGGCCATGATCCGCCACATCACGGGTGCGGCGATCGATCATCGGATCGACGAGCTGCTCCACCGGTTCGGGATGGGCGACCGAGCCGACCGACCGGTCCAAGGCGCCTCGACCGGACAGCGCAAGCGTCTCGGACTGGCCCGGGCGCTGCTGCACGATCCCGAGGTGCTCTTCCTGGACGAGCCCACGTCGGGCCTCGATCCCAGTGCGACCCGCGACGTGGTGGAGCTCATCGGGTCGCTCGCCACCGAGCAGGGCCGCACCATCGTGCTGGCCACCCACTTCCTGGGTGAGGCCGGCCGCCTCGCCGACCGGATGGCCGTCCTGGATCTCGGCCGGCTGGTGGCCTTCGGCCGCCCGGACGACCTCGCCGCCCAGCTCTGGGACGGGCTCGAGTGCTCGCTCGATCTCGGCGTCCCAGCCTCGCCCACGACGCTGACGGTCATCGCATCCGTGGCCGGCGTGCACGCAGCGAACGCCGCGGACATCGGCGCGGTGATCCGGGTGGTCGATCGAGCCGTCATCCCCCACGTCGTGTCCGCGCTGGTGGAGGCGAACGTCGGAGTCTTCGCTGCGATCCCTCGGCCCCCGTCGCTCGAGGACGTGTACTTCGAGATCGAGGCCCGGCGGGGACAGCGCCCGAACGCCCTTCCCGTCGGAGCGCAGTCGTGAGCGTCGACTGGACTGCGGTGCGCGGGGTGGTGGCCAAGGATCTCACCGCCGTGCGCCGGTCGAAATCGGTCGTCATCCCGATGTTGGCCGTGCCCACCCTCTTGATGGTCGTGCTGCCGGCGGCGATCGGGATGGCGGCACGGGCGACGGCCGGTATCGGTGTCGAGCGCTTCCTGGACTCGGTGCCCGGCGATCTGGCCGAGCCGATCCTCTCCCTGCCCCAGGACGAACAGTTGGTGGTCCTCGTCAACGGTTATCTGCTGGCGCCGCTCTTCCTCATCGTGCCGCTCATGGTCTCGGCGGTCCTGGCCGCGGACGCGTTCGCCGGCGAGAAGGAGCGCAAGACGCTCGAGTCGCTGCTGCACTCGTCGATCACCGATCGCGACCTGTTCGTCGCCAAGTTCCTCACGGCGTTCCTGCCCGCCATCTCGGTGTCGTGGCTGGGGTTCATCGCCTTCGCCGTGGTGACCAACACCATCGCCTGGCCCGTCATGGAACGGATCTTCGTGCCCACCCGGCTGTGGGGCGTGATGATCCTGTGGGTCGCCCCCGCCGTGGCCACGCTCGGTCTCGCCGTCATGGTCCGGGTGTCGGCCCGGACGAACTCCGCCCAGGAGGCCAACCAGCTCGGAGGTGCGGTCATCCTGCCGCTCATCTTCCTCGCCGTCGGTCAGTCCACCGGCCTGTTGCTCGTCGACTGGCCCGTGGCCATCGCCATCGGCGGGGTCATCTGGGTCGCCGCGCTGCTGCTGCTGCGTGGCGGGATCAAGCGGTTCACCCGGGACACCCTCATCACCCAGACGTAGGCGTCGTCATGGCGCGCCGCACGACGCGAGGCCCTACGCGAGGAGGACCAGCTGGAGCAGCGCTGCGCCGATGATGATGAGCAGCAGGATCCCCAGCATGATCGTGGTAGCAGGCCTCACGTGTCCTCCCCTCTGCGTCGACCCATCTGCACGGGCGTCGACACCCCCGGGGGACGCGCATCGTCGTCGAGTCGCTGGAAGCGGATCTCGGTGCCGGTGCGGATGCCGAGCTCGGTGTCGGCCGGCCGGCGATCGAGGGCGATCGACAGGACGCCGTAGCTGTCGATGATGAGGCCGATATCGCCGTCGGCCACATCGGCGTAGGTGTAGGCCCGCCGCGCCGGGCGCCACTCGTCGCCGATCCGCAGCCGCACCACGTCACCCCACCCGTCGAGGTCGTCGGGGTCGAGATTGAGCTGGCAGTTGCCGAAGTGGTCGACCCACATCACCTC
>JBPPNA010000109.1:0-21751 GCA_051306355.1 Acidimicrobiales bacterium | reverse complement strand
TCTCGGCCAACCAGGCGCGCAGCTCGGCCCGGAACGCGGCTTCTTGTTCGGTGGGAGCGAGCTGCATCGGTCCTCGGCAATGGGATTCGACGTCTGGGGCCGCATCTGACGTGGTGTCAGATTCGACAAGGTAGATGCTCGGGGACCCTCGGCGGAACTCGGTCAGCGGAACTCGGCCACGAGGCGCTCGACGGTGTTGGCGGTGCGGACCGTGGTGACGGGGCGGTGTCGGTCTCGAACAGCAGGTTCCCGCTGGCCAGGAACGCGAAGGCCTGCACGTCGTCGACGGTAGTCGGGCACCGCTACCGTGAGGCCGACGACGGACCGGGAGCAGACGTGATCATCGAGCACCACACCTTCCGTCTCGCCGCCGGCATCGACGAGGAGACGTTCCTCGAGTGCGACCGGCGCGTGCAGGCGGAGTTCTCGCCGTTCCGGGCCGGGTTCATCCGCCGCACCACGGCCCGGGCCGCCGACGGGGAGTGGCTGGTGGAGACGCTGTGGGGAACGCCTGACGACGCCGAGGCCGCCGCTCGGGCCGATGACCCGGCGATGGTCGAGCTCTTGGCCTGCGTCGATGCCGGGACCGCCACCGTGCGTCACTACGCGACGCTCGACTGAGCCGGCGCCATCCGCTACTGCTGGACCAACATCACGGCGTTGCCCTCGGGATCGGTGATCTGGGCCAGCGTCGGCTGGCCCGGGAGCTGGAAGGGCTCGGCCACGATGACCCCGCCGAGCTCGACGGCCCGATCGAGCGACTCCCGCAGGTCGCGCACCTGCACGTACAGGCTCACGCCAGGTCGCTCCCCGGGCTGGATGTGGCCGCCAGGGCCCGGCTCGGGACCGCCGAATCCGGCTCCGATGGGCATGAAGACGCCGTCGGCGATGTCCCAGTTGAAGAGGGCGCCGTAGAACGCCCGCTGGGCGGCCGGGTGGACCGCATCGATGGCCCAGTGCACCACGGGCCGCGCCCAGTCCCGTTCCGTCACGTGGAGGACGTTAGACCGTCACCATTTCTGACGACATGTCAGGTCATGGGGCAGGCTGGATGGATGACCGGAGCCGATGCCGATCTCCCCACGACCATCCCCGAGGCCCTGAACCGGGCCGTCGATCGGTTCGGTGGCCGTGAGGCGCTCGTCGACGGGGAGCTCCGCCTCACCTGGACCGAGCTGGGCGACCGTGTCGAGGTGGCGGCGCGGGCCCTGGTGGCCAGCGGGATCGAGCGGGGCGACCGCATCGCCATCTGGTCACCGAACGTCAGCGAGTGGGTCGTCGCCTCGCTCGCCGTCCACCGCGTCGGCGCAGCTGTGGCCACGCTGAACACCCGTTTCAAGGGCAGCGAGGGCGCCCACAACCTGCGCACCGCACGCGCTCGCATGTTGCTCACGGTGACCGACTTCCTCGACACCGACTATGTCGCCCTCCTGCGTGGGGCCGAGGGTGGGGTCCCGGCCTGCGTCGAGCAGATCGTCGTCTTCCGAGGACCGACGCCCGACGGCACGGTGTCGTGGACCGACTTCCTGAGCCGAGCCGCCGATGTCGGCGCGGACGACGTCGCCGCCCGTGCGGCCGAGATCGAGGGCGACGACCTCTGCGACATCATCTTCACGTCGGGGACCACCGGCGCCCCGAAGGGAGCGATGATGGGCCACGCCGCGTCCATCCGTGCGTACTGGGCGTGGAGCGGCGTGGTGGGGCTGCGGTCCGACGACCGCTATCTCATCGTCAATCCGTTCTTCCACGCGTTCGGCCTGAAGGCCGGCATCCTGGCCTGCGTGCTCCGCGGCGCCACGATGGTGCCGCATCCCGTGTTCGACGTGCCCTCGGTGATGCAGCGGATCGAGGAAGAGCGGATCACCATGTTCCCTGGCCCGCCGGCGATCTACCAGACCATCCTCAATTCCCCGGACCTCGATCGGCGCGACCTGTCCAGCCTCCGCCTGGCCGTGACCGGTGCCGCGCCGGTGCCGGTCGAGATGCTGGAGCGGATGCGGTCGGTCCTCGGCTTCGAGACGGTCGTCACCGGGTACGGCCTGACCGAGTCGCACGGCATCGTCACCATGAACCGCCATGACGACCCTCCCGAGCTGATCTCGTCGTCCGACGGCCGGGCCATCGATGGTGTCGAGGTCCGGACGGTGCTCGATGGCGTACAGACGCCACCGGGCGAGCCAGGAGAGATCTGGGTGCGGGGCTACAACCTGATGCTGGGCTACATCGGTGACGCGAAGGCCACGGCCGAGGCCATCGACCCGGACGGGTGGCTCCACACCGGCGACATCGGGGTGCTCGACGCCGGCGGCAACATCAAGATCACCGATCGACTCAAGGACATGTTCATCTCCGGCGGCTTCAACGTGTACCCGGCCGAGGTGGAGGCGCTCCTCGGCGGCCATCCCGACATCGCCCAGGCCGCCGTGATCGGCGTGCCCGACGAGCGCATGGGCGAGGTGTGCGTGGCCTTCGTCGTCCCGCGTGTCGGCGTCGATCCCCGGCCCGACGACATCGTCGTGTGGAGCCGGGAGCACATGGCGAACTACAAGGTGCCCCGCCACGTCCATGTCGTCGGAGCCCTGCCCGTGAACGCCAGCAACAAGGTCCTCAAGTACGAGTTGCGATCGCTCGCCGAGCAGCGCAGGAGTTGATGTGCGGGCTCGGTTCAGCCGAAGCGAGCCTGGGTCGTCACCAACTCGCTCTCGAGCTGGTGGAGCCGCCCGTCGTAGCCGATCTGGCAGAAGAGGTCGGCCGAGGAATCGAAGGCGCCGAAGTCCGGGGCGAATTCGCCCATCGGTCGGTGGACGCCCCGATCGACGGTGGCAGTACGGTCGCGAAGGTGACCACGACACCCGCGACACCCGCTGCACCGACCCGCACCGAGACCGATTCGATGGGCGCCGTCGAGGTCGACGCGTCCCGCTACTGGGGTGCACAGACCGAGCGGAGCATCGGGAACTTCCCGATCGGGCGCGACCGCTTCGTCTGGGGTCGCAGCATCATCGAGGGTTTCGGTCTGGTGAAGCGCGCCGCCGCCACGGCGAACGCCGCGCTCGGTGAGCTCGACGCCGACACCGCCGCCCTCATCGTGCAGGCCGCTGACGAGGTCATCGCCGGCGACCTCGACGACCACTTCCCCCTCGTCGTGTGGCAGACCGGCTCGGGTACGCAGTCGAACATGAACGCCAACGAGGTCATCTCCAACCGGGCCATCGAGCTGGCCGGCGGCCAGCTCGGATCCAAGACGCCGGTCCATCCCAACGATGACGTCAACCGGGGCCAGTCGAGCAACGACACCTTCCCCACCGCCATGCACGTGGCCATCCAACTGGCCCTGCACCGCCAGCTGTACCCCGGCGTCACCCAGCTGCGCGCCACGCTGCACGCGAAGTCCGAGGAATACGCCGGTGTGGTCATGGTGGGGCGTACCCACCTGCAGGACGCCACACCCGTGACCCTCGGTCAGGTCATCGGGGGCTGGGTCCACCAGATCGACGCTGCCCTCCAGCAGATTCGTCACACCGAGGGTGACCTGCTCGAACTGGCCATCGGAGGCACCGCCGTCGGCACCGGCCTCAACGCCCATCCGGCCTTCGGCGACGAGGCAGCAGCCGAACTGGCCCGCCTCACGGGCCACCCGTTCCTGAAGTCGCCCAACACCTTCGCCGCGCTCAGCGCCCATGATGCGCTCGTCACCACGAGCGGCGCGCTCCGCACACTGGCCGGAGCGCTGCTCAAGATCGCCAACGACGTCCGTTGGTACGCCTCCGGTCCCCGCAACGGCATCGGCGAGCTGGACATCCCAGCCAACGAGCCGGGCTCCAGCATCATGCCGGGCAAGGTGAACCCCACCCAGGCCGAGGCCATGACGATGGTGGCCGTCCAGGTGTTCGGCAACGACGCCGCCGTCGCCATGGGCGGCAGCCAGGGCAATTTCCAGCTCAACGTCTTCAAGCCGGTCATGGCCCACAACGTCCTCGAGTCCATCGCCCTCCTCGGCGATGCCTGCCGCAGCTTCGACGAACAGTGCGCACAGGGCATCGAGCCCAACCACGAGCGGATCGAGCAGAACCTGGCCCGCAACCTGATGGTCGTCACCGCCCTCAATCCGCACATCGGGTACGACAAGGGCGCCCAGATCGCCAAGAAGGCCCACGCCGAGGGCACCACTCTGCGCGAGGCTGCGCTGGCCCTCGGGCACCTGACCGCTGAGGAGTTCGACCGGTGGGTCGACCCGCTGGCCATGACGACGCCGGACCCCGGCCAGTGACCTGCGACGGCCCCGTGTGGTGATGGGTCCGCCTCGACGGCTGTCACCGAGGTCACGGCGCTGACATCACCGGTGCCGACGGCGCGATCATTGAGTCACGACCAGCGACCGTGCCTCACGCCTCCCGGCGTCTCCCAGGATGAGCCGCCGCCAGTTCCTCGCCGCGGCGGGCGGGGCGCTGGGTGCGTCGGCCACCGCGGTCCTCCTCACCGACCACGTCTGGCCGCTCCTCTCCCGTGAGGATCTCCTCCCGGGGGCGGCGCCCGACCTGACGCTGAAGCCGAGCACCTGGACCACCACCGACGAGCGGGTCAGCTTCGTCGCCCTCGGCGACAACGGCAGCGGCGGGCGTCAGGCCATGGCGGTCGCGGCGCGGATGGCCCACACCTATCGGAGCGCACCCTTCGGGCTCGTCGCGTTGCTGGGAGACATCTGCTACTACGGCAACTTCACCACGCGCTTCGATGACGTGTTCGCCCGGCCGATGGCGCCCCTGCTCGATGCCGGCGTCGGGTTCGAGCTCGCCATCGGCAACCACGACGGCGACCTCAACCGGCGCGACCTCGGTCACAGCGACGAGGGGCTGGCCGAGATCGAAGCCGAGCTCGAGCTCCTCGGCACCCCTGGGCGCTACTACAAGACGACGCACGGCCCCGTGGACCTCTTCTACCTCGACTCGAGCGTGCCTGGCCTGTTCGGCAGCGCTGCGCCCCGACAGCTGGAGTGGCTCGACGATGCGCTGGCCAGCTCCACCAACCAGTGGAAGGTCCTGCTCCTCCACCATCCTCCGTACTCCTCGGGCCGGCACGGGTCCACACCGGGGAGCGGTGAGTACCTCGAGCCCATCATCCGTCGCCGCCACGTCGACCTGGTCCTGGCCGGTCACGACCACCACTACGAGCGGACCCGCCCGATCGGTGGCACGACGTACGTCGTCAGTGGCGGCGGCTGCAAGACGACCAGGGTCGGACGCAGCGGCTTCACCGTCGCGGCCGAGTCCACGCTGCATTTCCTCCACATCGACGTCGACGGCGACCGTCTCCGTGGCCGGGCCATCCGACCGAACGGCACCCTCGTCGACGATTTCCGACTGCGGGCCCGGGAGGGAGTGTGAGGCGCGAGATCGTCGACGTCGTCGCGCCCCCGATCTACGCGGCCGTCGACCTCGTGGTGATCCTCTCGCCGGCGATCGCGTTCCAGGTCGCGGCCGACCGGGGAGGTATGGGCGACGCCCGGGCCCGGGACCTCGTGGTGGCCAGTGCGCTGCTCGGAACGATCCACGCCGTCGTGGCGTGGTCTCGCCTCCGCACCGAGGAGCGGATCGTCGTTCGTCGAGCCGACATGTGGCTCGCCGCCATCGATGCGCTGGTCGTGCTGGCGCTGGGGGCGAGTCTGCTTCCGCTCGCGGTCCTGTACGGCTTCGCCGAGGAGCATGCTTCCTTCGCCGACCGCGGCTACCCGGTCGTGGCCCTGTGGGCCGGGCTCCAGGCCGTTGCCGTCGTCGCGGCCGAGATCACCGGTCGTTTCGTCTTCTCGTGGCTGGAGCCGCACGAGCCCCACGCCACACCGCCGCCGCAGCGACCCCGGCGAGGGCTCAGACCAACCGGTACTCGGGGGACGACTTCTCGGCCTCCGACGGGGCGAGGCCGCACTGCAGTACGGGGTAGCGGACCACCACCTCCACCTCGGCGGACCGCTCATCGGTGACGGTCGCTGTGTGCCAGGAGAGCACGACCGCAGCCCGGTCGCCGTCGACGTCGACGGTCGAGGTCACCTCCTCGAAGTCGATGCAGTCCCAGCCCGAGTCGGCCAGGAGGGCGCCCTCGACCACCTGTGACCACCCGTCGAGCCCCACGTTGCCTCGGTAGAACTCGCGGGCTTCGGGCGATGGCATGGTCCGCCGCACGATCCCCACCAGCGCGTCAGCATCGAGGTACGCCCACATCCGTCCGTCGGGGAGGGTGAGCGCCGTCGGCGCGAAGCGATGCCCGCCGAGGTGGCTCGTGCGCCGGACCCGGACCTCGGCGAGCGCGGCACGGGTCTCGATGGCGAGCCGCGTGCCCGGGCCTCCACAGCAGCGGTCGCGAGTGCCGTGGGCGCAGATGAGCACCTCGTCCGGCGCTGCGGACACCATGGCCCCCAACGGGTGACTCTGGGGATCCTCGCCTGCGACGAGCACCTGCAGGGCCTCGGTCACATCCTCGGCCGGGACGAGCCAGTCGAGGCCGGTGAACGCGGCCCGGTCCCGCTCCCAGCGGGTGAGCAGGATGGCGCCGTCCTGGCGGCCCACGTCGGCGACGATGGCCTGGATCCGGGTGCCCTTCGGACGGTCGATCGATGCCACCCATTCGAGGTCCTCGACGGCTGCCGGCCAGGGCTGGGGGACCTCGACGGTGACGAGACGGTCGAACTCGGGCGCCGAACCGATGGCGTCGAATCCCTGGGCGGCGGTCCACGCCGAGCAGCGGTAGTCCTCATCGCGACGAGGGGTCAGCGGGACGTCACCGGTGGACATGGCCATGGTCGCAGTATGGGTGTCATTCCGGCTCGTACGTCCAATCCGGACGTTTGCGGGCCTGGCGCTCGTCGAGAACGAAGCGCCCCTCGACCAGGTCGACCAGCTTGGTGACGACGAGCCCGCGCGGGCTGGTGCGCATGGACAGGTCGTGCATGTCTGGAACGAGGCTGGCGACCACCTGCTGTTCCTGGCTGGCCAGGAAGCACCGGGCGCCGTCCGTCACGTTGGCGAGGCGGGCGGCGAGCTGCGCGAAGACCCGGCTCTCGGTCGCAGGGCCGATCTGATCGAGCAGGTCGTTGATGGCCAGCGAGCCCAGCTTGCACGGCGGGCACTGCCCGCACGACTCGACGGAGAGGAACTGCGACACCTCGCGTGCCAGCTCGACGGGGTCGGTGCGGTCGTCGTAGATGATGAGGCCCCCGGTGCCGAGCCCCGCCCCGGCTGCGGCCATGTGCTCGTAGGTGAGCGGCGTGTCGACCTGTTCGCCCCGCAGGATCGGATTGGAGATCCCCGAGAGGACGTACTTGAGCGCCCGACCCTCGGCCAGCCCGCCGCCGAGCTCGAAGATCACGTCCCGGACCGATGTGCCCAGCTCGAACTCGCCGACACCGTGGCGGACCGTGTCACCGGAGATGGTGCAGATGATCGTGCCGGGGGATTCTTCGGTGCCGAACCCGCAGTGCCAGTCGCCACCGTTGCGCACGATGCCCGGGATCGTGGACAACGTCTCGATGTTGTTGACCAAGGTCGGGTTGGAGCCGTCCGGCTCGTAGTCCCGCCCGGTGGTGCCCGCCGACCAGCCGAACTGCGGGTTGGTGGTGAACAACCCGTAGAGGTACGGCGGGAACATGCGGGGGAGGGGCTCTTCCCCCTCGATCACCTCGAGCAGCGCCTTCTCCTCGCCGAACAGGTACTCGTCGGGGCCCTGTACCAACTCGACCTGGACCTCCGGCGCCCGACCGGCGGCTGCGAACTCGGCCACGGCCTCGGCCACGCGCTCGGCCTCCACGGCGAACGATGCCTTCAGCGCGATGAACGCACGTCGCGCCTCGATCGTGCGGGCCGCGATCAGGACACCTTCGACGAGCAGGTACGGGTTGTGGCGCAGCAGTGCACGGTCCTTGAAGGTGCCGGGCTCGCCCTCGGCGCCGTTGGCCACGACGAAGCGCTCGCCGACCCCGGGTCCACCCGCCATGATCGACCGCCACTTGGTGGCGGTGGGGAACCCCGCCCCGCCCCGGCCCCGGAGTCCGGATCGTTCGAGCTCGTCGAGCACTCCATCCGCGCCGATGGCGTTGACCATCCGGAGCGCCTCACCGCCGCCGCGCATCTCGTACTCGGCGAGCGAGCCGACCGGGGCTCCGTCCAACAATCCAGGCATGGCCCCAGGATGTCAGGTGAACTGCCGGATGATCTCCAGCACGTCGTCGCCGTAGTTCTCGAGCTTCGTGGGGCCCACCCCCTTGATGGCGCTGAAGGCACGCAGCGAGTCGGGCCGGGCCCGCGCCGTGGCCTTGAGGGTGGCATCGTTGAAGACCGTGAAGGCCGGGCCCCCCTGGCGCTTGGCCACCTCGGCTCGCCACTTGCGCAGCTCCTCGAAGACCACCAGGTCCTCGCCCTCGAGGTCCGTGGCGTCGTAACCCGCTGCCCTGGAAGCAGATCCCGCTGCCCTGGAAGCAGATCCCGCCGCATTCGGCGCGGATCTCGCGGGCGGCGACGTTGCGAGGCCCTGCCGAGCAACTCGGTTCGCGAGCGGCGGACGCTTGGGCGCCGACCCGTCGAGCTCGCCGATGAAGGGGCTCGGACGCTCGGCGTCGGCGAGGACGGTGACCTGGTCGATGCCGCGGGTGATGGCGACATGGAACACCCGGCGCTCCTCCTCGACGTCCTCGGTGAGGCGGTGGGGGAACAGCCCACCGTTGGCGCCGAAGACGACGACGTGGGGCCACTCGCGCCCCTTGACCCGGTGGACGGTGGACAGCGTGACCCCGGTGGCGCCCAGCTCGTCGTCCGGGGCGCGGTCGGCCGTGAGGGCTCGGCGCAGGTAGGTCTCGAACAGCTCGGGGTCGGGCTGGATGTCGGCCACCTGCAGGAGCGCATCGAGGTCGTCGAGGTGGGAGGATCCCTCGGCACCGGGGCGACCGTCGAGGAGCTCCATGGCACCACCGAGGCCGATGTCGTCCCGGATGGCCGCCAGGACCTCGCGGGTGGACGCGCCGTCGGCGGTGTCGGAGAGACGCTCGATGTCCTCGGCGAGGTCGAGCATCTTCTCCGAGACTCGGGCATCGTCGATGCGCTCGGCGGCCTTGGCCACCTCGTGGCCCGACCGGCACCGCCCCAACCACTTGTCGATCCAGCGTGGGAACCCCCGGCTCGGCCGGCGGGAGATCTCCGTCAGGTCCTTGCCGTCGATGTTGCCGGGATCGGTGGCGATCCGCAGCCACGCCAGAGCGGCCCGCAGGCCGACCCGGTTGAGCACATCGGCCCGCAGCACCGAGGAGATCGGGACACCGGCACCGACGAGGGCGACGTGAGGAGCGAGGAGCAACGAGTTGGTCCGGGTCAGCACGGCCACGTGCCGGGGGTCTCCGGCCGCGTCGACCGCAGCTCGGACTGCGGTGACCAGCGCGGTGGCGCCGGCATCCGGGGCGTGGGTCTGGACGGTGAGCGCGTCGGCGTCGTCGTCGGCACGGGCGGTCTCGATCATCTTGTCGACCCGCTGGTCGTTGTAACCGAGGAGGTGACGGGCGGCGTCGACGATCGCGGGCGGGCAGCGGTAGTTGACCTGTAGTGCGTGCTCGTGCGCACCGGGGAACAGCTCGGCGAAGCCGATGAGGAAGCGGGGCGTGGCGCCGGCGTGGCCGTAGATGCAGTTCCGGACGACGATCCCGTCGGCCACGTAGTTGTGGTGCGGCTCCACGGCGAGGCTGTAGACGGGCCCCGTGTGGTCGAGCCGTCCCGCCTTCGCCGTCGCCCAGGCGACGGTCCGGCCGTCTGCGACGGGAACCTCCATGAAGCCGTCGACGACGTTGCACGCCCGCATGATCTGCGCTGTCGTACACCCGCCCATGCGGCCACGGCGCGTCTGGTCGTAGAAGGGATGCTCGATCGAGCGCCCGAATGCCTCCAGCAGGTGCTTCGCCTTGGTGGCCATGTTGTCGATGCCGTCGAAGTTCTCGGCGATTCGTCGGTGCTCGTCGGCGCGGCGCTTCGGTGAGACGGAGGTCGTCTGCGGGAGCCCGAAGTTCGCGACGGCGATCTTCTCGGCGACGAGCGCGGCGTCCTGATCAGAGAACGCCTCGAGTACCCACCCCGCGTCGGCACCTTCCTGTCGGCAGCGGAAGCCGAGTCCAGGAGGTGCACCAGCGCTCCGGTTCAGGAAGCAGGTGCCGACCCGGAAGTGGCCGCCCTTCCGTATGAGGTACAGCAGCGAGGTACGTCGGTCGGACCACGCGTCGGGACGCCAGCGGGTGTACACGCGGTGGTCGGGCGTGAGACGGAGCGAGCGGCCGTCTGCGACGAGCTCGACGACCCGCCCGCTGTACGGGCGCGCGGCCATCTCGAAGCCGAAGCCGTGGTCCGAGTCGTTCGGCCCGCGCGGCGTGGCGCCTCGGATGGCGGATTCGTACCCGTCCCACGAAACCACGCGGTGCCTGGACGGGTCGAGCATCTCGACCGGCACGGGCCCGATCGTCGTCTGGACCAGCGTGCCCGCCGGATGGCACTGGTCGTCGTCGCCGACCCCGAACACGTCGAAGGTGGGCGCGGCGAGGAGCCGCAGCAGGAGGACGTGGGCCGGGGTGAGGTCCTGGAACTCGTCGACCAAGAGGTGGCGGTGCCGGGCCTGCTCGGCGCGCCGGAACTCGCCGTCGGAAACCAGGAGCTCGACGGCGTGGATCACCTGCTCGTCGAAGTCGAGCACGTTGTCGCGCCGGAGCCCGGCCCGATACGGCTCGACCGCGTCGGCGAGCCCGGGCGCGTCGGCCTCCAGCTCGATCTCCTCCGGGTCGCGCAGGCCGAGACGGACGATGGAGAGCCCTTCGAGGTAGGGCGCCATCGGGTCGGTGTTGAGACGGTGGGTGAGCTTGGGGAGGTGCGGCTCGAGCCGGCTACGGACCTCGCGCTCGTCGATCATGTTCGGGCGGCGCCCGAGCCTGCGGCCGATGAGCTCGTAGCCGAGGGCGTTGAGGGTCTGGATGCGGGCACCGAGCTCGGCGGTCCGGCCGGCCATCTCCTCCTGGGCCTTGCGGTTGTAGGCCACGGCGAGCACGCCGGAGCGATGGTGGCCACGGTCGGCCACGAGGTGGCGCAGCCGTTCGGTGAGCACGCGCGTCTTGCCGGAACCAGCTGGGGCGATGATCCGGGCCGGCCCGCCACGGTGGCTCACCGCGGCGAGCTGGTCGGCGGCGAGCTCGGCAGCGGGCGCGACCCAGGCGGGCACCGGGTCGAGCCGGCCGGCGTCGACGGAATCCGACCGGATGAGCGCGGCGCCGTCCAGGGAGGCGGGGTCGACGTCGTCGGGCGGGCCGCCGTCGATCCAGGCCCCGGTGCCGTCGGGCAGGAGGAGGTCACCCCCGGCCGCGGCCTTCCCGGGGGAGCGCTGGCCTGGAGGGAGCTGATCGGTTGCGGTGCCGCCGATGCGGGCTGCCTTGCGCCCCCACCACCAGATGGGTTCGCCCGTGCGGTGGTCGTAGTTGTTGTTCCAGACCAGGAAGTGGAGGCGGTCGTGCCAGAGCTCGAAGTCGGGGGAGAGCTCCCAGGGCACGGCGGTGTGCACGGCGGGACGGCGGAACACCACGGGATCGACCCGGAGGTCGACCACCCGGGCGGAGCGGCTCGCCCAGGCCGCGTGGAGCTGCTCGACGACGGCTCGGGGTTCGACGACCACTGCGTCGTCGATCACCACCACCGGGGCATCGGCCCAGGGCGAGGGCGCCGCCGCCCCGTCGACCACGACGATGCCGCGGCCGAGCTGGAGCGGTCCGGGAGGAGTCACGACCTCCGATGCTACGGGTGACCGGTGACAGTCTCGGCGAAGGTGATGTTGGACCGGGCGAACGAGCTCGGCTGCTCCATCGCCACCGCCGAGAGCTGCACAGGTGGGATGCTGGCGTCCGTGCTCACGGACGTGAAGGGATCCAGCGGCGTGTTCGAGCGGGGCCACCCCACCGCCCACCGGGAGGAGCATTTCGGCCCCATCGGTCGTGGACCGGTCAGAGTGGAGAGCATCTGCGTCGCCCTGAACATGATGGACGAGGTCCTGTGAGCACTTCCCACGCCTTCTACGACCCACGCACCCACGGCTTCGTCCGCGTCGCGGCGGCCACGCCCGACGTCGACGTCGCCGATCCCGAGGCGAACGCCACCTCCACCATCACGCTCGCCGAGCAGGCCCACGACCAGGGCGTCGACCTCGTCGTCTACCCGGAGCTCGGGGTCTCGTCGTACGCCATCGACGACCTCCACCTCCAGGACGCCATGGTCAAGGCCGTGGATGCGGCTCTGGGCCGGGTGGTGCGGGCCTCGAACGGGCTGCAGCCGGTCCTCCTCGTGGGCGCTCCCGTGGCCACCGATGGCCGCTTGTACAACTGCGCCGTGGTGATTGCCCGGGGCCGAGTGCTCGGTGTCGTCCCGAAGAGCTACCTGCCCAACTACCGGGAGTACTACGAGAAGCGCTGGTTCGCCGCCGGCGCCGGGATCACGGGCCGAGAGATCCGGGTCGCCGGCGTCACGGCCCCGTTCGGCACCGACCTGCGCTTCACCGCCACCGACCACGACGGGCTCGACTTCTGCGTCGAGCTCTGCGAGGACATGTGGTCGGCCACGCCGCCCTCGTCCCTCGCCACGCTCGCCGGGGCGCTCATCTGCGCCAATCTCTCCGCCTCGAACATCGTCATCGGCAAGGCCCGCGATCGCGAGCTGCTGTGCGCCGCCCAGTCCATGCGGACACGATCGGTCTACGTGTACTCCGCCGCCGGTCCCGGGGAGAGCACCACCGACCTCGCCTGGGACGGCCAGGGCATGGTGCACGAGCTCGGCGAGCTGCTGGCGCACTCCGAGCGGTTCGGGACCGAACCCGAGCTCGTCGTCGCCGACGTCGATGCAGGCCGGGTCCGGCTCGAGCGGATGAGCACCGGGACATACAACGACGCCGTGGTGGCCAACGATCACCCCGGGACGCGGTTCCGCCAGGTCACCTTCGACCACGGCGGAGGCGGTACGGGCCCCGAGATCGAGGTCGATGAGGACGCATCGGAGCTGCAGCGTGACCTGGCCCGGTTCCCGTTCGTGCCTGCCGACCCCGGCCGGCTCGAGGAGGACTGCTACGAGGCGTTCAACATCCAGGTCGAGGGCCTCGTCACCCGGTTCCGGGCCACCGGCGGCGACCATCTCGTCATCGGCGTCTCCGGCGGCCTCGACTCCACCCACGCGCTGATCGTGGCCGCCAAGGCCTTCGACCGCATGGGTCTCGATCGCTCGGGGATCCTCGGTTTCACCATGCCAGGCTTCGCCACCAGCGACTCCACCAAGTCGAACGCCTGGGCGCTCATGGACGCACTCGGCGTGACGGCCGAGGAGATCGACATCCGCCGCGCCGCGAACCAGATGCTGGCCGACATGGGCCATCCCTTCGCCGCGGGCGAGCCCGTCTACGACATCGCCTTCGAGAACGTCCAGGCCGGCCTGCGCACCGACTACCTCTTCCGACTCGCCAACCAACGGAACGGGTTCGTGCTCGGAACCGGCGACCTGTCCGAGCTGGCGCTCGGCTGGTGCACCTACGGCGTGGGCGACCAGATGAGCCACTACAACGTGAACTCGGGAGTCCCCAAGACCCTGATCCAGCACCTCATCCGTTGGACGGTGCGGACCGATCAGTTCGACGACGAGACCGATCGGGTCCTGCTCTCGGTGCTCGACACGGTGATCTCCCCCGAGTTGGTGCCCACCCACGAGGACGCCGAGGGCGACGACCCAGGCGACACCGACATCCAGAGCACCGAGGACGCCATCGGGCCTTACGAGCTGCACGACTTCTTCCTCCACCACTTCGTCCGGCAGGGCCTCGCTCCGTCGAAGGTCGCGTTCCTGGCCTGGCACGCCTGGCGGGACGCATCGGTGGGGGACTGGCCCGAGGGGTTCCCCGATGAGAAGCGCAACGCCTACGACCTGGCCACCATCCGCCGTTGGCTCGAGGAGTTCATCTGGCGGTTCTTCGGGTTCAGCCAGTTCAAGCGCTCCGCCATGCCCAACGGCCCGAAGGTCTCCGGCGGCGGCAGCCTCTCGCCCCGGGGTGACTGGCGGGCACCGTCCGACGCCACCGCGGCACCGTTCCGGGCCGAGCTCGACGCCAACCTCCCCCCGACCTAGCGCCACACCGCCCTCCCGCACTGCTCGTTCTGGCCCTGTACCGGTGGAGCTGGGTGGCGCGGAACGGGTCGAGAACCGACTGTTTCTGGTTCTGGTACCGCCCCGGTCGAGCTGGGTGGCGTGTCGAGCTGGGTGGCGCGGAACGGGTCCAGAACCGGAGTTGGGGTGGGCGTCGCCCGGTCAGAGGTTGGCGATGCGGGGCGTCCGGCGTCCGGGGCCGAAGCGCTGGACTCGGTGCCCGGAGAGGTGGACGAGGCGCTCGACCCGGCCGCGCTGGCCGGCCCACCGTTCGACGAGGGCCAGCATCTCCTCGTCGCTTCCGCGAGCCCGGCCCGTGAAGTACGAGCACACGGCGTGGCTGATCCAGTAGTCGCCGACCACGATGGCGTCCGGGTCACCGAGCGCGGTGCGGGCCACGCCGTTGACCGTCCAGGGACCGAGGCCGCGGACGGCGCGCATCCTTCCGTACGCCTCGGGGAGGGGGAGGTCGACCACCTCGGCCAGCCGGCGGGCGTGGCGGGCGACGGCAACCAGGGTCGTGGCCCGGCTGCGCTCGATGCCGTGCTGGTGGAGCCACCAGGTTGGGGTGTTCGCGATCCGCTCGGGGTCGGGGGGCAATCGGAGCCCGAGGGGACCGGGAGCGTCGTCGCCCAGCTCACGGCACAGCGCGGCCCACGACCGTCCCGCCTCCACGGCCAGCACCCGCTGACCCAGGGTGCGGCTGAGCAGGATGTCGACCACGCAGCCGTTGGCGCCATGGCGCAGGTCAGGGTGACGGCGGTTGAGCTCGTCGAGGCGGGCGTCCCCGAAGCGCAGCTGCCGGGGATCGTCGCCGGCCGCGGCGAGGAGCCCGGCGCGCGTCGTCATCCATCCCGCGCCCGCGCCCCACGCCTCCACCGTCAGTGCGCCGGCGCGTTCGCGGGCACTGACCGCCACCGACCCCGCCGGCGTCCGGGCCGCGAATCGCACCGATCCGGGACGGGAGGCGTAGGTGGGATCGAACGGGTGCCCCTGGCCGGGGAGGGCGTGACGGACCGAGTACGGACCGTCGAGGTCGACGACCGCCACGGCGTCGGCGGTGGCATCGGTGAGGTGGGCGGCCATCTGGTTGTCGACGCTAACGCGACGCTGGGGGTAGACCGGTGGTCATGTCCGACAACACCGTGTCCGCATCCGCTCTCGTCGACGCTCCTCCCGCTGAGGTGTTCGCCTTCATCTCGCGACCGGCGAGCCATCCGGTGATCAGCGGGGACGAGTCGGTCAAGGGCGAGCGACACGGCCCCGAGCAACTCACGGGCGTGGGCGACAAGTTCGGCATGCGCATGAAGATGTACGGCCTGCCCTATCGCATCACCAACACGGTGGTGGAGTTCGAGGCCGGCAAGCGGATCGCGTGGTGCCATCCCGGCAAGCACGTCTGGCGCTGGGAGGTCGAACCGGCCTCCGGCGGTGGCGCGAAGGTCACCGAGACGTTCGACATGACGCCGTCGCCCATCAAGGCGGGGCTGCGCGTCATGGGATACCCGAAGGGCCACCAGGAGAACGTGGAGAAGAGTGTGGCCAACGTGGCCGCGCACTTCGCGCGCTGACCAGGGCGGGCCGCACCGGCGCGTGGCCGGGATGTCAGTCGGCGGGGGCGAGCTCGACGTCCACCAGCAGCTCGCCGGCCTCCTTCGTATCGATCGAGATCACCCTGCCGGCGTCGGCGACGTCGGCCCGCACCCGGTCGAACGCGGCCAGACGCTCGGGTGTGTCGTGCACGGTGGCGTCCGTGATCTCGGTCCGCATCGACACCTTGGCATCGGACTTGGCCCTGCGCAGCAGTGAGAGCACCTCACCGGCAACCGACACGGCGAGCATCGCGTCCGGGTCGGCGCCACCTGCGGCCTGCCGCAGCGGGTCCGCCGATGGCCAGGGCGACCGGTGGATCGAGCCTTCTCGCCACCAGGACCACACCTCTTCGGTGGCGTAGGGGAGGAACGGCGCGAACAGCTTCAGGAGGGTTTCGAGCGCGAGGCGCAGCGCGACCTTGGCCGAGTCGGCGGCGTCGTCGCCCTGGCTGCCGTAGGCCCGGCCCTTGACCAGCTCGAGGTAGTCGTCGGTGAAGGTCCAGAAGAACGTCTCGACCCGCTCCAGCGCCCGGGCGTAGTCGTAGTCGTCGAAGACCCGGGTGCACTCCTCGACGAGGTCGGCCAGCGACAACAGCATGGCTCGATCCAGCGGTTCGGTGACGCTGGCACCATCCGACGGCTCGCTGTGGTCCCACGGTTGACCGGCTTCGTCAGGACCCGCGACCGTCAACACGAATCGACTGGCGTTGAGCAGCTTGATGGCCAGGCGGCGGCCGATCTTCATCTGCCCCTGGTCGTTGGCCACGTCACGGCCGGGTCCACCGCCGCAGGCCCAGTAGCGGATGGCATCGGCACCGAACATCTCGAGCAGCTGGAACGGTCCGACCTCGGCGTTGTCCTTGGACTTCGAGAGCTTCTTGCGGTCGGGGTCCACGACGAACCCGGAGATGGCGGCGTGCCGGAACGGGAGATGGCCGAACATCTCGTGGGCCTTGACCACCGTGGCGAAGAGCCAGGTGCGGATGATGTCGTGGGCCTGGGGTCGCAGGTCCATGGGGTACACCCGCGCGAACAGGTCGGGATCCTCCTCCCACCTGGACGTGATCTGTGGCGACATCGACGAGGTGTTCCATGTGTCCATGACGTCCGGGTCGGCGGCGAACCCGCCCGGCTGGTTGCGCCGGGATTCGTCGAACCCGGGGGCCGGCGTCGTGGTGGGGTCGACCGGGAGCATGTCCTCCGTGGCCGGGATGGGCGCCAGGTAGTCGACATCGCCGTGCTCGTCGACCGGGTACCAGATCGGGAACGGCACGCCGAAGAACCGTTGGCGGGTGATGTTCCAGTCGCCCTGGAGGCCGTTGGCCCAGTCCTCGAACCGGACCCGCATGTACTCGGGGTGGAACTCGAGGTCCTTGGCCCGCTCGATGATCTCGGCGGCCGGCGGGTACCGGATGAACCATTGGTTCGACGTGACGATCTCGAGTGGCTTCTTGCCGTTCTCCCAGTACTTCACCGGGTGTGTGATGGGCCGGGGTTCGCCCTCCATGTTCCCGGTGCTGGTCAGGAGCTCCACGATGTTCTTCTGGGCGGTGAAGATGGTCTTGCCGCCCAGCTCGGCGTAGTGGGCGTTGGCGGCCGCGGCATCGGTCGACTCCCAGCTGCCACCCGACCCCCGCGAGACCCAAGTGATGTCGCGCTCCAAGCGCCCGTCGTGACGGACCACCGGGCGGATGGGGAGATCGAGCTCCCGCCACCAGATCACGTCGGTGGTGTCGCCGAACGTGCAGATCATGGCCATGCCGGTGCCCTTGTCGGGCTGGGCCAGCTGGTGGGCGCAGATCGGCACCTCGGCCCCGAACAGCGGCGTCACCGCCGTCTTCCCGAAGAGCGACTGGTACCGCTCGTCGTCGGGGTGGGCGACCAGGGCGACGCAGGCCGGCAGCAGCTCGGGTCGGGTGGTGTCGATGGCCAGGTCCGAGCCGTCCGGTCCCGTGAACAGCAGCTTGTGGTAGGCGCCGGGGATGTCGCGGTCCTCGAGCTCGGCCTGGGCCACTGCGGTCTTCATGTCGACGTCCCACAGCGTGGGCGCGCCGGACCGGTACGCCGTCCCCTGTTCGAGGAGCCGGAGGAACCCCTTCTGCGAGATCCGGGTCGCAAGCGGCCCAATGGTGGTGTAGGTCTGCGTCCAGTCGACCGAAAGGCCCACGGTCTGCCAGAGATCCTGGTACTCCTCCTCCATCTCCTCGACGACCGATTCGCACAACTCGACGAAGTTGGGGCGCGAGATACGGACGGGATCCTTGGGGAGCTTGCCCTTGTCGTCCGGCTGGGGCGGGCTGAAGTCCGGGTCGTAGGCAAGCGACGGATCACACAGGGTGGCGGTGAGCATCTGGACCCGGCGCTCGACGTTGAGGCCGTTGTCGTCCCACCCCATGGGGTAGAAGACCTCCTTGCCCCGCATGCGCTGGTACCGCGCCACCGTGTCGGTGTGGGTGAACGACATCACGTGTCCGATGTGCAGCGCGCCCGACACCGTCGGAGGCGGCGTGTCGATCGAATACACCTCGTCACGGGTCCTGGACCGGTCGAAGCGGTACGTCCCCTGCTCCTCCCAGACCGCCCGCCATTTGGCCTCGAGGCCGTCCAATGTCGGCTTTTCGGGGATGCTGCTCACGGGGCGTGAGGGTATAGGCGGACGGCCACGCTTGATGGATCTTGACCTGGGCGGTCCAGGCGATATCCTGGGTGCAGCCGTCGGGCGGAGACCGATCGCACCCCAGGAGTCTCCATGCCCGCACTCACGCCGAGAACCGTCGGCGCTGCTCCGACGTTCGACGAACCCGGAGACCTGTTCGCGTCGCCCGCATTCATGGACCTCGGCTCCTGCCGGGGCATGGATCCGGACATCTTCTTCCCGGACCGGGGCGAGTCGCTCACACCCGCCAAGACCGTGTGCGCCGACTGCATCGTCCGGGACGAGTGCCTCGAGTACGCCCTCGACAACCGCGAGCGATTCGGTGTCTGGGGCGGGACCTCCGAGCGTGAACGCCGGCGCCTACGTCGTGACCGCCGGATCGGGACCAAGGTGGCCTGAGAGGCTCACTGCGAGGGCCTCACTCCGGCCCTCGCGGCGCGTGATCCTCGCCCCGCCTCGGCGTACGATCGCCGACGGACCACGACAGCTGGGCCTCAGCTCGCGGGCGGACGTCGGACGCGCCATCGAGTCGAGGCAGCGCGACCCCGACTGAACGGTCTCCCGGGGTACAGGTGCGGGTGTACCCCGCCTCCCGCCCGAACGAACCGCCGCCGGACCCGTGCGGGTCCTTCGGTACCCTCGGGCCCGTGCTGCACCTGTACGACACCGCCCGGGGCGCCGTGGTGCCCTTCGAACCCCGCCAGGCCGGGAAGGTGTCCATCTACGCGTGCGGACCCACGGTCTACGGGCCGCCGCACCTCGGGCATGGTCGCAACCAGGTCTCCTACGACCTCCTGCGCCGCTACCTGGGTTGGGTCGGCAACGAGGTCACCTTCGTGTCGAACATCACCGACATCGACGACAGGATCATCGAACGAGCGGCGCGAGAGGACCGCCCGTGGGAGGACATCACGCAGCGGTGCGAGTCGGTCTGGTTCGAGGCCATGGACCGCCTGGGGATCCTCCGCCCAGATCACAGCCCGCATGCCACGGCCTATGTCGACGGGATGGTGGCGCTCATCGTCAGGCTGCTCGGTCGAGACGTCGCGTACGAGACCTCCGACGGCGTGTACCTCGACGTGGCCCAGATCGATGGGTACGGGTTGCTGGCGCACGGCTCGCTCGACGATCTCCGTGCCGGCGCACGGGTGGAGGCAAACGAGGAGAAGCGCTCGCCGCTCGACTTCGTCCTCTGGAAGCGCGCCAAACCCGGTGAGCCGTCGTGGCCCGCGCCGTTCGGTGAAGGCCGTCCCGGCTGGCACACCGAGTGCGTGGTGATGAGCCTCGACCTGTTGGGCGAGGGTTTCGACATCCATGCCGGCGGCACCGACCTCCAGTTCCCCCACCACGAGAACGAGCGCGCCCAGGCCGTGGCCGAGGGAAATCGGTTCGCCAACTGGTGGTTCCACCACGGCATGGTCGAGATCGACGGCGAGAAGATGTCGAAGTCGCTGGGCAACGTGCGGAACCTGCTCGATCTCATGGACGCGTTCGACCCCCGGGCCTTCCGCTTGCTCGTGCTCAACGCCCACTACCGGTCGCCCATCGACATCGCAGAGGATGCGATGCGTGCCAACGAGGCGGCCCTGCGGCGGCTCGACACCTTCGCCCGGAACTTCGCCGACGACGTGGCCGGCCACGAACCCGATGCGGCGGTGATGGCGCGCTTCCGTGCCGCGATGGACGATGATCTCGACACGCCGGGTGCAGTCGCCACCATGTTCGACGCCGTCAAGTCGGCCAACACCGATCGGGACCTCGAGGTGGCGGCCGCCGGGCTGGAGATCGCCGGTGTGCTGGGGATCCAGCTGCGCAGCGAGCGGACGGAGGTCCCCGGCGACGTGGCTGCCATGGCGAACGCCCGTGACGATGCCCGGTCCGCCGAGGACTGGGCCGAAGCCGACCGCATCCGCGACGAGCTCACATCACAGGGGTGGGTGGTGGAGGACACCGCGGACGGCACGATGGTCCGTCGCGGCTGACAGAGACCGAGGCTGCCGGTGAGGCCGAAAAGGGTGACGGCGGTTTGGCTTGGCGGTTACCCCTCGGTAACTTGGCAGGGTTGTCCCGCAACCAGGTTCCCGTGTCAGGGAACCGGTCGCCGCGCTGGCGAGCGACCGCCACCCCCGGAGGAGCCCCCCATGGCCGAGTTCTCGCTCGACTTGAACGACGATCAGATCCAGATCCGCGACTGGGTCCACGAGTTCGCCAAGGACGTGGTGCGTCCGGCCGGTCAGGAGTGGGACGACCGCGAGGAGTTCCCGTGGCCCATCGTCCAGGAGGCGGCCAAGATCGGGCTGTACGGCTTCGACTTCTTCGCCAACATGGCGATGTCCGATCCCACCGGCCTCACCATGCCCATCGCGTTGGAGGAGCTGTTCTGGGGTGACGCCGGAATCGCGCTCTCGATCTTCGGCTCCGGCTTGGCCGCCGCCGGCATCGCCGGCAACGGTACGCCCGAGCAGGTCGTGGAGTGGGTGCCCCAGTGCTTCGGTGACGAGAACGACATCAAGATCGCGGCCTACTGCGTGTCCGAGCCCGATGCCGGTTCCGACGTGAGCTCGCTGCGCACCCGAGCCGAGTACGACGAGGCCAACGACGAGTGGGTCCTCAACGGCACCAAGGCCTGGGCCACCAACGGCGGCATCGCCCACCTCCACGTGGTCACGGCAACGGTCGATTCGACCCTCGGTTCCCGAGGCCAGGCCAGCTTCGTCATCCCCGAGGGCATCGCGGGCATCGAGCAGGGCCAGAAGTACAAGAAGCACGGCATCAAGGCCAGCCACACCGCCGAGGTCGTCCTCACCGACTGCCGGATCCCCGGTCGCATGCTGCTCGGCGGTAAGGACAAGCTCGACGCCAAGCTGGCCAAGGCGCGCGAGGGCACCACCACCGGTGCCAAGCAGCCGGCCATGGCGACGTTCGAGGCCACCCGCCCCGCGGTTGCGTCCATGGCGGTGGGCATCGCCCGGGCCGCCTACGAGATCGCCCTCGAGTACGCCCACGAACGCACCGCCTTCGACCTTCCGATCTTCGAGAACCAGTCGATCGCCTTCATGCTCGCCGACATGAAGACCGAGATCGACGCTTCACGCCTGCTGGTGTGGCGGGCGGCGTGGCTCTCCAAGAACGGCGGTGGCTACAAGTACGCCGAGGGGTCGATGTGCAAGCTCAAGGCCGGCCGTACCGCGACCTGGGTCACGGAGCGGGCCATCCAGATCCTGGGTGGCTACGGCTACACGCGGGAGTACGACGTCGAGCGCTTCCATCGCGACGCCAAGATCATGGACATCTTCGAGGGCACCGAGCAGATCCAGCAGGGCATC
>JBPPNA010000048.1:0-6280 GCA_051306355.1 Acidimicrobiales bacterium | reverse complement strand
GGACCGTCGGATCGAGATCAGCTACACTGGATTGCGCGATGGTGAGAAGCTGCACGAGGTCCTCCTCGGCAAGGACGAGCCCGATGTCCGTCCTGCCCACCCGCTCATCTCCCACGCCCCCGTGCCGCCGCTCGACCCCCTGGAGATCCGATTCTTCCTCGACGGCTCCAAGGGGGATCTCGACGCGATGGTGGGTCTGTGTGCCAACGGGGCGCGCCGTTGGTCGGCCGATCTCTGGTCGGAGGAATCGGCGGCGGAGGTCGTCGACGTGACCGATGCGGCCCAGGTCCCGATCCACATCCGCCTGGCGAAGCCCGACCTCGGGGAGGAGGAGATCGACGCCATCCGGGACGTCTTCGAGAGCGGCATCCTGACCAACGGCCCCAAGACGGCGGACTTCGAGCGGGCTTTCGCCGAGCGCCACGACGTGGACCATGCCGTGGCCGTCGCCAACGGGACCGTCGCCCTCCAGGCGATGTTCCGCGGCCTGGGCATCGGGCCCGGCGACGAGGTCATCGTTCCGTCCCTCACGTTCATCTCCTCGGCCACCGCGGTGTGCCACGTCGGCGCCACGCCCGTGTGGGCCGACATCGACGCCGAGACGCTCAACATCGACCCCGCACACGTGGCCCGGTTGATCACCCCGCACACGAAGGCGGTGCTGGCGGTCCACTATGGCGGCCAGCCAGCGGACATGGATCAGCTCGCGCAGATCTGCGACGAGCACCGGATCCTCCTCCTCGAGGACGCAGCAGAAGCCCACGGCGCCCGATACCGGGGGCGATCCGTCGGCAGCATCGGCCGTGCCGGAATGTTCAGCTTCACGCCGACGAAGAACATCACCACCGGTGAAGGCGGGATCATCACCACGAACGACGGTGACCTGGCCCGCCGCCTGCGGCTGCTGCGGAACCACGGCCAGACGGCGCTCTACCACCACGAATCGGTCGGCTACAACTGGCGGATGACCGAGATGCAAGCCGCGATCGGCATCGTGCAGCTCGGCAAGCTCGATGCGATCCTCGAGCGCAAGCGGGCCAACGCGGCATGGATGACCGAGCGTTTGGCCGCGGTCCCCGGCGTGACCCCGCCCGTGACCCGCGACGACCGCGACCACGCGTTCATGCTCTACACCATCCAGGTCGGAGCGAGCCGCGAGCGATTCCTGAGCTGCCTGCTCCGCCAGGGGATCGAGGCACGGGTGTACTTCCCGCCAGCCCATCGCCAGGAGGCCTTCGGCCGGGTCGACGCCGACCTGCCCGTGACCGATCGCGTCGCGACCCGGATCCTGTCGATCCCGATGCACGCCGGGCTCACCACGGTCGAGCTCGAGGAGATGGCGGACACCATCGAGGCGACGGCGAAGGGCATCGAGCGGGGCCGGGCAGGCCACGCAGCTGTTCAGCGGTGAACACCTGAGTCGGGGAGGAGGGATTCGAACCCCCGACCCCCTGCTCCCAAAGCAGGTGCGCTACCGGGCTGCGCCACTCCCCGTGGACGGGCGGAGACTAGCCCGGCGGCCCGGCGCCGCCCGTCCTACCCGTAACGTCGGAACGCCCGGTCCTGGTACTCGGGGCTCCGTGCCAGTTCGACGGCCAGAGCGACGTCGCGTCCGTCACCGAGGACCTTGCGCCATTGCAGGAGGCCGGCCGGTTCCGGGGTGCGCCCCAGCAGATGCCGATAGAGGTCGGTGACCCGCTTCGTCCGCGATTCGACCGACTGGTAGAAGGCGAAGGCGATCTCGGTGCGCGGGGTACCGGCGGCGGCCATGCCGAGCCAGCTGGCGAGCCCGGGCCCGTCCGGTTGGCGACCGAGGATCTCGACATACAGGTCGGTGATCCATCCACGAGCGGTACTCCCCGAAGCACGGAAGTACTCGGCCGACGCGTAGAACGCGGCGGCCACCGAGGCGGGCGTTCGCTGGGCGCGGAGCTGCCCCAGCCAGTGCTGCTTGCCGTCAGCGTCGGCCGGCCGATCGAGGGTCGACAGGTAGTAGGTGTCGAGGAGGCGACCGAGGTAGGCGTCGGAGTTGGCGTAGGCGTCGACCACGTCGCGGCGCGACGCGCCGGCCCGGAGGATGCCCACGACGAAATCGACCTCGGCAGGCTTGGGGAAGCTGTGGATGAAGTCCCGGCTCAGCGCGGTGACGAACGCGGCGTCCCGCCCGCTCACCTCGAGCCCCCACCCGAAATCGGCGAACATGGCCTGGGTGAGCTCGGGGACGGCGAGGAAGGCCTCACCGTCGGCGATGTTCGGCGTCATCAACTCGGACGGGTAGGTGCGCTCGTCGAGGTGGCTCGTGGAGCTGCCCACCTGGAACAGGGCGGGCGCGTACAGCTCGGGCAGGAGTCCGCCGTCGGCACGTACACCCTCCCCGCCGCTCCAGAGCACGCGGCTGGTCAGGGCGCCGCCGAGGGCGGTGGGCGAGAGCCTGGTCAGCGGGGTGCGGGTGCTGTCGACCAGGAACATGTCGTACGCCAAGGGCAATGGTGTCCCCTGCGGGCTGGGCCAGGTGATCGCCCAGGTGCCGGCCTGTGGGCGAGCGAGGGTGATGTGCCCCAGCCCGTGTCCCAGCTCGTGTACCGCCAAGCTGAGGAGCGAGGTCTGGTCCGGGGGCACCCGATCGTCGACACCCAGGTAGAAGTCGACGTCGGACGAGATGACGATGTCGATCTCGGGCTGGGTCGGGTCGAGGTCACGGCCTGCGAACTGGTTGGCGAGAGCCGAGACGAACCAGACGTTCGGCGTCGGGAAGCTCACCTCATTGGCGTGGATGTCGGTGGGTTCCGCTCCGCCGAGGATGTTCGGGTTGGTGAACGACAGCTCGGACACGCGGACGGCGATGGGTACCTCCACCTCGAGCACACCGGACCAGATGCCGGCGGCCGCCTCGAACGCCGCTCGGCGTGACGCGTCGACGCCGTCGAAGTCGAAGACGAAGTCGTCGTTCGGTGGCGGTCGGAAGGCGCCGGCGACGGGCGCCGGGGCGGTGCGGGGCGAGGCGGTCAGGGCGTTGGCGCCGAGGAGCGACTGGTCGTCCGCGCCGAGGGCGCCGGCATCGGGTGGTACGTCCGACCGATAGGTGTAGGTGAACCCCGGGGGGCCAGCGGAGGTCGGGTCCGGAGGTGTCGGCGTGGGCGCGGTGGTGGGCGCGGCAGGAGATTCGTTCGCGCCTGCCGGAGGCGGCGCCACGAGCCCGAGGGTGCACAGGGCCACCCCGATCGCCGCCAGCCGTCGCCTCATCGTGCTCCTCGTCCGAGTCGTCCGCCGCAGGCCCGGCGGCAGCGTAGACGATGCTCGGGTCCTGGCCGTCTCGGCACCCAGGGGATGTCGGGCCGTCGGAAGGGCGTCGATACACTTCGTCGTCCGTATGCGAATCGATCCCCACTCCCAGGCCGTGTCCGCCCCCGTCGCGGAGGTGGCGAGGTGAACTCCACGGTCGAGCCCCTCGAGGCCAACAAGGTCAAGGTCAGCGTCTCCGTCGATGAAGGCGAGTTCGAGAGCGATCTCGACGCAGCCTTCAAGCGGATCGCCCAAGAGGTCAACCTCCCCGGGTTCCGCCGGGGCAAGGCACCGCGCAAGCTGCTCGAGGCCCGCCTCGGTGCCGGCGTCGCCCGTGAGGAGGCGCTGCGCGAGGCCCTGCCGAAGTACTACGCCGAAGCGGTCATCGAACACGACGTGGACGTGATCGCGGCCCCGGAGCTCGACATCACCGACGGCGCGGAGGAGGGGCCCATCAGCTTCGACGCCATCGTCGAGGTGCGCCCCGTCATCTCCGTCGCCGGCTACGACGGCCTGCGGGTCACCATGGCCCGTCCCGAACCGGGCGACGACGAGATCGACGCCCAGATCGACCGCATGCGAGGCCTCGATGCCACCGTCGAGACCGTCGAGCGGCCCTCGGAGGAGGGCGACACGGTCGTCATCGACATCGTCGGGACGCTCGACGGCGAGGAGCAGGACGGTCTCACCACCGACGACTACAACTACGAGGTCGGTTCGGGTGTGATCACCCCCGAGGTCGACGAGCACCTCACCGGCGTCTCTGCCGGCGACGACCTCGACTTCGACGCCACCCACCCCGAGGAGGACGAGGAGCGCCAGCTCCACTTCACCATCTCCGTCAAGGAGGTCAAGGCCAAGGTCCTGCCCGCGCTCACCGACGAGTGGGCCCAGGAGAACTCCGACTTCGAGACCGTCGACGAGATGAAGTCCGACCTGGTCGAGCGCATGACCCAGGTCCGTCGGGCCCAGGGCGCCGATCAGCTCCAGGACAAGGTGGCCCACGCCCTGGCCGAACTGGTCACCGACGATGTCCCGGAGGCGTTGGTGAGCGGTGAGCTCAACGGCCGGATGCAGGACCTCGGGATGCGCCTGCAGGCCCAGGGGATGGGTCTCGAGCAGTACCTGATGATGACGGGCCGCTCCCAGGAGCAGCTGATCGACGAGCTGCGGGAATCGGCCGAGACCAGCGCCCGGGTCGACCTCGCACTGCGCGCCATCGTGGTGGCCGAGTCAATGGAGTGCACCGACGACGAGCTCGACGCCGAGCTCGAGGCCGTGGCCGAGCGGGTCGACGAGAAGCCCGCCAAGGTGCGCAAGCAGCTGGAACAGAACGACCAACTGCCTGCGGTACGATCCGACATCAAGAAGCGCAAGGCGCTCGAGTGGCTGCTCGACAACGTCGAGATCGTCGACGAGGACGGCGACCCGGTGGACCGCAGTCTCTACGAACTCGACGAGGACGACGAACCCGCAGCCTCCACGGAACCAGAGATCCCCACGGAAACGGACAGCGAATGACACCGGAGCAGATCGCCGAGCACAGCAGCCGGATCTCGGGACTCGCGGCCCGAAACTACCTGGTTCCCACGGTCGTCGAGTCGACCAACCGCGGTGAACGCGCCTACGACCTCTACTCCCGCCTGCTCAAGGAGAACATCATCTTCCTGGGCACGCCGATCGACGACGGCATCGCCAACCTGATCTGCGCCCAGCTGCTTCATCTCGAGTCCGAGAACGCCGAGAAGGACATCAGCATCTACATCAACAGCCCCGGTGGCGACATCACGGCGCTGTTCGCCATCTACGACACGCTGAGCTTCATCCGGAACGAGATCAGCACGATCTGCTACGGCCAGGCCGCCTCGGCTGCGGCCGTGCTCCTGGCCGCAGGGACCCCAGGCAAGCGCCTGGCGCTCCAGCACTCCCGGATCCTGCTGCACCAGCCCTGGGGGCAGGGCGGTGGTCAGGCCACAGACATCGAGATCCAGGCTCGTGAGATCATGCGGATGAAGGACCTGCTGAACCACATCCTGTCCGAGCACACCGGCCAGACAGTGGAGAAGATCGAAGCCGACACCGATCGTGACTTCGTGATGACCGCACCCGAGGCGCTCGAGTACGGGATCATCGACGAGGTGCTCGGCCGACGCTCCGTGGCAGACACGACGGGGCCCATCCGGGCGAACTGAGACCAGGGGGACGCAGTGGCCAAGTTCGGAGACGGGGGAGAGCTCCTCAAGTGCAGCTTCTGCGGAAAGTCGCAGAAGCAGGTCAAGAAGCTGATCGCCGGGCCCGGCGTCTACATCTGCGACGAGTGCATCGACCTCTGCAACGAGATCATCGAGGAGGAGTTGGCCGAGACGTCCGACTTCACCTTCGACGAACTGCCCCGCCCCAAGGAGATCTTCGAGTTCCTCGAGGAGTACATCGTCGGGCAGGACCCGGCGAAGAAGATCCTGTCGGTGGCGGTCTACAACCACTACAAGCGTATCCAGCTCGGCCAGAACACGGTCCACGACGACGTCGAGGTGGCCAAGTCCAACATCTTGTTGCTCGGGCCCACCGGGTCCGGCAAGACCTTCCTCGCCCAGACGCTGGCCCGCATGCTGAAGGTGCCCTTCGCCATCGCCGACGCCACCGCCCTGACCGAGGCCGGCTACGTCGGAGAGGACGTCGAGAACATCCTGCTCAAGCTGATCCAGGCCGCGGACTACGACGTCAAGAAGGCCGAGACCGGCATCATCTACATCGACGAGATCGACAAGGTGGCCCGCAAGTCGGAGAACCCGTCCATCACCCGTGATGTCTCCGGTGAGGGCGTGCAGCAGGCGCTCCTCAAGATCCTCGAGGGCACCACGGCCTCGGTCCCGCCCCAGGGAGGACGCAAGCATCCCCACCAGGAGTTCATCCAGATCGACACGGGCAACATCCTGTTCATCTGCGGCGGCGCCTTCGCCGGGATCGAGCGCATCATCGAGTCCCGCAAGGGGCACAC
>JBPPNA010000047.1:0-5982 GCA_051306355.1 Acidimicrobiales bacterium | reverse complement strand
TCGGGGGCGAGGTCGTCGGGAGCCGCCTCGTCGCCGGAGGCCGCGTCGACCACCATCGTGCCAGCCATCCGGTCGTGCAGCCCACGACCACGCGACGCGACCACCGTGGTCACCGTGATCGCCGCAGGCAGGACCCAGCCCACCACCGGGATGCCGACCCAGGCATGGAGCAAGAGGCCGCGGAACACGGATCGGATCATGCCAGGTGGCCGGCCCGTGTCGATGTCGATGCAGCGAAGACCGAGCATGACCTTGCCGGGTGTGCGCCCCCGGTACGCCGTGGGGACGACCTCGGTGGCCGCGATGACCATCGCGGCGATCACGGCGAGGCGGGTGCCCTCGGGCGTCACCGCCGAGAGCGGTTGCCGGGCGAGGACGTCACCGCCGAGCAGCCGACCGTCGATCTCGATGGCGGCGAAGGCCAGCAGCCACCCGGCCACGACCAGATCCACCACGCGACCCCCGATGCGGCGCCCGCGCGGAGCCGGCCGGAGGTCGTCGACGTCGAGCATGGGATGCTCAGGCTGGACCGCCGCCGGGTGACGAGTCCAGCCATGCCACCATGCGGATGTGCAGTTCCTCTCCGACGAGTGGTTGGAAACGCTCGACGACGTGGCCCGCCGGCGTGTTCCGGCTGCTGGTGATCCACTGTCCGAGGTGTCGATGACCGTGGAGCAGGTCGTGACCGACGGTCCCTCGTGGCGGTTCGTGATCGACCGGGGATCGCTCTCGGTCGAACGGGTCGACCCGAGCTCCGGTGGGTCCGCCGAGACCGAAGACGGCGTCGTGCGATTGATCACCAACCGAGCGACGGCGGCCGACATCGCCTCCGGTCGACGCGCAGCCCTCGATGCGTTCATCCGAGGCGACCTCGTGATCGGCGGGGACGTGCGGCCGATCATCGACCACAGCGCGGCGCTGGCGACCCTGGGCGACCTGTTCGCCGACCTGCGGAGCACCACGACCTTCGAGTAACCGGTGTGCCGGGACGACCGGTCCATCCCGACGGCTGCGCTCGTCCCGGATCGAGATCTAACGTCGGCCCGTGCCCGAGCTGCCCGAGGTCCAGGCCCACGCCGAACGTCTGGAGGAGTCCTTCGCCGGCGCGGTCCTCGAACAGTTCCGCCCGCTGACGTTCACTGCGCTCAAGACCTTCGATCCGGATCCATCGGTCACCCACGGCGAGCCGCTCGAATCCGTGGGGCGGCGGGGCAAGGCGCTGGCCCTGGTGTTTCCGTCGGCCACCCACATCGTGCACCTGATGCAGGGCGGCCGCCTCGAGCCCGACCAGAAGCAGGCGGCCAAGCCCCGCAACGGCCAGGCCCGCTGGATCTTCACCGACGGCCGTGCCCTCCTCCTCACCGAGGCCGGCACCGAGCGCAAGGCCGGTGTGTGGGTGGTCGGCGGCGAACCCGACGATCACGAGCCCCTGGACCACCTCGGGCCCGATGCGATCGACGTGGATGTCGACGCCATGGTCGACCTACTCGGTGGCGAGAACACGCGGATCCACGGTTTCCTCCGCGACCAGCGTCGGATCGCTGGTTTGGGCCGACGGTTGGCCAACGAGATCTGCCATCGGGCACGCCTGTCACCGTTCGCCATGACGAACAAGCTGGATCGGGACGAGGCCCACTCACTCGTGGAAGCGATCGGAGCCTGCGTCGACGAGGGGCTCACCTACGAACGGACCCGGGACAAGATGTCGTCGTCCAAGGAGCGGCCCGGGAGCGTGCACCATCGCACGGGCGAGCCATGCCCCATGTGTGGCGACGCCATCCGAGAGGTGGCCTACAACCGCTACACCGTGCACTACTGCCCGACGTGTCAGACCGACGGGAAGGTCCTCGCCGACAACACCACGTCGAAGTTCCTGAAGTGACGAATCGCCGACGCAACACGACAGATGTTCCGCAGCGCCTGCCAGTTCGAAGACCGGTGGGCGCCGAGAACGGCTCCGCGTCCGCTAGATGAGGCCGAGATCGGCGACGGTGTCCTTCTCCTCGACCAGTTCCTGGGCCGAGGCGTCGATCCGGGCTCGACTGAAGTCGTCGATGTCGAGACCCTGCACGACGGACCATTCGCCGTCCTTCGTGGTGCACGGGAAGCTGGAGATGATGCCCTCGGGAACGCCGTAGCTGCCATCAGACGGCACGGCCATCGAGACCCAGTCGCCATCGGGCGTACCGAGAACCCAGTCGTGCACGTGGTCGATGGCCGCATTGGCGGCCGAAGCAGCGGAGGAGGCGCCGCGGGCGTCGATGATGGCCGCGCCCCGCTTCTGCACCGTGGGGATGAAGTCGTCCTCGAGCCAGCCCTGGTCGCCCCCAACGGCGTCGAACGCTGGTCGACCGGCGACCTGGGCGTGGAAGAGGTCGGGGTACTGGGTGGCTGAGTGGTTGCCCCAGATCGTCATCTTGGCGATGTCGTTGACCGTGGCGTCGGCCTTGGTCGAGAGCTGGGCCATGGCCCGGTTGTGGTCGAGGCGGGTCATGGCCGTGAACTGGCGGGGATCGAGGTCGGGGGCGTTGTTCATGGCGATGAGCGAGTTGGTGTTGGCCGGGGTCCCGACGACGAGGACCTTGACGTCGTCGGCGGCGTTGTCGTTCAGCGCTTTGCCCTGGACGGTGAAGATCCCGCCGTTGGCCTCGAGGAGATCCGCGCGCTCCATGCCGGCCTTGCGAGGCATCGACCCGACGAGCAGCGCGATATGGGCGCCGTCGAAGGCCACGTCGGCGTCGTCGGATGGCGTGTACCCGGCGAGGAGGGGGAAGGCGCAGTCGTCGAGCTCCATGCACACGCCCTCGAGCGCGCCCATGGCCGGCGGGATCTCCAGCAGATTCAGGTGCACGGGCTGATCCGCTCCGAGCAGGGCGCCGCTGGCGATGCGGAAGAGGAGCGAGTAGCCGATCTGGCCGGCGGCACCGGTCACGGCAACGGTCACGGGAGCAGTCATGCTCCGACCCTATTCGGAACCCCCCGGCGTCCGGAATCCCCGCAACGGCATCAGCGACCCCTGGCCCGGACAAGATGGCCCGATCGGGTGGTTCTGCCGATGGCCGTGCCGGGTACAGGACACACGGTTCGCAAGCCCAGCTACGGAAGGACGATCACCGTGTACATCGGAGTCGGAGCCCTCATCCTCATCATCATCCTGCTGATCCTGATCTTCTAGGACCAACGCAGGAGGTCCGCCGGCGGCTCAGGCCACCGGCGCGAGCATCGCCCCGGCGTCCGCTGGGGCGACATTCGCGTCCAGGGCTCGGTGGAGAGCGGCCATGGCCACTTCCAGTCGGGCATCGTCGGGCGGGGTGTCCGTGCGGGACGCGCAGGGACAGCGGCGACCAGCACGGGTGCAGCGCCGGTTAGGTTCCGAGCGTGGACCGCTCCGACCTCGCCGGCATCGACGTCGACCCCGTCACCGACTGGCTGGGACGTCACGTCGGGACCATCGCTCCGCTGCACTTCGAACGCATGGCGGGTGGCCATTCCAACTTGACCTACCGGGTCGTGGACGCCACCGGACGATCGGTGGTGCTACGACGTCCACCGGAGGGAGACCTGCTCCCCACCGCCCACGACATGGGTCGCGAGCACGCCCTCATCGCCGCCTTCGGCCCCACCGACGTCCCCGTCCCCGACGCGCTCGCCCACTGCGAGGACGACACCATCACCGGCGCCCCCTTCTACGTGATGGATCACGTCGATGGCATCGTGCTGCACACCGCCCAGATCGCCGAGGACAGTTTCCCCGCCCCGGTGCGGGGCGAGATCGGACGCTCGTTCATCGACGTCCTGGCCCGGCTCCACGCGGTCGACCCCGACGATGTCGGCCTCGGAGCGCTCTCGAAGAAGGACGCCTACATCGCCCGTCAGCTCAAGACCTGGTGGCGCCAGTACGAATCGTCGCGCACCCACGACGACCCCGACCTCGCAGCGGTCCACGAGTGGCTGCTGGCCAACATCCCCGAGCAGGGGCCGGCACGCGTCGTCCACGGCGACTATCGCCTGGGCAATTGCATCACGTCACCCGAGGGGTCGATCCTGGCCGTGCTCGACTGGGAGATCGCAACCCTGGGCGACCCGCTGGCCGATGTCGGCTACGTGCTGGCCACCTGGCCGGAACCCGGCGACGACCTCGTGGCCAGCACCTCGGCCACGTCGATGGCCCTCGGCTTCCCCTCGCGTGACGAACTGCTGACACGCTACGGCGCGGCCACCGGCGCCGACCTGTCGGGCATCGACTACTACGTCGCCTGGGCCAACTGGAAGACGGCCTGCATCGTGCAAGGGGTCTACCGGCGCTACTGCGACGGCGCACTCGACACCTCGGGCATCGACGTCGAGGCCTTCCGACACACGGTCGAGGCCGCCACGCGCCTCGCTCGGGCGGCCATCGACCGGGTGTCGTCGTCCTGAACGTGTGGGTCAGGCGGGCAGCTGCATGCTCTTGATCTCGAGGAACTCCTCGAAGCCGTGGCGGCCGTACTCCCGGCCGTACCCGGACTGCTTGTAGCCACCGAAGGGTGCGTTCGGGTTGAACGAGCCCTGGTTGACCTCGATCTGTCCGGTGCGGATCCGGCGAGCGACGGCTTGGGCCTTCTCGAGGTCGCCGCCCTGCACCCCACCGGACAGGCCGTATGGCGAGTCGTTGGCGATGGCGACCGCTTCGTCCTCGGTGTCGTACGGGAGGATGGACAGGACCGGGCCGAAGATCTCCTCTTGGGCGATGGTCATGTCGTTGGTGACGTCGGAGAAGACGGTGGGACGGACGAAGAATCCGTCGGCGTTGACACCCTCGGGCTTGTCCGGACCGCCGGTGACGAGCTTGGCGCCACCCTCGATACCGGTGCGGATGTACTCGGTGACCCGATCGACCTGGGCCCGACTGGAGAGCGGGCCGAGCATGGCGCCGTCGGCGAAGGGATCGGTGGGCTGGAACTTCGTCTCCACCTCGTCGGCCGCGATGCGCTCGGCGTCGGCCAGACGGCCTCGGGGCACGAGCATGCGGGTGAGCGCGGTGCAGGTCTGGCCGGAGTTGATGTAGCACTTGCCCACGCCATCGCGGACGGCGGCCTCGAAACCGGCGTCGTCGAGATCGTCGAGGAGGATGTTGGCGGACTTCCCACCGAGTTCGAGCGCGACTCGCTTGAGGGTCTTGGAGGAGGCGGCGGCCACAGCCTGCCCGGCGCGGGTGGATCCGGTGAAGCTCACCATGTCGATGTCGGGGTGGTTGGAGATGGCCTCGCCCACGACGGGGCCGGTACCGGTCACCATGTTGAACACGCCGGCCGGAACGCCGATGTCGTGGATGACCTCGGCCAGGATGAAGGCGTCGAGGGGGGCGACCTCGCTCGGCTTCAGGACGACGGTGCAGCCTGCGGCCATGGCGTAGGCGACCTTGGCTGCGATCTGGTGGAGGGGGTAGTTCCACGGCGTGATGCAACCGACCACGCCGACGGGCTCCTTGACGACGAGGCTGTTGCCCACCTGCTCCTCGTACTCGTAGTTCTCGGCCAGCTGGGCCGCAGTGGCGAACGAGTTGATGGGGAGTCCGGCCTGGACGATCTGGCTCAGCCACTTGGGCATGCCCGCCTCGCGGGTGACCACGGTGGCGATCTCGTCCATTCGGGCGCCGAGACCCTCGGCGATCCGGCCGCAGATCTTGCCTCGCTCCTCGGGGGTCTTCGCGGCCCATCCGTCGAAGGCGGCGCGGGCGGCCTTGGCCGCCTTGTCGAGGTCGTCCGCGGTACCAGCGGGAATGGACCCGAACACCGAACCGTCCGTGGAGTCGTAGACGTCGATCGTCTCCGAGCCCGAGGACGAGACCCAGGTCCCGTCGATGTAGAGCTTGTCGTGGTTCAGCGTGTCGGACACGGTGATCAATTCCCCCTGTTGGGTACGAATGTTTCCTCAAAATCGACGCTATCGGCGGCCGGGTCGAACCGCCAGCGCGGCCCGTGACCCGGCCGGGCCATACGC
>JBPPNA010000271.1:0-23404 GCA_051306355.1 Acidimicrobiales bacterium | reverse complement strand
CGCCCCGGTGACCCACCGCCCTGGGCCGCGCTCGAGGAGCCGCAGCGGCGCCCCACGGTCGACCGCGTTCGTCGTGCGCTGGCCCTCGGTCCGGCCCCGGCCCGGTCGGCGATGGAGGGCGTCAGCCGTTTCGCCTCCGCAGTGCTCGCTCCGCTCTACGAGCACGACGGCGAGCTGTGGCTGGTGCTCACCCGGCGCTCGTGGCACCTGCGGGCTCACAAGGGCGAGATCGCCTTCCCGGGCGGTCGACAGGACCCGGGCGAGACGCTCTGGGAGACGGCATTGCGGGAGGCGTGGGAGGAGGTGGACCTCGACCGGTCCGCCGTCGAACACCTGGGGGAGCTCGACCACCTCGCCACCGTCACCAGCCGGTCGTTCATCGTCCCTCACGTGGGGTTGCTCCCCGCCCGGCCTGAGCTCACGGCCAACGAGGACGAGGTCGACGGCATCCTCCACGTCCCCCTCTCCGAGCTGCTCGACCCGGCCATCTACCGGCAGGAGCGATGGGGATTCGGCGGACTCGACCGGGAGATCCACTTCTTCGAGCTGGAGGGCGACACGCTGTGGGGCGCCACCGCGTCCGTCCTCGTCGATCTCCTCACCCGCATCACCGCCGGGGACTGACGTCCGTCCGCCGGCGGTCGTGGCTCAGTTCCCGAAGTCCCAGCCTGTCTCGGTGTTGCGGTACTGGCCGAGCACGTTCTTGGCGATCAGGATTCGGTGGACCTCGTCGGGGCCGTCGGCCAGGCGGAGAGTCCGTGCTCCCGTGTACATGCCGGCGAGCGGAAGGTCGCCGGTGACCCCGGCGGCCCCCCAGACCTGGATGGCCCGGTCGACGACGCGGTGGAACGCTGCCGGGACGAAGACCTTGATGGCCGAGATGTCGGTCCGGGCGTCACCACCTGAAGCCATCTTCTCCGCGCAGTTGATCGTCATGAGCCGTGCCGACTGCAGGTCGATGTAGGAGTCGGCGATGAACTGCTGGATCATCTGCTTGGTCTCCAACAGACCGCCGTGGACCTCGCGTTCCATGGTTCGCTCCACCATCAGATCGAACGCTCGCCACATCATCCCGATCGAGTTCATGCAGTGGTACACCCGACCGGCACCGAGGCGGTCCTGGGCTGCCTGGTGCCCCGATCCCCGCTCACCCAGCGCGTTGTCGAGGGGAACCCGCACGTCGTCATAGATGATCTCGCAGTGGTCGCTGTCGCGGCCCCAGACCTGGATCCCTCGGACGATCTCCACCCCTGGTGTGTCGGCGGGGACGATGATCTGGGTCATCGACGCGTTGCGGTCGGCGCTTCCTTCGCTGTCCTCGGTGCGGCACATCACGATGAAGAAGTCGGCCCGCTTCCCGTTCGACGTGAACCACTTGTGCCCGTTGATCACCCACTCGTCTCCGTCGCGGCGGGCCGTGGTCTTCAACGATCGCGGGTCGGAGCCGGGTTGGTCGGGCTCGGTCATCGAGAAACCCGACTCCATCGTCCCCTCGATCAAGGGCATGAGCCACTGCTGCTGCTGCTCCGGTGTCCCGTACTTCAGCAGGATCTTCTGGTTGCCGGAGTTCGGGGCCACCACGCCGAAGAGCGCGGCCGCCCCGGTGGCGTAGGAGAGGACCTCGTACATGTAGGCCAACTCGAGGAAGTCGAGGTCGGCGCCGCCGTAGTCGGCCGGGAGATGCGGAGCCCACAGTCCGGCTTGGCGCACCTTGGTCTTGATCTGCTCGCGCGTCGTACGGGCCAGATCACGGTCGGCATCGGTGAATCGCGTTCCCCCGCGTGCCTCGGCCCAGATGAGGTTCTCGTTGGGGAGGATCTCACGGTTCACGATCTGGGCCGTGAGGGCGCGTACTTCGTTGATCCGGTCGGAAACGGTCGGGATGGGTTGGACGTTCATCTGCAGCACAGGAGCCACGCTCTCATGGGTCGAGATGGTTCGGACAGGGACCGAGGTCCCGAATCGACTGCGTGGTCAGCGCCAGCTCGAGAGGGTTCGCCGGTATGCAGTGCGCTCGAACGCCTCGGGGTCCACGGCCGCCTCCCGACGCACGCTTCCCCGGAGCTGGCTGACCGACACGTACTCGTGTTCGTCCATCCACCGCACCAGTTCACGCTCCATGGCCGCCGGATGGGCAGTGCCGTGGTGGAGGACGGCGGAGGTGGTCATGGCCACGTCGGCACCGACGAGGAGTGCCTTGGCCACATCGAGCCCGTCGTGCACGCCGGACGTGGCGGCCAGCGAGCAGCCGATCTGTTCGCGCAGGACGGCGATCCATCGAAGGGGGAGGCGCAGCTCCCACGGCGACGACAGCTCCACCGACGGCACGACCTCGAGCGTCTCCAGGTCGAGGTCGGGCTGGTAGAAGCGGTTGAACAGGACCAGACCGGCGACCCCCGTCTGCGACGCCCGCACTGCGAACGACGCGAAGGCCGAGTAGTAGGGGCTGAGCTTCACCGCCACCGGGATGTCCACGGCGGTGGCCACCGCCTCCATGAGTTCGATGTCGCCGTCCTCGACCTCGGCCGCCGTCCGTCGGGGGTCGACGTGGACCTCGTAGACGTTGAGCTCCAGGGCGTCCGCCCCTGCATCCTGGAGCAGGCTCGCGTAGCGGAGCCAGCCCCCGGTCGAGGCGCCGTTGAGACTGGCGATGACGGGAATGCCGAGCCTCGCCTTCGCCTGCTCGACCCGGGCGAGGTGCCGGTCGGGTCCGGTGTCGTGGTCGCCCAAGGCGGGGAAGTAGTCGAGGGCCTCGGCGAACATGTCGGTGCCCGCCTCGAGCGTGGCGTGGAGCGCCTGCTCGTCGGCGACGACCTGCTCTTCGAAGAGCGACGGGAGCACCACGGCGGCGACGCCGGCGTCCTCGAGCGCCGCCATCGAGTCGACGGTGCGGGTGGCTGGTCCGGGCGAGGCGACGATCGGCGACCGCAGCGAGAGACCGAGGTACGAGGTGGACAGGTCAGGCATCGGGGTCCTCCGTGTCGGTGGGCGCGTGGGGCACCGACCGCTCCACCCGGGCCAGCTGCTCGTAGTACCGCCAGCGCTCGTCCACGTCCGCCTGGGCGAGGAGCCCCAGTCGCTCGGCGCGTTCCGGATCGGAGCGGTGGAGCATCCCGTAGCGGGCTTCGGTGTCGGTGAACGCCTTGAGCGGGATCTGGGGCTTGCGACTGTCGAGCTGGAACGGGTGGTGCTCGTCGTCTTCGAGACCGGGGTGGAACCGGTACAACGGCCAGTAGCCGCTGCGGACGGCGTCCTTCATGTGGCTGATGGAGGACGACATGTCGATCCCGTGGGCGATGCAGGTGCTGTAGGCGATGACCAGACTGGGCCCGGGCCAGGCGTCGGCCTCGAGCAGGGTCTTGATCGTCTGCTGTTCGCTGGCGCCGATCGCGACCTGGCCCACGAACACGTTCCCGTAGTGGCGCGCCGTGGCGCCGAGGTCCTTCTTCGGCGAGTCCTTGCCGGCAGCGGCGAACTTCGCGATCGCCCCCCGTGCGGTGGACTTCGACGCCTGCCCACCGGTGTTGGAGTACACCTCGGTGTCGAGCACCAGGACGTTGACGTCACGCCCGCTGGCCAGGACGTGATCGAGGCCGCCGGAGCCGATGTCGTAGGCCCACCCGTCGCCGCCGATGATCCACGTGCTCGTCCGCACCAGCTCGTCGGCCAGGAGGAACAGCCGCCGTCCGGAGCGGTCGGTCGCACCATCGAGCCGCTCCCGCAGCTGCGCCACGCGCGCCCGCTGCTCGCGCACGTCGCCGTCGCCGGACTGGACCGCACCGAGGATGGCATCGGCCAGGTCGCGGCCGATCCGCTCGGCCAGGTCCGCCACGAGGCGCTCCGCCTCGCTGCGGTGGACCTCGTTGCCCAGGCGGAGGCCGAGGCCGAACTCGGCGTTGTCCTCGAACAGTGAGTTCGCCCATGCCGGGCCCCGACCCTCGCCGTTCACGCTCCACGGGGTGGTGGGCAGGTTGCCGCCGTAGATCGACGAGCACCCGGTCGCGTTGGCCACCACCATCCGGTCGCCGAAGAGTTGGGTGAGCAGGTGGAGATACGGCGTCTCGCCGCAACCGGCGCAGGCGCCGGAGAACTCGAAGAGCGGCTCCAGCACCTGGCTGCCCTTGATCGTGTCGTGGGGGAGTGCGTCACGCTCGAGGTAGGGGATGGTCCGGAAGAACTCGTACCGGGGTCGCTCCTCGGCCCGGATCGCCTCCGCCGGTGCCATGTTCAGCGCCTTGTGGTTGGCCTGCTCCTTGGACTTGGCGGGACAGACGTCGACGCACACACCGCAGCCGGTGCAGTCGTCGGGGGCCACCTGGATGGTGAGGGTGTGGTCGGGGAGATCGCGGGACCGGAAGCCCTTGTGGAGGAAGCCGTCGGGCGCGTCGGTGATGACCGACGGCTCGTACACCTTCATCTGGATGGCGGTGTGCGGGCACGAGATCGTGCACTTGCCGCAGTCGATGCAGACGTCGGGGTCCCACACCGGGAGCTCGGCCGCGATCATCCGGCGTTCCCACTTGGCCGTCCCGGTCGGGAACGTGCCGTCGACCGGCAAGGCGCTGACCGGCAGGAGATCACCCTCGCCGGCCAGCATCCGGGCGGTGATTCGCTGCACGAAATCCGGTGCCTCCGCCGGGACCGGTGGTCGGCGGTGCGCGTCCCCCACTGCGAGGGCCGGTACCTGGACCTGCTCCAGCGCGTCGAGCGCGGCGTCGACGGCGGCGTTGTTCTGCGCCACCACGGCCCGGCCGCGCTTGCCGTAGCTGCGTTCGATGCTGGCCTTGATGGCCGTGACGGCTTCGTCGCGGGGCAGGACACCGCTGAGGACGAAGAAGCAGGGCTGCATCACGGTGTTGATCCGGTTGGCCATGCCCGCCTCCTGCGCCACGCGAGCTGCGTCGATGACCCAGAGGTCGAGCGACTTGTCGAGGATCTCACCCTGGATCTCGACGGGAAGATGCGCCCACACCTCGTCCGCCCGGTACGGGCTGTTGAGCAGGAAGATCGCACCTGGTCGAGCGGCGCCGAGCAGATCCACCGGTTGGGTCAGGAACGACCACTGGTGGCAGGCCACGAAGTCGGCCCCGTCGATGAGGTAGGTGGAGCGGATGGGATCGGGCCCGAAGCGCAGGTGCGACGTGGTGACTGCGCCGGACTTGCGAGAGTCGTAGACGAAGTAGCCCTGGGCCCACTGATCGGTGTGCTCGCCGATGATCTTGATCGATGCCTTGTTGGCGCCGACCGTGCCGTCTGCGCCCAGGCCCCAGAAAACGGCCTGCACGGCGCGGGTCGGGATCGTGAATGACGTGTCGACGTCGAGGGAGAGCCTGGTGACATCGTCGCGGATGCCGACCGTGAAGGTGGGACGCGGCGAGTCTGCGTCGAGCTCGTCGAACGCCGCCTTGACCATCGCCGGCGTGAACTCCTTCGAGGAGAGCCCGTACCGGCCGCCGATGACCGTCGGCATCGACCCGTTCCGTGCGGGGTCTGCGCGGAACAGCGCGGTGGTCACGTCTTGGCAGAGTGGTTCTGCTGGTGCTCCTGGCTCCTTGGTGCGGTCGAGCACGGCGATCGATCGGACGGTGTCGGGCAGCGCGGCGAGGAACGCGTCGATGGGGAACGGGCGGTACAGGCGGATGACGAGGGCGCCGACCTGCTCGCCGGCCTCGACCAGTGCCTCGACGGCCTCGGTGGCCGCGCCGACCCCCGACCCCATCAGCACCACGACCCGCTCGGCATCGGGCGAACCGACGTACTCGACGAGCCCGTAGTGGCGGCCCGTGCGCGCTCCGAGTTCGTCCATGACCTCCTGCACGGACGCCGGTACGGCGTCGTGGAACGGGTTGCACGCTTCCCGGGCCTGGAAGAACACGTCGGGGTTCTGGGCCGTGCCTCGCAGCACCGGCCGGTCCGGGCTCAGGCCACGGAACCGGTGGGCCAGGATGTCGTCCTCCCGGATCAGGGCCGAGAGGTCCTCGTCGTCGAGCACGCTGATCTTGTCGATCTCGTGGCTGGTGCGGAAGCCGTCGAAGAAGTGCAGGAACGGCACCCGGGTCCGCAGCGTGGCGGCGTGGGCGACCAGGGCGAAGTCGTGGGCTTCCTGCACGGACGAGGCACACAGCATGGCCCAACCGGTCTGACGGGCGGCCATGACGTCGCTGTGGTCGCCGAAGATGGACAGGGCGTGGGTGGCGAGGCTCCGTGCCGCCACGTGCACCACGACCGGCGACAGCTCGCCGGCAATCTTGTACATGTTCGGGATCATCAGGAGCAGGCCTTGTGACGCGGTGAACGTCGTCGCCAGTGCGCCCTTCTGCGTGGCGCCGTGCAGAGCGCCAGCTGCCCCCGCCTCGGACTGCATCTCGACCACCTCGGGGACCGAACCCCACAGGTTCGTCCGTCCCGCCGACGACCAGGCGTCGGCCAGCTCGCCCATGGGCGAAGCCGGAGTGATCGGGTAGATGGCCACCACCTCGCTCAACCGGTGGGCCACGAGCGCTGCGGCTTCGTTGCCGTCCACGCAGATCTGTCGGGTCATCTCGACCTCCTCTGGGTCGAGCATCACCCGGACAGGGTGGTCGCCGACAGGGTCTTTCGCCCCGTTTTCGGCCGGCCTTCGCCGACCCCAGCGGCTCCCCTCGGGGTCACGCACGTGAGGATCCTCGTGTTCCATGCATCGGGCGCAGGTTCGGCGAGGATCCTCGAGCTGCTCCGAACTTCCCCGGTCGGAGCAGCTCAGCTGGAGCGGTAGTTCGGCGCTTCCTTGGTGATGGTGACGTCGTGGGGATGCGATTCCCGCAGTCCTGCACCGGAGATGCGCACGAACTGCGCCCGCTTCCGCAGGTCGTCGATGGTCGGTGTCCCGCAGTAGCCCATCGCCGCCCGGAGGCCACCGGTGAACTGGTGGAGGAGGGGGCCGATCGGGCCCTTGTAGGCGACCCGGCCTTCGATGCCCTCCGGGACCAGCTTCTCGACGTCGTCGACGTCGCCCTGGAAGTACCGGTCCTTCGAGAAGCTCCGGGCCTTGCGGGCGTCGGGACCGTCGCTGGTGGAGCGGTCGCCCATGGCCCCCATGGAGCCCATGCCCCGGTACTCCTTGTAGCGCTCTCCCTGGTGGACGATGACCTCCCCCGGTGCCTCGTCGGTGCCGGCGAACATCGAGCCGAGCATCACCACGCTGGCGCCGGCGGCGAGCGCCTTGGCGATGTCGCCCGTGTGCTGCACGCCACCGTCGGCGATGACCGGGATGCCGACCTCGTCTGCGGCCTCGGCGCAGTCGACGATCGCCGTGATCTGCGGCACACCCACGCCGGCAACGACCCGGGTCGTGCAGATCGATCCGGGTCCCACACCGGCCTTGACGGCGTCGGCGCCGTTGGCAGCCAGGGCCCGGACGGCCTCGCCGGTGGCGATGTTGCCGGCGATGACGTCGACGTCCCAGCGAGACTTGATCTCCTTCACCGTGTCGAGCACGCCTCGCGAGTGGCCGTGGGCCGTGTCGACCACCAGTGCGTCGACACCAGCGATCATCAGCGCTTCACAGCGGTCCAGCACGTCAGGGCCGACGCCGACGGCCGCACCGACCCGGAGCCGTCCGCGGTCGTCGTGGGTGGCGTGGGGGAAGTCGTCGCGCTTGGTGATGTCCTTGATGGTGATGAGCCCACGGAGCACGCCGTCGTCGTCGACGATCGGCAGCTTCTCGATGCGGCCTTCCCACAGGATCTGCTTCGCCTGGTCGAGCGTGGTGCCGACCTTGCCGGTGACGAGTGGCGGTCGGCGCATCACCGCCGAGATCGGTTGGTCGTGGTCGTCCACGAAACGGAGGTCGCGGTTGGTGAGCAGGCCCACGAGGCGGTCGTCGTGATCCACGATCGGCACCCCCGACACCTTGTACTTCGCCATGAGATCGAGGGCGTCGTACACGTGGGCATCGGCGGTGAGCGTGACCGGATCCTCGATCATGCCGGACTGCGAACGCTTCACCCGGTCGACCTCGACCGCCTGGTCTGCGATCGAGAGGTTGCGGTGGACGATGCCCATGCCACCGGCCCGGGCCAGTGCGATGGCGAGCCGAGCTTCGGTGACGGTGTCCATGGCCGCCGACAGGATCGGCACCGCAAGGCGGATACGTGGCGTGAGCTGGGTCGACGTGTCGACCTGGTGGGGAAGCACGTCGGACTCACCCGGCACGAGCAGCACGTCGTCGTAGGTCAGGCCCAGCTTGACGAAGCGGGGGTGGACGGCGTCTGTGACGGCAAAACGCTCTTCCATGTGGGAACCCTAGTGGAACACCACCCGCACCAGGGCAGTTGCGCCGGCCCCGGCGGGGAGTCCGGCCGGGGGTTCCGGATAGGTTCCGCCCGTGCCCGGTGACCACATGACCCCCGACGAGTTCCGCCGGCTGGGCCACGAGTTCGTGGACTGGGTGGCCTCCTGGGCCTTCCCGAACACTTCCGCCACGGTGCCGACGGCCCGGGCGGGGGTGTGCTCCAGGACTCGGCGTCGTCGTCCACCTTGTGCACCATCCTGGCCGCCCGGCAGCGGTGTGTCCGGAGCTGCGATGGGTGCTCGACGGCGCCGATGACCGCACCAGCGCGCTCATCGGTGCCGTGAACGCCTCGGGCGAAGCGCTGGTGACCGCCACCGTGCTCGACGAACGGCCGGCGATGCGCGTCTGCGTCGGGCAGACGTGGACCACGCAAAACGAGGTCGAGGCACTCTGGTCGCTCATCGATCGAGTGATGGACGTCCGCTGATGCGCCAGCCCTCCCCCCGCTGCCGGACCACCTGACCATCTGACGTCTGGTGGCCACGGGCCAGTTCACTACACTCGCCATTTTCCTCTGAGGGAAGGCCGCACGGTGGCGGAGATCGAGATCGGACTCGGAAAGACCGCACGGCGAGGGTTCGGCCTCGATGAACTCACGATCGTACCCAGCCGCCGCACCCGCGACGCCGAGCTCGTGGACCTCGCGTGGGAGCTCCAGGGCTTCCGCTTCGAGCTCCCCGTGTTGGCCGCACCATGCGACTCGGTCGTGAGCCCGCACAACGCGGCGGCATTCGACGACATGGGTGGCGTGGCGGTCCTCGACCTCGAGGGACTGTGGACGCGCTACGCGGACGCCACGCCGCTGCTGGCCGAGATCGCCGAGCTCTCCGACGAGACCGCGTCCGCCCGTCTCCAGGAGATCTACAAGCAGCCGGTCGACCCCGACCTCATCGTGGAGCGCGTCCGGGCCATCCGGGAGACCGGTGCGGTCGCAGCAGGAGCGGTCACGCCGCACCGCATCGAGGAGCTGCTGCCGAAGGTGCTCGAATCGGAGCTCGATCTCCTGTTGATCCGCTCCACGGTGCTCTCTGCCGAGCACGTGACGAAGAACGGCGAGGCACTCAACCTCAAGACGTTCATCCGTCAGCTCGACATCCCCGTGCTGGCCGGCTCGTGCACCAGCTACCAGGCCGCGCTCCACCTCATGCGCACCGGTGCTGCGGGTGTGCTGGTCGGCGTCGGGACCGGTGTGGGCGCGACCACGTCCGACACGTTCGGCGTAGGCGTGCCGCTGGCCACGGCCATCGCCGACGCGCGGGCGGCCCGCATGCGCCACCTCGACGAGACCGGGGTCTACGTCCACATCATCGCCGACGGCGGCATGGACACCGGCGGTGACGTGGCCAAGGCGCTGGCGTGTGGCGCCGACGCAGTGATGCTCGGTGCGCCCCTCGCCGGCACCACCGACGCCCCCGGCCAGGGGTGCCACTGGACACCCGTCGGGGCGCGTGCCGACGTCCCCCACTCCGAGCGGATCCGGATCCCCGCTCGGGGCACCCAGCGAGAGGTGCTCGTCGGTCCGTCGGATTCCGCCGACGGTCGGCTCGACCTGATGGGGGCCCTCCGGGCGGCCATGGCGAGCAGCGGCTACGAGACGCTGAAGGAGTTCCAGAAGGCCGAGCTGATGATCATCCCCGAGGTGACCCGGTGACGCTCGAAGAGCCCGCAGGAACTCGCGGCGGCGTGCGCATGGAGACAGAGTTCGACACCGTTCTCGTGGTCGACTTCGGGGCCCAGTACGCGCAGCTCATCGCCCGTCGGATCCGAGAGGCCCACGTCCACTCCGAGATCGTCCCCCACGACATCAGCGCCGAGGAGATCGCTCGTCGCAAACCCAAGGGCATCATCTTCTCGGGCGGTCCGGCATCGGTGCACGCCGACGGCGCGCCCAACGTCGACGTCGGGATCTACGAATCCGGCGTACCCGTGCTCGGAATCTGCTACGGCGGTCAGCTCATCGCCCGTGACCTCGGCGGCGAGGTGGCCAAGACGGGACGGGGCGAGTACGGCCGAGCCGACCTCCGCCGCATCGGCGCGGGCACCTTGCTCGTCGACGAGTCGCCCGAGGACCAGATCGTGTGGATGAGCCACTTCGACACGATCACCCGGGCGCCCGACGGCTTCAGCGTGCTGGCCTCCACCCCCGACACGCCGGCGGCCGTGTTCGAGAAGCCGGCCGCGGGCATCTACGCCGTGCAGTTCCATCCCGAGGTGGTGCACACGCCTCACGGTCAGGAGCTGCTCAAGCGGTTCCTCTACGACGCCTGCGGTTGCCGCCCCAGCTGGACGATGTCGTCGGTCATCGAGACCGAGGTCGCCGCCGTCCGGGCCCAGGTGGGGGACGGGCGGGCCATCTGTGGCCTCTCCGGCGGCGTCGACTCGGCGGTGGCCGCGGCCCTCGTCAACAAGGCCATCGGCTCCCAGCTCACCTGCGTCTTCGTCGACACCGGCCTGATGCGCAAGGACGAGGGCGACCAGGTGGTGGAGACGTTCCGCCGCAACTTCGGGATCGAGTTGATCCACGTGCGGGCCGCCGACCGCTTCTTCGAACGCCTCGTCGGGATCACCGACCCCGAGGAGAAGCGCAAGGCGATCGGCGAGCTGTTCATCCGCATCTTCGAGGACGCCAAGGGCGGCCTCACCGACGCCGAGTTCCTGGTGCAGGGCACGCTGTACCCCGACATCGTCGAATCCGGCGGCGGTGCGAAGAACTCCACCATCAAGTCGCACCACAACGTGGGCGGCCTGCCCGACGACATGGACTTCGAGCTGATCGAACCCCTCCGCGACCTGTTCAAGGACGAGGTCCGGCGGGTGGGTGAGGAGCTGGGCCTCCCCGAGGAGATCGTGTGGCGCCAGCCGTTCCCGGGCCCAGGCCTCGGGGTCCGGATCATCGGCGAGGTCACCCCGGACAAGGTCGCCATCCTCCAGGAGGCCGATGCCATCGTCCGGGCCGAGCTCCACAAGGCCGGGATGGATCGCGAGATCTGGCAGGCCTTCGCGGTGTTGCCCGACATCCGCGCCGTCGGGGTCATGGGCGACGAGCGGACGTACGGCTATCCGTGCATCATCCGGGCGGTCACCTCCGACGACGCCATGACCGCCGACTGGGCGCGACTGCCCCATGACCTGCTGGAGAAGATGTCGAGCCGCATCATCAACGAGGTGCCCGGCATCAACCGCGTCGCCTACGACATCACCTCCAAACCTCCCGGTACCATCGAATGGGAGTGATTCCCAAGCGAACGGGCCAACCCGAACATCGAGCGGATCCATATCGGGCAGACTTTCCGGATGGATTCGCTCGACGACTTCGAGACCACGTCCTTCACCCACTCGGCCAAGACCCGGACCGTCTATCGCAAGGGCACGGGACCGGCCGTGATCGTGATCTCCGAGATCCCCGGCATCACCCCCCTCGTCGCCGAGTTCGCCCGAAGGGTGGCCGACATCGGCTGCACGGTGGTGCTCCCGCATCTCTTCGGAACCCCGGGCAAGGAGCCCACCGCGGCGTACGGCGTGCAGACCGCGGTCCATGCTTGCATCAGCCGCGAGTTCATGACCTGGGCGCGCGGCCGTACCTCACCGATCATCGACTGGTGCCGGGCGCTCGCCCGCGCCGAGCACGAGCGCTGCGGCGGTCCCGGCGTCGGGGCCGTTGGCATGTGCCTCACCGGGGGCTTCGCCCTCGCCATGACGGTAGATGATGCGGTCGTCGCACCGGTCCTGTCGCAGCCATCGCTGCCGTTCGGGGTCACCAGGGCGCAGAAGCGAGACCTCGGCATCTCTGATGTCGACCTGGGACTCGTCAAGCAACGGGTCGCCGAAGACGATGTGTGCGTGCTCGGCCTGCGCTTCTCCGGCGATCGGCTCGCGCCCGCCGAGCGGTTCGCCCGACTCGAGGCGGAACTCGGTGAAGGATTCATCGGCGTGACCATCGATTCGTCGAAGGGGAACACCCACGGCATCCGCCCGGCGGCCCACTCCGTCCTCACGGAGGACCTGGTCGACGAAGCGGGACACCCCACCCACGACGCGCTGGAGCAGGTGCTCGACCACCTCCGCACCCGGCTCCTGGGTACGGGCTGAGGAGCTCAGGCCAGGGGTCGTCCGAAGGGGAGCTCGTCCTGCCAGGAGCGGAGGAACTCCTCGGCTCGCTCCACCGCTGCCATCCAGAGGTTCGTGCCCTCGGACGCGAGGTCGGCCACGGCGGCCGTGATCCGATCGATCGGGTCGCCGTCGCCGTCGCCGTCGGCGATCTCGTGGGCGTGGGCGTGGAGGAGTGGTGCAGCGATCGACAGGAAGTCGGGAACGTGGATCGTCCCGGCCTGGGCGAGCATGGCGTGGGCCCGGGCGGTCAGGGGGACAGGCGTGAGCGGCACGACCATGCCGGCCCGGACCCGGGTGGCCGCCTCGTGGTCGAGCATCCCGGTCTTTCCGGCGAGGAACAGCACGTCGCACTGGGCGTCGATCGTGTCGCCGGTGACCGCGATGCCGTCGTGGTCGAGGCCGAGCCGGGCCGCGTCGACGATCGGGCCGGTACCGGCGATGGCCACGCTGGCGCCGTCCATCCCGCTCGGGCGGGCGGCCCGGGCAGCGGCGATGGCACCGAGGGCGACGAGTTGTTCGGTCAGGCTCCCGTTCCACAGCTCGGAGGGACGTCTGTCCTCGATTCGCAGGGGCGCCAGGTCGGCTTCGCTGAGCCCCAGCCCGGGGTCGGTGGCCCACCGTCCGCTGGAGATCAGGTCCCTGGTCTCGCCCACGAAATCGGCCACCGCAGGATCGACGTCGTCGCCCTCGGCGTTGATGCCCGCTGACGCTCCACCCATGCGGATCCCGAAGCTGGCGAAGCTGTAGGTGGTGGAACGGGCGAGCAGCTGGGCGCCGTCCTGGAGGACCTTGCGGGCCAGCCGTGTGATCCCGACCGCAGGGGCGTCATCGAGGTCGAAGGCGATGAAGGCATCCGTGGACGAGAGCTTGTGGATCTTCACGTCGGCGAGTCTGGCACGCTCCTGACGGGCCCTCGTCGCCTGCGTGACGCCGGCGAGGGACGAATGGCGCCCGTTGGGCCCCGCAGCGCTGTCGGTGACCGCCGGTAGTGTCGATTCGGTGCCCCAGCTGCCCCATCTGTCGTCTGGCGAGGTCCCTGCCGATGCGCTCTTCCCCGGTCCCGCGGGGGATCCCGGCGCGCCCGGCCCCTTCGGTGAGGCGTTGCTCGATGGGCTGAACCCGGCGCAGGAGGAGGCGGTCACCCACATGGGTGGCCCCTTGCTGGTCCTCGCCGGCGCGGGGTCGGGCAAGACCAGGGTGCTCACCCGCCGCATCGCATGGCTGATCCGCGAGCAGGGAGTGTCGCCGTTCGAGATCCTGGCCATCACGTTCACCAACAAGGCCGCCGACGAGATGAAGACCCGCATCGCGACGCTGGTGGGTCCGGTCGCCCGCAAGATGTGGGTGTCGACGTTCCACTCTGCGTGCGTGCGGATCCTGCGGCGCGATGGCGCGGCCCTTGGATACCCGTCGTCGTTCACCATCTACGACCAGGCGGACGCGGTGCGGCTCACCGGGTACGTCCTGCGCGATCTGGGCCTCGACACCAAGAAGCTTCCGCCGCGCTCGGTGCACGCCCAGATCTCCTCGGCCAAGAACGACTACGTCCTGGTCGATGCCTTCGCCGACCGGGCCCGCGGCTTCACCGAGCAGAAGTTGGCCGATGTGTATCGCGAGTACCAGACGCGGCTGCTGCGGGCCGGTGCGATGGACTTCGACGACATCCTCCTACAGGTCGCCGAGCTGTTCCGTCGAAATCCCGACATCCTCGACCACTACCGCCGACGCTTCTCCCACGTGCTGGTCGACGAGTACCAGGACACCAACCGGGTCCAGAACGAGCTCGTGATCCAGCTCGCCTCCGAGCACCGCAACGTGACTGTCGTCGGCGACGGGGATCAGTCCGTGTACGGCTTTCGAGGCGCAGACATCTCCAACATCCTCGATTTCGAGAAGGCGTTTCCCGACGTCACCACCATTCCCCTCGTGCAGAACTACCGATCGACACAGACGGTGCTCGACGCGGCGAACGCGGTCATCGCCAACAACGTCGGGCGCAAGCCCAAGGAGCTGTGGACCGAAGCGGGCATGGGCGACCGGATCGTGCGCTACCACGCGGAGGACGAGCACGACGAGGCCCAGTGGGTCACGTCACAGATCGCCCGGTTCCACGATGGTGGCACCCACCGGTGGGGCGACATCGCCGTCTTCTATCGGACCAACGCCCAGTCGAGGGTGCTCGAGGAGTACCTGGCCCGCGGTGGCATCCCGTATCGGGTCATCGGCGGCACCCGGTTCTTCGACCGGCGGGAGGTGAAGGACGCCCTCGCCTACGTCAAGGCGGCCGTGAACCTGTCCGACGAGGTGTGCGTGAAGCGGGTGCTCAACGTCCCGAAGCGGGGCGTGGGCGACACCAGCGTGGCTCGCGTGGACCAGTGGATCGCCGGACGGGGCATGACCTTCGCCGACGGGTTGCGCCGAGCCGAGGAGGCCGGCGTCTCGGGTCGGGCCATCGGCGGCATCACCCGGTTCGTGGACCTGCTGGACGAAGCAGCCGGCCGGATCGCCGACGGGCCCGGCCCGCTCCTCGAGCACCTCCTGGAGACGAGCGGCTACCTCGACGAGTTGCGCAACGAGGCCACGATCGAGGCCGAGGGTCGGCTCGAGAACCTGGCCGAGCTGATCGGGACGGCGAACGAGTACGAGGACGTGGGCGAGTTCCTCGAGTCGGTCTCCCTGGTGGCTGACACCGACCAACTCGATGAGGACCAGTCCGAGGTCACGCTGATGACCCTGCACTCGGCCAAGGGGCTCGAGTACCCCATCGTGTTCCTGGTCGGCCTCGAGGACGGCATCTTCCCCCACATGCGAACCCTCACCGAGCCCGCCGAGCTGGAGGAGGAGCGCCGCCTCGCCTACGTGGGCATCACCCGGGCCATGGAGCAGCTGCACCTCACCCATGCCTGGAGCCGCACGCTCTTCGGTGGCACGCAGTACAACCCGCCCAGCCGGTTCCTCGACGAGATCCCCGAGGAGTTGGTGTCCGAGGTCGGCGGGCGACGCCGGGCCAGCCGGGGAGGCCGTACCTACTCTGGAGGGTCCGGCACCGGCGGTTCCGGTCGGCGGTCCCGGGGGGACGACACCGAGGGTCGCACCTTCGGCCGCGGCGACCGTCAGTCCCGGTCCAGCATCGACGAGGGGCGCGACCGCATCGTCGAGAACGCACTCGCGGCACGCGACCGCCCGCCCATCAGCACCGGTGCCGAGTCCGCCGGCCTCCGGGTGGGCGACGACGTGAGCCACGCCACGTTCGGCGATGGCGTCATCATCGACGTCGAGGGCAGCGGCGAGAAGGCCGAGGCCACCATCCGCTTCGCCGGGGTGGGCGAGAAGCGCCTCCTCCTGTCCTGGGCGCCGCTGACGAAGATCTGACCTCCATTGGCCCTCGGCGCGGTGCGGGCACTACACCGGAGGGGATGCTGAGGACTTGGGAACGCCTGGCGTTCCTCCTGCGCCGAGACCACACGCTCGGCAACATCATGGAACGGATGGCCGGCGTGCACGGCGGCCGCCGACTGGTGTCCGAGGCCGGCGGGGGGCTCGAGGTCACCTACGGGCAGGCCGCGAAGCGGGTGGCCCGCTGGGCCGGGGGCGTGGCGGCCCGCACCGAGCCGGGCGACGTCGTCGTCGTCGCCACCCCCAACAGCTACGAGCAGCTCCTCCTGTCGCTCGCCGTCTCCCGTGCCGGTGCCATCCCCGCTCCGGTCAACGACGCCATGCGCAAGGAGGAGATCGATCACGTCGTGGCCGACTCCGGAGCCGTCCTGGTCGTCCGGTCTGCCCGCGAGATCGACGGGCACGAACCTCTCCGCACATCGATCGGTGCGTCCGGCGCTGACGTCGCAGCGCTCTTCTACACCTCTGGCACCACCGGCCGACCCAAAGGTGTCGCGCTCACCCACGACGCTCTGGTCGGGTCGCTGCGGGCGAGCGCGGCGTACCCCAGCGCCCTTCGACGCGATGAAGCCGTGGTGAGCCTGCCGGTCGCCCACATCATGGGGTTCGTCGCGCTCCTCGGTCTGTCGAGCGTCGGTATCGCCACCTACTTTCTCCGCCGGTTCTCCGCATCCGAGGTCCTCGACGCGATCGAGGATCGCCGGGCGTCGATCTTCATCGGCGTGCCCACCATGTACCGCCTGCTCCTCGCGGCGGGGGCACCGGACCGGGATCTCAAGAGCATCCGGGTGTGGGCGTCGGGTGCCGACGTGATGCCACCCGATCTGGCCCGCGAGTTCAAGTCGTTCGGCGCCACGGCCCACGTTCCCGGCCTCGGCGATCTCGGCGAGGCGATGTTCGCCGAGGGGTACGGCATGGTCGAGACCGGCGGCGGTGTGGCGGCCAAGATCAGCCCGCCGTACCTGCCGATGGGTCTCGGCGACTCCGTGGGCTTCCCGATCCCGGGGTATCGGATGCGGGTGGTCGACAACGAGGGCCGGGACGCGGCCGCAGGCGAGACCGGTGAGCTCCTCGTGAAGGGGCCCGGGGTCCTGCGGGAGTACTGGGGTGACGATGTCGCGACGGCCGCAGTTCTCGACGCAGACGGTTGGCTCCGCACCGGTGATCTGGCTCGGAAGGGGCCGCTGAACTCGGTGCTGTTCGCAGGCCGGAAGAAGGATGTGATCAAGCGAGGGGGATTCTCGGTGTACGCGGTCGAGATCGAGGCGGTGCTCGAGACGCACCCCGACGTCGTCGAGGCGGCGGTCGTGCCGTTCCCTGACGAGCGCCTGGGTGAGGTCCCCGTGGCGGCCGTGCGGTTGGCCGCCGGAGCCCGCTTCGACGCCGCCGAGCTGCGTGACTTCGCCCACGAGCACCTGTCGAGCTACAAGGTGCCGGTGCGGTACCTCGAGGTCGACGACTTCCCTCGGACGGGCACCAACAAGGTCCAGCGGCGCGAGGTCGTCGGCCTCTTCTGAGGTTCACTCCTCGACGGGGTCCTGGAGGTCGACGTAGAGCCGACCGTCCACCACCTCGGTGGGGTACTGGCGCAGGCCCGCGCCGGAACGCGGGAACGTGGTCGATGCATCGCAGGGCGCTCCGGCGACGAACTGCTCGGCGTCGGGATCGAACGTCACGCTGCACTCGGGCCGGTCGGGGACGAACGCGCCGACCGCAGTCCAACCCCGGTCGGCGTCGCCGCCGCTGTGGTCGACGTAGATCGACCGGGTGAAGTTGGCCGGATCCGGGAACAACACCGGCCCTCCGGCCGACACACTCTCGGCGCGGTTCTCCACGCTGCCGGCGTCGAAGCGGTCGTCTCCGAGGTTGACCGCGACGTCGCCGCTGCTCGCCAGGTTGGCGACGACGAACGCGACACCGAGTGCGATCCCCACGCCGACGATGGCGACGAGGACGACACGACCGGTGTGGGCGCCCCCCTTGCGCCGGGCGACCGGGCTCACGGGAGACCCACGATCAGCTCGGCGTCGGGTTCCGGCAATTGGTCGTGCACCACATGCATCCTCCTAGTATCCGGCTCGACCCCGTCCCGACCCAAGGCTCACCGCCGAAGAGGGAAAGCGCACATGGATCTCCTCGAGTACCAAGGAAAGCAGTTCTTCGCCCAGTACGGCATTCCCGTCAGCGACGGCGCAGCCTGCACCACCGTCGACGAGGCGGTGGCCATCGCCGAACGCATCGGCTATCCGGTCGTCGTCAAGGCCCAGGTCCATGTGGGTGGTCGTGGGAAGGCCGGCGGGGTGAAGTTGGCCGCCGACGTCGACGAGGTCCGTGAGCACGCCGGCACCATCCTCGGTCTCGACATCAAGGGCCACATCGTGCGGACCATCTGGATCGAGGTCGCGTCCGACATCGCCGAGGAGTACTACGCCTCCTTCACGCTCGACCGCTCGGCCAAGAAGCACCTCGGGATGCTCTCCGCCGAGGGTGGGGTCGAGATCGAGACCGTCGCCGAGGAGAACCCTGACGCCATCGCCAAGATCTGGATCGATCCCGTCGACGGGTTGAGCGAGGCCGACGCCCGCGACTGGGTCGAGCGGGCGAACCTGAACCCCGACGCAACGGACGGTGCCGTCGACATCCTGGGAAAGCTCTACACCGCGTACAGCGAGGGCGACGCCGACCTCACCGAGATCAACCCCCTCATCCTCAAGCCCACCGGTGAGGTCCATGCCCTCGACGCCAAGGTCACGCTCGACGGGAACTCCACGTTCCGGCATCCGGAGTACGCGGAGTACGACAAGACCCAGGTGCGCGACGAGCGCGAGCAGGACGCCCACGCCAAGGGTCTGCAGTACGTCGGCCTCGACGGCTACGTGGGCGTGATCGCCAACGGGGCCGGTCTGGCCATGAGCACGGTCGACATCGTCACCCAGGTGGGTGGCAAGCCGGCCAACTTCCTCGACATCGGTGGCGGCGCCAATGCCGACGTCATGGCTGGGGCGCTGGAGACGATCAACAACGATCCCAAGGTCAAGGCGATCTTCATCAACATCTTCGGTGGCATCACCAAGGGCGACGAGGTGGCCAACGGCATCGTGGACGCCCTCGACCGAGTCGACATCGATGCGCCGATCGTGATCCGTCTCGACGGCACCAACGCCGAACAGGGTCGCGCCATCCTCGCCGAGCACGAGAGCGATTCACTGCAGAGCAAGCCGACGATGGTGGAGGCGGCCGAGACCGTTGTCGCCCTCGCGAAGGAAAGGGGTGGCCAGTAGTGGCCATTTTCGTAGACAACAGCACCAAGGTCATCTACCAGGGGCTCACCGGTTCGCAGGGCAGCTTCTACGGCGGACGGAACGCGGAGTACGGCACCAAGGTCGTCGCCGGCACCCATCCCAAGAAGGCCGGTACGGCCGTCGACGGCGTGCCGATCTACGCCAACGTCGCCGAGGCGGTCGAGGCCACCGGCGCCACGGCCTCCTGCATCTTCATCCCCGCTCCCGGCGTCAAGGACGCCGTCATGGAGGCGGCCGAGGGTGGCGTGGAGTTCATCGTGTGTATCACCGAGGGCGTCCCCGCCCACGACGAGGCCTGGTTCTACAACAAGCTGCAGCGCGACTTCCCCAACGTGCAGCTCCTCGGGCCCAACTGCCCCGGCATCATCAGCCCCGGCAAGTGCAACATCGGCATCACCGCCGGCGAGATCGCCAAGGAGCCGACCGCTGGCGGTACCAACGTCGGCATCGTGTCCCGCTCCGGCACCCTCACCTATCAGGCGCTCTACGAGCTCAAGCTCAAGGACATCGGCGTGTCGACCTGCGTCGGCATCGGCGGCGATCCCGTTCCCGGCACCACGTTCATCGACTGCCTCGAGCGCTTCGAGACCGACGACGAGACGCAGGCCATCATGATGATCGGCGAGATCGGCGGCAGTGCCGAGGAGGAAGCGGCCGAGTTCATCAAGGCCAACGTCTCGAAGCCGGTCGTGTCCTACGTCGCCGGCGTCACCGCCCCTCCCGGCAAGAAGATGGGCCACGCCGGCGCCATCGTGTCGGGCGGCAAGGGCACCGCCGCCGCCAAGCGCGAGGCCCTCGAGGATGCTGGCGTGCAGGTGGGCGACAACCCCACCGAGGCCGGTGAGCTCATGGTGGAGATCGTCGCGAAGCTCTAGCGGGCCGGCGGTGGCCCGCTGAGGTCCCCTGGCCGTATCGATCGCCACGTCCGACGACGGCACCTCCGCGCTCGACCGTGGCGACGCCGATGCGACGACGGCGATCCGCTGACCGGTGCGCATGGCGTGATCGACTCCGGCCACGGTGGCACGGAGATCGGCGCGGTACGGCGGGTTGCGAGGATCCGCCGCTGTCCTGAGCGGGCTCGCCACGCGACCGGGTGCCGCGATCCCCGCAGCGCGGCATGGCACCATTGCTGTGGCGGGTGGAGACGTGAGGACCATGCCATGACCATCCCCTGCGCGAACTGCGGAACGTCGATCGCCGACGACGAGTACCGGTGCCCGACCTGCGACGCCCTTGCGCCCGTCCCGGAACCCGACGGTCCCGACGGCGAAGCGGCGATCCTGCCCTGGGCCATTCCCATTCGAGAGCGACGCCGGCCACCGGTCCGTTCCCGGGACCCGCTGCGCCCGGCCGCCTACGGCGTGTTGGCACTCGCCCTCCTCGCCGGTCTGGTGGCCATCGGTGCCCAGGTGCTGGGGGGTGGCGACGCCGGGACGGAGAGTGGACGCGACTCCGAGGTCGCGGGCGACGTCGTGGAAGCCGACCCTGGGGTCGATGCACAGGCCGATGAGCCGTCGTCGGAGGACTCCGACACCACGAGCGACGGCGACGGGCCCACGGCCTCGGCGCCCACCACGGCCTCGTCCACCGCGCCTGCTGCCGCGACGCCGACGACAACCTCGACGACGAGCCCGACCACGGCCGCACCTCGTAGCACCACGACCCCGCCGGCCGTCGCGGCATCGACCCGACCCGGATCGGTCCCGATGCTCTCGTCGTCCTTCAGCGGTGGTTGGATCGCCCAGCTCACGTCGGTTCCCGCCTCGGCGGGGCCCGACGCCATCGAGGCGGCGTGGAGCCAGGCCCGCAGCGACGCGCCCGGGGCCGTGGTCACCCGGTCCGATGACTGGAGCTCGCTGCAACCCGGTTATTGGGTGGTGGTGTCCTCCGGTCCCTTCGCAGACGTCGACGACGTAAGGACGTACTGCGCGTCGATCCCCCAGGGTGCGCGCACCGAGTGCCTGGCCCGGCAGCTCACCGGCCGTCGCTGATCGGTCGCCGTTCGCCCCTCCCACAGGATGGTTCGGGGGCGACTGCTAGCTTCCGAACCCGATGAAGCTCGCTGTGCTCGCCTCCGGTAGCGGGACCCTGCTCGACGCGATCCTGACCGACGGAATCCCGGTGGAGCTCGTGGTGGTCGACCGGCCGTGCCGGGCCACCGAGGTCGCCGGACATCACGGCATCCGGTGCGTGGTGCACGAGCGCACGTCGTTCGGCCCCTTGTTCGACCGTGAGGCCTACACCGCCGAGGTGGCCACCGTCCTCGTCGACGCCGGCATCGGCCTGGTGGCCATGGCCGGGTACGGCACCGTGTTCGGACAGGCCATCCACGACGCCTTCCCCTACCGGATCCTCAACACCCACCCGGCGCTGCTCCCGGCGTTCAAGGGCTGGCACGCCGTGGAGGCCGCTCTCGACTACGGCGTCAAGGTCACGGGCTGCACCATCCACGTCGCCACCCTCGAGATGGACGCCGGGCCGATCCTGGCCCAGGAGGCGGTTGAGGTGCTCGATGACGACACCGCCGGATCGCTCCACGAACGCATCAAGGCCGTCGAACGTCGCCTCTATCCCGACACGATCCGAGCGGTGCTGGACCGACCCGAACTGCTCCATCGCAGCAACTCCCCGAAGGAGACACATCCCATGGGTTCCGGAGCATGAGGGCGTTCCTGTCCGTGTACGACAAGTCGGGTGTCGTGGATCTCGCGCGCGGCCTGGTCGATCTCGGTTGGGAGTTGGTGTCGAGCGGCGGGACCGCGGCCGCCGTTGGCGACGCGGGCGTCGAGGTGACCAGTACGGAGGAGGTCACCGGGTACCCCGCCATCCTCGGTCATCGGGTGGCCACCCTGCACCCCAAGATCCACGGAGCGATCCTGGCCGACCCCACCGATCCCGAGCACCGGGCCGACATCGAGACGTACGAGATCGAGCCGTTCGCCCTCGTGGTGTCGAACCTGTACCCCTTCGGCGATCCCGAGGCAGTCGGCGACGCCGGTGGTCGGCGCCTGGATCACGGCATCGACCTGATCGACATCGGTGGCCCGGCCATGGTCCGCGCCGCAGCCAAGAACCACGCCCACGTCGGCATCGTGATCGACCCGGCCGACTACGAACCCGTGCTGGCGGAGATCCGCGAGAACGGCTCGCTCGGTGCCTCCACCCGCCGCGCCCTCGCCCGCAAGGCGTTCGCCCACACCGCCGCCTACGACGCTGCCGTGGTGACGTGGTTCGACGAGACCGGGTCCGAACCCCCCGAGTTGCCCCCGACGATCCACCTCGCCCTCGAGCGCGACGAGCAGGTCTTGCGCTACGGCGAGAACCCGCACCAGCAAGGCGCCCGCTACCGCCAGCGAGGCACCACCAGTGTCTGGGACCAGGTGGAACAGCACGCCGGCGTCGCGCTCAGCTACCTCAACATCTTCGACGCGGACGCGGCCTGGAACCTGGCCCACGACCTCGCGACCGAGACCGGCAAGCCGGCGGTGGCCATCATCAAGCACGCCAACCCGTGCGGTGCGGCCGTGGCCGACACGCTGGCCGAGGCCTACAAGGCGGCGTTCGAGTGCGATCCGCGGTCGGCCTTCGGTGGCATCGTCGCCACCTCCGAGCCCATCGACACCGCCACCGTCGACGAGATGGTCGACGCCGCCCAGGCCGACGTGGTCATCGCCCCCGGCTACGGCGACGGTGTGATCGGCGCCCTCGTGGGCAAACGCAAGAACACGCGTCTGCTGACCCTGCCGGCGCCCGGTCCGGCACCGAGAGCCATCCGGCAGTTGAACGACACCTGGCTCGTCCAGGGTCCGCATCACTTCGCCGCCGGGGCCGACTCATGGCAGGTGGTCACCGAACGGCAGCCCACCGACGCCGAGTTGGCCGACGCCGCCTTCGCCTGGCGGGTGTGCGGGTGGGTGAAGTCGAATTCGATCGTGCTGGCCAAGGACGGCACGGCGTGGGGCATCGGTGCCGGGCAGCAGAACCGGGTCGAGGCCGGCCAGATCGCCGCCGACAAGGCCGCCGGCCGAGCCGAGGGCGGGGCCTGCGCGTCCGACGCCTTCTACCCGTTCCCCGATGGCATCGAGGCCGCGGCCGCGGCCGGCGTCGCGGTGATCATCCAGCCCGGTGGCTCGGTGCGCGACGACGAGTGCATCGCCAAGGCCGACGAGCTCGGCGTGGCCATGGTCTTCACCGGCGAGCGGCATTTCCTGCACTGATACAGGGACGCGTCGGGGAGACTGCCGCCATGGTGGGACGCCCC